>UQXT01000070.1 GCA_900545075.1 uncultured Collinsella sp. | reverse complement strand
CGACGATGGCACTGGTGCCGCAGGTCGTCGATGCGGTCGACATTCCCGTCGTGGCCGCCGGCGGTATTGCCGACGGCCGCGGCGTGGCGGCCGCCTTTATGCTGGGCGCCGAAGGCGTGCAAGTGGGTACGCGCTTTCTGGTCGCAGACGAGTGCACCGTCTCGGAGCAGTACAAAGAGATGGTCCTGAAGGCCAACGACACTTCGACGCGTGCGACTGGTCGCTCGACGGGACATCCGGTGCGCGCCCTCAAGAGCCCCTTTACCAACGCCTACGCCAAGAGCGAGGCGGCGGGCGTAAGTGTCGAGGAGCTCGGCGCCATGGGCACGGGCGCCCTTCGCAAGGCCGCCAAGGACGGTAATTACGAAGAGGGTTCGTATTTGTGTGGACAGATTGCCGGCATGGTTAGCGAGCGCCAGAGCGCACGTGAAATCGTTGACGATCTGGTCGATGGCGCCGAGCGCGTCCTGAAGGGTGCGTGCGCATGGGTAGCGTAGCGTTTCTGTTTGCCGGCCAGGGTGCCCAACACCCCGCGATGGGCGTCGATCTGATCGAGACATCGCCGGCGGCCGCCGAGGTGTTCGCCATTGCCGACGAGGTGCGCCCGGGGACCAGCGAGCAATGCCGGAGTGCCTCCAAGGAGGAGCTCTCGCAGACCGAGAACACGCAGCCGTGCGTGTTCGTTCACGACCTAGCAGCGGCTGCCGCCCTGCGTGAGCGCGGCGTGGTACCTGCCGCCTGTGCGGGATTCTCGCTAGGCGAGGTCGCCGCGCTCACCTTTGCGGGGGCGTTCGATACGCGAGCGGGCTTTGAGCTCGTGTGCGAGCGCGCGGCGCTGATGGCCGCGGCTGCCGAGCGCCATCCGGGCGGCATGCGCGCCGTCATCAAACTCGATGCGGCGCAAGTCGAGAACCTGACTGCGCGGGCCGGCGAGGACTGCTGGCCGGTCAACTACAACAGTTCGCAGCAGACGGTTGTGGCCGGAGCGCCCGATGCGTTGAAGACCCTCGACGTCCTGGTAAAAGAGGCTGGCGGCCGCGCTATGAAAGTCGCGGTGTCGGGTGCATTTCATAGCCCCTATATGGCCGAGGCGACTGAGGGGCTGGCGACGTATATCCAAGACGGCCACACGCCGTCTCCGCTGCTGATTCCTGTTATGGCAAACATGACGGCGGCGCCCTATCCGGCGGATCCGCGAGCAGCATCGGATGTCTTGGCCAACCAGGTGAGCCATGCCGTGCGCTGGGTCGACACACTGCATGCGCTGCAGGATCAGGGCATCGACACGTTTATTGAGATTGGCCCCGGCAAAACGCTGTCTGGCCTGGTCAAGCGTACGCTGAGCGACGTTCGCGTGTATTCGTGCGAAACAGCCGAGCAGGTCGTAGCTATTGCCGACGAGCTCGCATAGCCCACAGGGCTGTAACCCGAAAGGAATGACATGGGCAACTTGAACAACGGCGCGCTCGAGCGCAACGATTCACGTCGCGTGGCACTGATCACGGGCGGCTCGCGTGGTATCGGCCGCGCTTGTGCGGTTGGCCTGGCGGAGGACGGCTTTGATATCGCCGTCGTCTATGCCGGTAGCGTCGATGCGGCGCGCGAGACGTGCGAAGCCTGCGAGGCCGCTGGTGCCACAGCTCGCGCGTATCAATGTGACGTGGCCGACTCCGCTGCCGTCAACGCATGTATGGAGACGGTCCTCAACGACTTTGGCTCCATTTGGGCGCTCGTCAACAACGCCGGTATCACCCGCGATGGCCTGCTCATGCGCATGGGCGACGATGCCTTCGATCGCGTGCTCGATGTCAATCTCAAGGGCACGTTCAATACGACGCGCGCGCTCACCAAGACCTTTATGCGCCAGCGCGGCGGTTGCGTCATCAACATGAGCTCGGTTGTGGGCCTGATGGGCAATGCCGGGCAGGCCAACTACGCTGCCTCCAAGGCGGGCGTGATCGGCCTGACCAAGGCGGTGGCGCGCGAGCTTGCGCCCCGCGGCGTACGAGTGAATGCGGTCGCCCCCGGGTTTGTCGAGACGGATATGACGGCAAAGCTCTCGGAGAAGGTGCGTGCGGCAACCGAGGAGCAGATTCCCCTTAAGCGTATGGCGCAGCCCGAGGAGGTGGCCGGTGTGGTGCGCTTTTTAGCGAGCGATGCGGCTGCTTACATTACGGGCGAAGTCATACGCGTCGACGGCGGAATGGCGATGTAGAAACCAGAGCCACACAACGGCTTGGATGAGGAGACCATGATGGAACAGAGAGTTGCAATCACCGGCATCGGTGCCGTATCGCCGCTCGGCAACACCGCGCTTGCCACCTGGGCGGCCATGTGCGCCGGCACGTGCGGCATCGGTCCGATCACGCACTTTGATACCGATGCATTTGCCGTCAAGGTGGCGGCCGAGGTCAAGGGTTTTGACGGCAACGAGTACTTTGGCAAGCATGACGCCAAGCATCTCGACCCCTGTGTTCAGTTTGCGATGGCGGCGTCGGACGAGGCCATGCACGATGCGGGCTTTGATGTCGAAGGCGCCATCGATCGCGAGCGCTTGGGCGTCTACGTGGGCTCGGGCGTGGGCGGCATGCAGACGCTTGTCGACAACGTCCACACGATTGCCGATCGCGGGCCTCGTCGCGCATCGCCCTACATGATCGCGATGATGATCCCCAACATGGCTTCGGGCAACATCGCGATTCGCCATAAGGCAAAGGGCCCGACCCTGCCCGTGGTGACCGCGTGCGCAACCTCGGCCCATGCGGTGGGTGAGGCGTTCCGCGCCATCAAGCACGGCTATGCCGACGCGATCCTCGCGGGCGGCGCCGAGGCGGCTATTATCCCCGATGCCGTTGCGGGCTTTACGTCCTGCCGCGCATTGACCACCAACCCCGATCCCGCGACGGCTTGCCGCCCGTTCGATGCAGACCGCGACGGCTTTGTGATGGGCGAGGGCGCCTGCGTGCTGGTACTCGAGAGCATGGAACATGCACGGGCCCGCGGTGCGCACATTTACGCCGAGGTCGTGGGCTACGGCAACACCGATGACGCCTACCACATCACGAGTCCCGACCCGGACGCGGCAGGTATCGCCCGTGCGATATCGCTGGCGGTGGCCGAGGGCGACGTTAAGCCTTCCGAGGGCCTCTACATCAACGCCCACGGCACCTCGACCAAACTCAACGATTCGTCCGAGACGGCGGGCATCAAACGAGCGCTCGGCGAGGACGCGGCGCGCGCCGCACATGTCTCGTCGACCAAGTCGATGACCGGCCATATGATCGGTGCCACGGGTGCCATCGAGGTCATGGCCTGTGCCATAGCGCTCGAGCAGGGTGTGGTGCCGCCGACCATTAACTACCACACGCCCGATCCCGCCTGCGATCTTGACTACACGCCCAATCGCGCGGTTCGCGCCGACCTTACCTGGGCGCTTTCGACCAATCTGGGCTTTGGCGGACACAATGCCGCCATCGCGCTGCGTAGATATGCAAGGAGCTAGAGCATGGATTCCAAAAGACTTGCTGAGATAGCCGATGTGATGGAGGACCGCGGCCTCACGCGCGTACGCGTTGAGGAGCCCGATGGCACCGCGGTCGAACTCGAGCGCGCGAGCGCCGCGCAGCCGGTTGCCGTACCCATGCCTATGCCGGGTGCCGTGACTGCTCCGGCGGTGGCCCCTGTCGCCATGCCTGCCGCCGCACCGGAGCCCGCCGCGCAGGCGCCTGTTGCCGCGCCGGAGCCCAAGGGCACCGAGGTGACCGCTCCCATGGTCGGCGTTTTCTATGCTGCCCCGGCGCCGGGCGACGAACCGTTTGTGCACGTGGGCTCCAAGGTCAAGGCCGGCGAGACCCTCTGCATCATCGAGGCCATGAAGGTTCTCAACGAGGTGACGGCAGAGGCGGATGGCGAGGTGCTCGAGATCTGCGTGGCCGACGGCGACCTCGTGGAGTTTGGCAGCTGCCTCATGAGGATCGGATAGGTGATATCCATGAACAAAGAAGAGCTCAAGAAGCTGTTGCCGCATCGCGAGCCGATGCTTTTGCTCGACGAAGCCGAGCTGGTGGGCGACGAGGCCCACGGCAAGATCACGATTACGGGCGACGAATACTTTTTGCAGGGGCATTTTCCGGGAAACCCGGTGGTCCCCGGCGTGATCCAGTGCGAGATGCTCGCCCAAAACTGCTGCGTGCTGCTGATGGGCGATGAGGAGGCGCGCGGCGCGACGCCGTTCTACACGAGTCTGGACAAGGTGCGCTTTAAGCGTCCGGTGCGCCCGGGCGACACGGTGGATCTGGTGTGCTCCATCACGCGTGCGCGCGGGCCGTTCCGCTTTGCGACAGGTACTGCGAGCGTCAACGGTGAGGTTTGCTGCCGCGCCGATATGTCTTTTGCACTCATGCACGAAAGTTAAGGAAGGCTTCATGTTCGACAAAGTGCTCATCGCCAACCGCGGCGAAGTCGCGGTCCGTGTTATCCGCGCGTGCCGCGATATGGGCATCAAGACCGTCGCCGTTTATTCTACGGCCGATGCGGACGCGCTGCACGTGCAGCTTGCCGACGAGGCGTATTGCATCGGCGGCCCGCGTCTTGCCGAGAGCTACCTCAACGACGATGCCGTGCTCACCTGTGCCGTAAAGTCGGGAGCTAAGGCAATTCATCCCGGCTATGGCTTCTTTTCCGAGAAGGCGAGCTTCGTACGCGACTGCGACAAGTATGGCCTGGCGTTTGTCGGTCCTTCGGCCGAGGTGATCGACAGCATGGGCGACAAGGACGCCGCACGTCGAACGGCTGCCGCGGCGGGCGTGCCCATCGTGCCGGGCTGCGATTTGCTCAAAAGCCCCGAGGAGGCAACGGCCGAGGCCGAGCGCATTGGCTGCCCCGTGCTCATTAAGGCGCGTGCAGGTGGCGGCGGTCGCGGCATTCGCAAGGTCGATCGCATGGAAGATGCGGCAAAGGCGTTCATCGAGGCGCGCGCCGAGGGCGAGGCCGTTTTTGGCGACGGCGAGTGCTACATGGAGAAGTTCGTCGCGCCGGCGCATCACGTTGAGGTGCAGATTATGGCCGATAAGCAGGGCCATGTGTTTTCGCTCGGCGAGCGCGAGTGCTCGGTGCAGCGCCGCAACCAAAAGCTGATTGAGGAGAGTCCCGCGCCGTGCCTCGACGGACACGACGACATTCGTGCTCGCATGCACAAGGCAGCGCGTGACCTGGCTCGTGCCGTCGGCTACGAAGGAGCCGGTACCATCGAGTTTCTGTATTCGGACGACGGCAATTTCTACTTTATGGAAATGAACACGCGCTTGCAGGTGGAGCATCCGGTTACGGAGTTTGTGACCGATACCGACTTGGTCAAGTGGCAGCTGCGCGTGGCAGCCGGCCAGCCTCTGCCCTTTGAGCAGGAGGACATGCCGGTCCACAACCACGCCATGGAGTGCCGCATCAATGCCGAAACGCCGGACTTTCTGCCGTCATGCGGAACGGTCACCGCGTTGCGTGTGCCGGGTGGTCCGCGCGTGCGCTGGGATTCCGCCATGTTTACCGGTGCGAAAGTCCCGCCGTACTACGATTCCATGCTCGGCAAGCTCATCGTGTGTGCGCCCACGCGCGACGGCGCCATTCGCAAGATGCGCTCGGCCCTGGGCGAGCTCGTGATTGAGGGCGTGAGCGAAAACAGCGAGCTGCAGCTCGACGTGCTGGCAAACGATGAGTTCTTGTCGGGCATGTACCACACCGATCTGATGGGGCATCTCTATGCTGATGAATAGAAAAGCGAAGACGGTCAACGTCCTCGAGGGGCCGATGACCGAGTCGTGCGCCGAGTTTCCCGCGCGCCACGTATTTATCAAGTGTCCGGAGTGCCGCCGCGTGATCGATGAGGCACGCCTGCACGACAACCTCGAGGTCTGCCCTCGTTGCGGCAAACACTTTCGCGTGAGCGGTCGCGCGCGCATGCGCATGACGGTCGATGAGGGCACGTTTGAGGAATGGGATGCCAATCTGGCGTCGGAGGATTTCCTCTCGTTTCCCGGCTATGCCGACAAGCTCAAGAGCGTGAGCGAGCGTTCGGGCGAGCGCGATGCCGTTGTGTGCGGCAGGGGTAAAATCTGCGGCTGCGATACCGCGCTCTTCTTTATGGATGCCAACTTTATGATGGGTTCGATGGGCTCCGTGGTGGGCGAGAAGATCTGTCGCACATTTGAGCGTGCGACCGAACTGGGATTGCCGGTTGTCGGCTTTACCGTTTCGGGCGGTGCGCGCATGCAGGAGGGCGTGACCTCGCTTATGCAGATGGCCAAGATTTCTGCGGCGGTTAGGCGCCACAGTGAGGCGGGCGGCCTGTATATCACGGTGCTCACCGATCCCACGACCGGAGGCGTAACCGCGAGTTTTGCCATGGAGGGCGACATTATCCTGGCCGAGCCCGATGCCCTGACGGCATTTGCAGGCCCGCGCGTGATCGAGCAGAACATGCACAAGCGCCTGCCCAAGGGATTCCAGCGCTCCGAGTTTTTGCTGGAGCACGGCTTTTGCGATGCCGTTGTTCCGCGTGGCGAGATTGCGCTCACGGTAGGCGAGCTGCTGGCGCTGCACGAAGGGCACGCGCCCGGCCTGGGGGCTCCGCATGAGATCGTGCATACGGGTCGCCGCGGCAAAAAGCTGGGACACTTGTTCAAGCGCTCGACGGCACCAAAAACCGCGCTCGAGATTGTCAAGCAGACCCGCTCGGCAGATCGCGCCACGGCAGGCGAGATGATCTCGCTGGGCCTGGATGGATTTGTGGAGCTGCACGGCGACCGCTACTTTGGCGACGACGCCGCTGTGGTGGCTGGCATTGGCTGGAAAGACGGACGCCCCGTAACGGTCATCGCCATCGAGCGCGGCACCACGACCAAAGAGCGTATGCGCCGCAACTTTGGCATGGCGCATCCCGAGGGCTATCGCAAAGCACGTCGCCTTATGCGCCAGGCCGAAAAGTTTGGTCGACCGGTTTTGTGCCTGGTCGATACTTCGGGCGCGTTTTGCGGCATCGGTGCCGAGGAGCGCGGCCAGGGCGAGGCAATTGCTCAGAATCTCATGGAGATGAGCGGCCTCAAGACGCCGATTGTCTCGGTGGTGACAGGCGAGGGCGGATCCGGTGGCGCACTGGCGCTGTCCGTGGCTGATCGCATTTTTATGCTGTCGAGCTCGGCCTATTCAGTCGTGAGCCCCGAGGCCTGTGCGTCGATCCTGTGGAAGGATACCGAGCGCGCGAATGAGGCCGCCGAGGCGCTTAAGCTCACGGCCCCCGATCTGTTGGCGCTCGGCATCATCGACGGCATTGTTGACGATAGGGGCCTGTCGCATGAGGAGATCGCCGGTGCCGTCATGTCCTCGGCATTTGATGCCTTCGATACGCTTGGGCAGCTCGACGACGCGACCCTCACAAACCTCCGCTACGAAAAGTACCGCGCAATCGGTCAGTACCGCACGATGTGACAAAGGGACAGCCCACTTGTCACATTGGGAAAGGCGCTCCATGTCACAAGTTTCTAACACCTCGTTTACAACGACGGTTTCATCAAACGCCATGGCCGTGGTGGACTATCTGTCCAAAAGTATGATGTCGGCGCTGCCGTTTATTGTCTGCGCGGCGTTGTTCCGCACCGTCGCCGTCATTATGGGCGAAGGCATGCTGGGCCTGTGGTCTGCCGATTCCGAAATCTATCGCCTGTTCTACAGTTGGCTTTATAACGCCGGTTACTACTTTTTGCCCATTTATCTTGGTTGGGCGGCCGCCCGCCAGCTCGGTTGCTCGGAGCAGCTGGGCATGATGCTGGGCGGCGTATTGATTGCGCCCGATCTGCTCAAGCTCGTCGATGTCGCATCGACGACGGGGGCATCGATGACTTCCGTGTATGGTCTGCTTCCCGCGCCGGTCAACGATTACACGACGACTGTTATTCCGGTTCTCATCTCGGTGCCCGTGCTATGGCGAGTGGAGTGTTCCTTTCAGCGCGTTATCCCTAAGGCCATGGCGTTTTCGTTCGTTCCGTTTGCGACCATGCTTGTCATGGTTCCGGTTTCGCTGTGTATTACGGCGCCGGCGGGCAGCTATCTGGGCATGCTGTTGGGCCAGCTTATGTTTATGCTTGGCAATTCCGGTGGTATCGTGTCGCTGCTCACGCTCATGGGGCTTGCCGCTGGCTGGGAGTTCCTTAAGATTGCGGGCGTCAGCAACGTCGTCCTATCGCTCGCCTACGCGCAGTTTATGAGTGTGGGAACGGATTCGTGCATCCTGATCGCCGCGACGATGGCAACGTTTGCCGTTTGGGGCATGCCCTTTGGCGCGTCGCTCCGCGTTGCGGATAAGGACGAGAAGGCGCTCATGTTGGGCTATTCGATCTCGGGTGTTCTTGGCGGCGTAAGCGAGCCGGCGCTGTACGGTTGCGGCTTTAAATATGGCAGGTGCCTGACGTGCATGGCCATTGGCGGCGCCGTCGGAGGCCTTGTTGCGGCCGTGGGCCACGTTACGGCCTATACCATCGGCATGACGAATGTCCTTATGGTCATTGGCTTTGCCACGGGCGGCATCTCGAACCTGCTGTGGTGCTGTGCTGCCGGCGGTGTGGCATTTGCGGTGTCTGCGGCGTTGAGCTGCTGCTTTGGCGTGGTGCCGACGAAGGTGCAGGCGGCAGAAGACGAAGCCGATTCGCCCGAAACAGTGGCGAGCGCTGCTGAAGTAAGCGCATAAACCTGTGCGACAAAAGGACGATTCTTTTGTCATGCTCCAAGGCCGTGGCCCGTGCGGGCTGCGGCCTCTTTGTATCTGGGAGACAAAGTGGCTACACTACAATCCGTTTGAGCAATAGATATATAGGTAGTACCGTGGGGGCAGATATAGATGGTCGAGTGGATTGTTCGTCGTGCGCAGGGCGACCGTGCGCGCGTGGGCACGTTGACGGGCGTGGTGTGTATTCTCGCCAATGTGGCACTATGCGCTGCGAAGGGCGCAATTGGCGTGCTGTCGGGATCGGTTTCGATCGTGGCGGATGCCATGAACAACCTGTCCGATGCCAGCTCGAATATCGTGAGCGTGCTGGGCTTTAAGCTGGCGAGCAAGCCGGCCGACCCCGAGCATCCTTACGGACATGGCCGCTACGAGTATCTCTCGGGTCTGGTCGTGGCGGCGCTCGTGCTGCTGATCGGCCTTGAGCTTATCAAGTCCTCGTTTGACCGCATCATCCACCCCGAGCCTGTCGAGTTCTCGCTTGCCCTGGTGGTAGTCCTGGCACTTTCGATGGTTGTTAAGCTGTGGATGGCGGCCCTCAACCAAAAGCTCGGTGACCGCATTGAGTCCGAGACGCTACATGCGACCGCTCAGGATTCCAAGAACGATGTCCTTGCCACAGGCGCCGTGTTAGCGTGCGCGATTGTTTCCCAGGTGACGCACATCAATCTTGATGCCTGGGTCGGACTTGCCGTTGGCGCCTATATTGGCTGGAGCGGTTTTGAGCTTATCCAAGATACGGTGAGCCCGCTTTTGGGTCAGGCACCCGATCCCAAGTTGGTCAAGCACATCCGAGACAAGATCATGAGTTACCCCGGCGTTTTGGGCGTTCATGACCTAATGGTTCACGATTACGGTCCGGGCAGGAAGTTTGCAAGTGCGCACGCCGAGATGGCGGCCGAGGTTAGCCCGCTGGAAAGTCACGACACGCTCGATAACATCGAGCAGTCGTTTAGGAACGAGGACGGCATGATCGTCACGCTCCATTACGATCCCATCGTGACCGACGATCCAAAGGTGGCGAGCATGCGCCTGCGTATCAACGCAATGGCTCAGGAGATCGATAGCCGCCTTTCGATTCACGACCTTCGTTGCGTGCCGGGTCCCACGCACACCAACGTGATCTTTGACTGCGTGCGTCCCTCGGATCTGCAGATGAGTGCCGAAGACTTAAAGCGCGCGCTGGCACAACGGGTCGAATCGGAATATCCCAAGTCGATTGCCAAGATTACGATCGACGAAGACTACGTAGGGCATACCCACGAGTAGGGCTGTGTCGGTAAAGCTAGGTATACAGAAGGGGAGAGCATGAAGAAGCTGTATCTACTCCGCCACGGCCAGACGGAATTCAACGTCAAAAAGCTGGTCCAGGGCCGCTGCGATTCACCGTTGACCGACCTGGGCCGCAAACAAGCGGGAATGGCAGCCGCATGGCTCAAAGCCCACGGCGTCGTCCCCGACAAAGTGGTCTCATCACCCTTAGGCCGAGCCATGGACACGGCAAGTCTCGTCGCATGTGAACTCCTCGGTCCGGACGCCGCAGTCGAGCCCTGCGAAGGCATCATCGAACGCTGCTACGGCACCTTCGAAGAAGGCCCCCACGACGCCCTGCCCACCGACGTTTGGGATCCGGGCGAGGACCTGGTCCCCTTCGGAGGAGAAGGAAGCCGTGCGCTGCAAGAGCGCATGGTAGCCACCCTCACCAATATCATGGGCTCCGAGGGCATCGAAACCCTCCTAGCAGTAAGCCACGGCAGCGCCAGCCGCCAATTCATTAGGGCTGCAGCCCCAGAGGGCTTCGAGCTCCCAACAAAACTCCCCAACTGCGCCATCATGATCTTCAATTTCGATGAGGCAAAGCCACAAGAAGAAGGCGAACCGTCTCAATGCAAGTTCACCCTTCAGCAAATAGTGGACCCCCAACAAAGTCATTAGCCTGAGCGAGCAAGGTTTAGCAGACATTAACGTGGCGTTCCCAGTGTGCGGCGGAGGGGGCGGGCCTG
>UQXT01000069.1 GCA_900545075.1 uncultured Collinsella sp. | reverse complement strand
CCGTCATGCAGTGCTGCCACCCGCACGCCACGGTGGGCGCGTTGTCATAGGTCGGCTCATCGGGCATGCCCATCCAGCCGATCAGAATGTGGCGACCGTCCTCGGCCGTGAACTCCTGCGGAGCATAGAAATCAAAACCGGCGTCCCATAGGCGGAACTCGCCCAGCTCATAGGCACCGTCACCACCGGTAATGTCGCCCGTTACAGGCATGTAGCCAGCGGCATACACATTGCCGCGGTCCCAACGACCGCCCTCGAGCCCCTGAGGAGAGAAGGAAAGGAACTTTGCCGGTACGCCGCAATCCGCCTTAAGCTCAAGACACCCCGGGCACTCCCACATAAAGCCGAAACGCTCGGGCGTAGACACACGGCTCTCGAGCTCCCAGTTCAGCATATCCGCCGAACCATACACCAGGATCTCACCCACATCGCGCCCGGCACCCTCGCCGTGCATCGCACAAAAACGGCTCTCGACATGCGGCCCATCCACGCGACGACGCGCGCCCAGCACCATGTGATAACGCCCGTCCGCGTCACGCCACACCTTGGGATCGCGCACATGGCAGGTCAAGTCCTCGGGATAATCATCGGACGCCAGCACCACGCGCTTTTGGCTGAACTCCCGACCGGCAAGGCCATCAACGCTCTCGACATAGACGGTATCGGCGCGGCGGCCGGTATTGACGTAGTCGTACGTACCGTCCGCATCAGAAAGCTTCACGTTGCCCGTGTACAGCACGCATATGCGGCCGTCCTCGGCAAGCGCGGAGCCCGAATACACGCCATGGCAATCAAACGGCTCGTCGGGCAGCAGTGGGGCGCCAACGTAGTCCCACGTCATAAGGTCGCGGCTCGTCGCATGGCCCCAGACCTTAACGCCACCCTCGACATCAAACGGCGCATACTGAAAATAGGCATGGAACACGCCGCCCGCCTGGCAAAGACCGTTGGGGTCGTTGAGCCAGCCCGCCGGCGGCATAATGTGGAAGCGCTGGCCATACGCGCCATGGCCGCACTCAGAGGCGGCAGCGTCAACAGCGGCAACCAGCTTTGCAAGGTCGCGACCAAGTGCATTAGACATGTCAAAGTCCTAACGGATCAAAAATACCAAGGCACCAGAGATCGGCGCCAGATACGGGAAACGCCCGCGAGCATACAACCCGCGGGCACCCCTCAATCAAAAGCTCTTAGGCCTGCTCGGAAGCCTTGGGCTCGTCCTTGTACAGGACAAACGAGACGGCAAAGGAAACCAGCGCGGCGACCGCAAACATGATCGCATACTGCACGGGCTGGGCCAGGCACAGCAGGATACCGAAGATACCGGTAACGCCGGTGCCGGAAGCAGCAAGCGAGGTGAGCGCACAGACCAGGGCACCGCAACCGCCGCCGATGCAGCCGGCGATGAAGGGCTTAAAGAAGCGCAGGTTCACACCAAAGATGGCAGGCTCGGTAATACCCATGAAGGCGGACAGAGCCGAAGGAAGCGCCAGGCCCTTGATCTTGGCATCGCGGGTCTTAAAGGCAACGGCAAGCGCTGCGCCACCCTGGGCGATATTGGCAGCGCTGGCGATGGGCAGCCAATAGGTCACGCCGTACTGGGCGAGCTGGCCCAGGTCGATGGCGGTGTACATCTGGTGGATACCGGTAACGACCGTGGGGGCATAGAACAGGCCAACGATAAAGGAACCGATGCCGAAGGGCAGGGTCAGCAGGGCCTGAATCAGACCGAGGATGGCGTTCTCGGCCCAGACGAAGATGGGGCCGACGGCAACGAGCGTCACGAGCACGGTCACGAACACGGAGACGAGCGGTGTCACAAAGAGGTCGAACATCTCGGGAACGATCTTGTGCAGGCGCTTCTCGAGGAAGGCCAGAATGGCGCAGGCGATAACGATGGGGATCACATGGCCCTGATAGCCGACCCACTCAAAGCTGTACAAACCGGGGATGACGTTGACCATGGTCTGCACGCCCTCGGAGGCAACCGTGTAGGCGCTCTGCAACGAGGAGTTGATAAACGCACCACCGACGACGGCACCCAGATACGGGTTGGCGCCGAAGGCCTTAGCCGCGGAGTAGCCGATCAGGATCTGCAGAATGCTAAAGGACGTTCCCGAGACCAGGTCGGCAATCTTGTAGATAAAGTTATTGGTGTCGAGCGCGATAAAGCCGTTGGAGGCCATAAAGTTGAGGGCACTCATAATGCCCAGCAGCAGGCCCGAAGCCACGATGGCGGGGATGATAGGGACAAAGACGTCGCCGAGCACCTTAATTGCTCGCATAAAGATGTTCTGCTGCTGCGCCGCGGCCTCCTTGACCTCAGCCTTGGTGGCAGCCTCGACGCCGCTGAGCGCAATGAACTCGTCGTAGACCTTATTGACGGTGCCAGTGCCAAAGATAATCTGGAGCTGGCCCTGGGCCTCAAAGACGCCCTTAGCGCCGTCGATATTCTCGAGGGCCTCCTTGTCAACCTTGGCGTTATCGGCAATCACCAGGCGCAAACGCGTGGCGCAATGCGCGGAAGAGACGACGTTGTCGGCGCCACCGATGTTGTCGAGCACCTCTTGGGCTGATTTACGGTAGTCCATGACTTCCCTTTCCTCCAACGGGAGCATCTGCACCCGGCCATCTTTGACACTTACACTGTAATCGGTTTCAGTTTCATATGTCTGTAATCGTTTTCATAGTAGGGTGAACGGTAGGAAAAAGCCGGCGAATGGTAGTTTTACGGCAAAAACAGACGGGTCAGGGACAGGCAGGCGTGCCCAAAGCCTAGACATTCATAAGCTGGTGGCCGAGCTTGAGCGTCTTGAGGCCGCTCTCCCCCTCCACGCCATCGAGCGTGTTGAGCAACATATTGGTCGCCTCGACGCCACTGGTCAGGTAGCCATAGTGCACGGTGGGAATGCCGCCCGTCAGCGCGCGCAAAAACGCGTTGTCGCCAAAACCGCTCACGCGGTGTATGCCCTCGCCCATGCCGCAAACTTCATCGATAGCACGCAGCGCGCCCGCCGCCATGGTGTCGGTCGCGCAGGCGATAAACGAAACATCGGGAGCATCGGCAAGCAGCTCGCGCGCAGCGCGATAGCCCGAGTCAAGCGTAAACGAGCCCAGGCGAATCAAGGCGGCATCGAGCGGGTTGCCCGCGGCGCGCAAGCCGGCCTCAAAACCGCGACGGCGGTCATAACCGGCCGCGCGGTCCTCTTCGGTAACTCCAATATAGGCAATCTTGCCGTCCACGCGACCCGCAAGTGCATGGCCCAGCTCAAAGGCGGCCTCGTAATCGTCGTGATAGACGCACGCCGCGCCCTCGACGTTTTGGCCGATCAGCACGATGGGCACGCGGCACGATTCAATCGCTCGACGGTGCTCGTCGGTAATCATAGTTGCCACCAGCACAATGCCATCGACCGGGTGGTTTTGGAATAAATCGAGGTATTCGAGCTCACGATCGGGAGCATTATCGGTATTGGCAAGCAGCATCTGATACCCGCGGCAGCCAAGCACCTGGCCAATGCCGGCGGTAATGCGGCTCACGGACTCCGAGTTGATCTTGGGCACGATGACGCCGATGAGCTTGGTGGAGCCGGTGCGCAGCGCGCGAGCCTGGCTGGACCGCACGTATCCGGTCAGCTCAATCGCCTGCTTAATGCGCTCGGCCTTGTCCGCCGAGATATACCCACCGTTGAGGTAGCGTGAGACGGCGGCGCTCGAAACGCCGGCCAGCTCGGCCACATCTTTCATCTTTACCACGAGCACCCCTGTCGTTGAAATCGCTTTCACCATGATACCCAACCCATCCCAGCAAATTGAGCAAATGAGACGGACCGCATGGATCATTTCAACAGCCCAGATGGAGCAAACGTCAGCGAGCGGGCAGCTGCCGTGGCGAGATGCCGCGAAAGAGGAGCGAAGCGTACCTTTTTGCACAACAAAAAAGCCGCTCTAACCAGCGGCTTTTCTTCTATTGACAACAAAAAAGGCGACCGCCCTTTAGGACGATCGCCTTTGTTACTTCTTGTGTTGTTTGTGCTAAGCGCGAGTCTTAATCTCCTCGAGCACCTTCGCAACAAACTCGTCAACGCTCATCTGAACGGTCTCGTTGGAGCGATCGCGGACGGAGATGTTGCCGGCCTCGACCTCCTTCTCGCCCAGGATAAGCATGTAGGGCACGCGGTCGATGCTGCGGGCCTCGCGGATCTTGTAGCCGATCTTCTCGTCGCGGTCGTCGCAGACCACGCGAATGCCGGCCTCCTCCAGCTTGGCGCACACCTCGTGGGCGTAGTCGCGGCTCTTCTCGGAGACGGGAAGTGCCTTGACCTGCACGGGAGCCAGCCAGGTGGGGAACTTGCCCGCAAAGTGCTCAATCAGAATGCCGATGAAGCGCTCGATGGAGCCAAAGCATACGCGGTGCAGCATAATGGGGCGCTTCTTGGTGCCGTCGGCGTCCACGTACTCCAGATCAAAGTTGAGCGGCATCTGGAAGTCGAGCTGCACGGTACCGCACTGCCAGGTGCGGCCGAGCGAGTCCTCCAGATGGAAGTCGATCTTAGGACCGTAGAAGGCGCCGTCGCCCTCGTTAACCTCGTAGTCCATGCCCAGCTTCTCCAGAGCGGTGCGCAGGCCCTCCTCGGCGCGCGCCCAGTCCTCGTCCGAACCCATGGAGTCCTCGGGGCGGGTGGAAAGCTCAACGTGGTACTTAAAGCCAAACTTTTGGTACACGGAGTCGATGAGGTTGACCACGCCCACGATCTCGTCGGTCAGCTGGTCGGGACGCACAAACAGGTGGGCGTCGTCCTGGTTAAAGCAGCGCACGCGGAACAGGCCGTGCAGGGCGCCGCGAAGCTCGTGACGGTGCACCAGGCCAATCTCGCCGGCGCGGATGGGCAGCTCACGATAGGAATGCGGCTTCGAGGCGTACACCAGCACGCCGCCCGGGCAGTTCATGGGCTTAATGCAGTACTCTTCGTCGTCGATGACGGTGGAGTACATGTTGTCCTTGTAGTGGTCCCAGTGGCCCGAGGTCTTCCACAGCTGCTTGTTCATGATGAGCGGCGTGGAGATCTCGACGTAGCCGGCCTTGTGGTGAATCTCGCGCCAGTAGTCCAGCAGCGTGTTCTTAAGGATCATGCCGTTGGGCAGGAAGAACGGGAAGCCGGGGGCCTCGTCGCGCATCATAAAGAGGTCCATCTCGCGGCCGATCTTGCGGTGGTCGCGCTTCTTGGCCTCCTCCAGCATGTGCATGTGCTCGTCGAGCTCTTCCTTGGTGGCAAAGGCGACGCCGTTGATGCGGGTGAGCATCTTGTTGTCCTTGTCGCCCTTCCAGTAGGCGCCCGAGACGCCGGTGAGCTTAAAGGCCTTCAGAGCCTTGGTGTAGCAGATGTGGGGGCCGACGCACATGTCGATGTAGTCGCCCTGCTGGTAGAAGGTGATGCGGGCGTCGTCGTCCAGGTCGCCGATGTGCTCGACCTTGTACTTCTCGCCGCGCTCCTCCATAAGGGCGATGGCCTCGGCGCGGGGCTTCTCGTACACGGAGAACTTGAGGTTCTCCTTGACGATCTTCTTCATCTCGGCCTCAATCGCGGGGAAGTCGTCCTCGCTGATCTTGACGCCCTCGGGCAGGTCGACGTCGTAGTAAAAGCCGTTGTCGGTCGCGGGGCCGTAGGCAAAGTCGGCCTCGGGATAGAGACGCTTGATGGCCTGCGCCATGATGTGCGCGGCGGAGTGGCGGATGACGTGTGTGACCTCGTCCTGCGGGAGCTCGGCCACCGAACCGTCATTGTAGAGTGCCTTCATGGGTATGTTTTCTCCTCTCGGATGCCTGATGCAAGTGCGTGCGATGCGCTCGGCGTTTTTGACTTGCATCATTATAGGCAGGTTGCCTTGGTATACAAGCGCCCGCCGCACCTTAATGGCACGGCGGGCGATTTTCTACGCATGCTTCATCGTGTGGGGGCGGGGTGCGGGGCGCGCGTGCGGCTTTCGCGTGATGCGCGGGGTTCGTGGCTTACGGCCGGCCCGACGATGGATGCGTTACTGAATGCGAGTTCGGCAGTAGGGGCAGACCTTCCAGTGCGCGTCGAGCGGGCGATGGCAGCTGGGGCAGACGTTGCGAACCTGGGTGTCGCACACCGGGCAGACAACAAAGTCCTTCTCGATGGGCGCGCCGCACTGCGGGCAGGTGCCGTACTGGGCAAGCTGGCGCTCGCGCAGGGCCATGTCCAGCTCCTGCTCCTCGCGGTCGGACGCGTAGGAGTGCGGACGCAGCACCAGGTAGGCAATGAGGCCCACAAACGGGATGAGGGCGATGATGCCCCATGCCACGTAGGCGCTGGCGCCGCGGCGGCGAGCGTCGATGAACACATAGACGACCGACAGCACGTACAGGGCGATGATAAAGCCAACAAAGGCATAGATGACGCCCATAAGCTGCGGCGACATGAGCTCGGAGATGTACTTGGACATTGAGATGTACCTTTCGGAATATTTACAGTACGGTCAAGTTTACCACGGGGTTTGTTTATATGGGACTACGGTTGCAAGCGGGGCTGGCGTGGACACAAACATCTCAATCTGTAACAGATACTCGGCAAATAAGGGTCTAGGTGTTACAGATCGAGACGAACGGGTGTGCCGCCGAGCAAACGTCGCGATCTGTAACAACTAGGACCAAATTTCCTATCTTGTTGTTACAGATCGAGACACAGGGGCCCCTCCCCGACTTCAATCTCGATCTATAACATCTTGGGCCCCAAAACCCCTCTTACTGTTACAGATCAAGACATTCAAAATCCGTCGGAAGGTTTGTCTCGATCTGTAACATCTAGAACCCAAATCATCAGCTAACTGTTACAGATCAAGATGAACGGTGAGCCCTCCGTTAAATATCTCAATCTGTAACATCTGGACCCCAAAACGGTCCCTAGATGTTATAGATCGAGACAGAAGAATCTCTCCCTGACTTTAAATCTCAATCTGTAACACATAGGACCGATTTTCTCCTCTTACTGTTACAGATCGAGACAAATGGAGGGCCCGTCTGACAAACGTCTCGTTCTGTAACATCTGGGGACCCAATTCTTCTGCTTACCGTTACAGAACGAGACAAACCTCTGACACCAGGAGCGGCAGACAAGGTCGCCGATGGTCCTGAGTCTCCCCTCGCCTGCCGTTGGCGGATACAGCGGGGCTGTTCGCCGCATTGCCGCCGCACTGGGGGTGTGCAGACCGTAGGATAGTCCTATTGACAGCCTGTCAACTTGTCTGGGAGGCACCGTGGCAGAAACGTTTGATATCGCGATTGTAGGCGCAGGCATCACGGGATGCGCCATCGCGCGGCAGCTTGCGCGTTTTGACATGTCCATTTGTGTGGTCGAGGCGGCCAACGATATCGCGCTGGGCGCCTCGAAGGCCAACGGTGGCTTGGTGCACGCCGGCTACGATCCGGCGCCGGGCACGGTCAAGGCGCAGGTCAACGCCCGTGGTTGCGAGCTATATGGCACGTGGGCCCAGGAGCTAGGCTTTTTGTTCCGCCGCACCGGGTCGATGGTGCTGGGTTTCAACGACGAAGACCGCGCGCACCTGGAGAAGCTGCGCCAGAATGGCCTGGCCAACGGCGTGCCCGCGCTGTCGATTATCGGCCCCGAGCACATCCACGAGCTGGAACCGCGCGCGAGCGCCGAGGCAACGAGCGCGCTGTGGTGCCCTTCGACCGGTTACGTCGACCCGTTTGAAGTGGCCATCGCCGCGCTGGAAAACGCCGTTGCCAACGGCGTGACGTTTATGCGCTCCGCGCCGGTGAAGGCAATTGAGGTTGCTGACTCGGATGACGGAGCCGCGCGCTTTACGCTGGCAACGCCCGCAGGCGACGTGCGCTGCCGTTACCTGATCAACGCCGCGGGCAACGGTGCCGCGGACATCTCGCACATGGCCGGCGCCGAGGAGTTTCAGATGGTCTGGCGCCAGGGCAACATCGTAGTGCTGGACAAGGAGCCGCGTGCGCTCATGCCGCTCTACCCCGTTCCCACGCCAATTTCCAAGGGCGTCATTGTGACGGGAACCGTACATGGCAACACCGTGATTACCGCGACCGCCGCCGTGCGCGAGCCAGGCGACACGCAGACCTATGTGGACGACGTCAACGCGCTCCTGACCGGCGCGCGCAAGCTGGTGCCCGATCTGGACACGCGTCGCGTGGTGCGCGCGTTTGCCGGCGGACGCCCGGTCGTTCAGGGAACGAACGACTTCTTTATTGGGCAGTCGACCGTGGTGCCGGAGCTGTTCCAGGCTGCGGGCATTCAGTCGCCGGGCGTGGCGAGCGCGCCTGCCATTGCCGAGCGCATGGAACAGGTGCTGCGCGACGCCGGCGTGGCCCTGCGCGAACGGGACGATTGGGACCCGATACGCCGCGCGCCGGACGACTTTGACCGCGCGCCGCTCGCGCGCAAGGAAGAGCTCATTGAGTCCGACCCCGCGTGGGGGCAGATCGTCTGCCGCTGCGAGACGGTGCCCGAGGCCGAGATCGTGGCCGCGATTCGACGCCGCCCGGGCGCGGTTTCGGTCGAGGGCGTCAAGCGCCGTTGCCGCGCCGGCATGGGTCGGTGCCAGAGTGGCTTTTGCCAGAGCCGCGTGGTGGCAATCCTAGTGCGCGAGCTGGGCTGCAACCCCAGCGAGGTGCTGTTGGAGGATGCCGGTTCTTGGCTGGTAGAGGGACCGCTGAAGGGGGTGCGCTAGGATGGCGACCTTTGATATGCGCGACGGACGCGCGGAGGCCGGAGCTGTAGCGTCGATATCGACGCAGGCCTTCGACGTGGTCGTCATCGGCGGCGGACCTGCTGGCATGGCGGCTGCGCTTGCCGCACATAAGGCCGGCGCCCGCGTGGCCATCGTGGAGCGCGAGCAGCATCTGGGCGGTATCCTGCGCCAGTGCATTCACCCGGGTTTTGGCCTTTCGCACTTTAAGCAGGAGCTCACCGGTCCCGAGTACGCGCAGCGCTTTATCGACCAGGTGCGCGCGACCGACATTGCGCTGTTCTTGGACAGCATGGTGCTCGGGATTGATTCGGGCGAGGGCACGGTCGCGGGTGCGGACGATCCGGGTGCGGGCGAGGGCACGGGAGCCACCGCAGTCCATACCGTCACGTTCATGAGCCGCACCGGCATGCTTCAGCTCACCGGGCGTGCGGTCGTCCTTGCTATGGGATGCCGCGAGCGCACACGCAGCGAGATCAAGATCCCCGGCAGCCGTCCCGCCGGCGTGTTTACGGCGGGCCTGGCGCAGCGATACATCAATATCGAAAATCTCAAGCCCGGCTCGCGTGCCGTCATTTTGGGCTCGGGCGACATCGGACTTATCATGGCGCGCCGCTGCACGCTCGAGGGGATTTCGGTCGAGGGCGTGTACGAGCTTATGCCGTACGCCAACGGCCTGCGTCGCAACGTCAAGAACTGCCTGGACGACTTTGGCATTCCGTTGCACCTGTCCACCACCGTCACGCGCGTGATCGGACACGATCGCGTGGAGGCCGTCGAGGTGAGTCAGGTCGACGAGCATCTGGCACCCATTCCGGGGACCGAGCGCGTTGTTCCGTGCGACACGCTACTGCTTTCGGTTGGTCTGATTCCCGAGAACGAGCTTTCGGTTGCCGCGGGCGTAAAGCTTGACCCGCGCACGCGAGGCGCCGTGGTGGACCAGAGCCTGCAAACGGGCGTGCCGGGCATCTTTGCCTGCGGCAACGTGCTGCACGTGCACGACCTGGCCGACAACGTGACGACCGAGTCCGAGCGCGCCGGTGCGGCTGCAGCGACGTGGGCGTTGGGTGGCGACGCCGGGGCGAGCGCTGAGAGCACGGGCTGCGAGCTCACGGTCTCCCCTGCCGGTATCGCTGGCTACGCACTGCCGGGACGCATTACGGCCGTGACACTCACCAAACTCAACTTCCGCGTACGCAAACCGGTCGATGCCGCCCGCGTACGTATTCTGGCAGGCGACAAAGAACTGTTTGCAGGCAAGATCCGCCCGTTTAAACCGAGCGTGATGGAGAGCTTCCCACTGCAGGCAAAGGTGATTCAGCGCGCACTCAAACTGAATGTTAGCGAGATTGTCCTGTCCGTCGATCCCGTCGAGGAGGCGTAAGGCCATGAGCGTAAACGCGATCGAAACGCTGCAGTTCAACTGCACTACCTGCCCATCAGAATGCCTCCTGACCGTAGAGGTAGAGCGTGACGAAGACGGCGCCGTGGCAGCGGTGCGCTCCGTAACCGGCAACAACTGCCCGCGCGGCGATAAGTTCGCACATCAGGAACTCACCTGCCCCATGCGCGTGCTCACGACGACCGTGGCCGTCTCCGGCGGCGACGAAGCCCTGCTCCCCGTGCGCACAGTCGAGGCAATCCCGCTAGAACTCCACGCCCAAGCCATGGCCCTCATCCGAGGCCTAGTCGTCAACGCCCCCATCCGCATGGGCGACGTCGTGCTAGAGAACCTCCTAGACACCAACATCAACCTAATCGCCAGCATGGACATCGACCGAGCCTAAGCAGCTAATTTAGGACGGGGGTCTTTAGCTACCCCCGCCATCCACCCCGCCCCTCCTCAATTGCGGTGAAATAGTTCCTGATTTCCGCCAAACCCCGGCATCCAGGAATTATTCCACCGCAACTTGCCTTGGGATCGGTATTTAGCTTGTGCCTACTTTAGTGCCATTGCAAAACTACGCCGGAATACGGGGCTGATTCGGAGACCCCCATCCATACCGGCAATTTTCAATTTTTGATAACCCGTCTACCTGTGGTTTTAATTTCGCGATTTTTCCCATGGTCATGTAATACAGGTCCAGTCCCGTAATCCGCCATAGTTTTGAAGCAGCCCATTTGGGGCGGGCCTCTAATGACTACTTTTGCCCAAACGTTCGCCAGGCTGACCATACCAAGGAGTGTCCCGAAGTGCCGGCATAGACGATATGAGCAGGACATAAAAACATTGAGAGCCCCTGCTGCATGAAAGACCG
>UQXT01000068.1 GCA_900545075.1 uncultured Collinsella sp. | reverse complement strand
GTGTGACCTATGTGACTCCCGATGGCGCCCGCGTGAGCTGTGGCGGCCTGGTGCGCGTTGGACTCGATGCCGGCGAGGCCTCGGGTGCCCTGGAGCGCAAGCGTCGTATTCGCGAGTTAGAGGGTCTGGAGCCCGATCTGGCTGCCGTGTTTGAGCATGTGTCGGATCAGGTCGTCGAGGTCAATGCGGCCGTCGAGGAGGCGCGTGCCGCCGAGGGCGATGCCGCCGGCGAGATTGCCCGTCTTGAGGGCGAGCGCCGCTCGCTGCTTTCCGAGATCGGCCGCCTGGAGCAAAGCGCCAACAATGCCGAGGTCGAGCGCGTGCGTATCTCCAAGCGCCGCGAGCAGGCCGCCGAGGCCGTTCGCGCTGCGCGTCCGCGCGTTGACGAGCTCACCCGTTCGCGCGACGAGGCCCGTGCGCAGGCAAGCGATCTGGGCTTGCAGATTGCCGAGGCCAACGACGAACTCGACCGCGTTCGCCGTGACGATTCCGAGGCTGCCGGCAAGCTCGCCGACGCCAAGGTTCGCCTAGCCCAGACGAGTGAACGCCTGCGTTCGCTGAAGGGCCGCGTGCCCGACCTGGAGCATCGTCTTGAGGGCATCGACCGTCGTATCCGCGGAACACGCCAGGCCTCGCGCTCGCTCGAATTGCTGCGCCTGCGCGTCGATCCCATGCACGAACGCTATTCTGCCCTGTTGGAACGCGCGTCGGATTGGGCAGCGCGCCTGCGTGACCAGGCCTCTCTGGAGGAGGCGGACTCCGCTTCGCTCAAGAAGACCATCGAGGATGCCAAGGCAGAGGTTGCCCGCGCTAAGGAGCGAGTCGATACCGCCTCTGCCACGCAAAACGAGTTCAAGGTCGCTCGCGGCAAGCTTGAGGTGCAGGTAGAGGCGGCTATCAAGGCCATTACCGCCGATGGCACCACTGTGCTCGAGGAGGCGCTCATGCTTCCTGCGCCCACCGACCGTGACGCTGCCGAGCGTGAGCTCAACCAGCTCGTGCGCCAGATCAACAACCTGGGCCCTGTGAACCAGGTTGCCATGGAGGAGTACGAGCAGCTCAAGCGCCGCGCCGATTTCATCGAGGAGCAGCTGGCCGATCTGGAGAGCGCGCGCAAGGCGCTCACCAAGATCACCGTGGCCATCGACCGTAAGATGCGCAAGGCCTTCCTGGTGACCTTCGAGAAGGTCGATGCGAACTTCCGCGAGATCTTCGCCATGCTGTTCCCGGGCGGTCAGGCGCATCTGGAGATGACCGACCCTGAGCATCCGGCCGAGACGGGCATCGAGGTCGTGGCGCAGCCGCGTGGCAAGCGCATCACCAAGATGATGCTCATGTCGGGCGGCGAGAAGAGCCTGACGGCGCTCGCCTTGCTCTTTGCTGTCTATCGCACGCGTACGGTGCCGTTCTATGTGCTGGACGAGGTCGAGGCGGCGCTCGATGACGCCAACCTGTCCAAGCTCATCGGCGCACTCGACGTGTTGCGTTCCGATACGCAGCTCTTGGTCATCTCGCATCAGCGCCGTACTATGGAGGACGCTGACGTCCTCTACGGCGTCTCGATGCAAGCCGACGGCGTCAGTCGCGTCGTCTCGCAAAAACTCGATCGCGAAACCGGAAAGGTCGTGAATGCATAATGGGATTCTTTGACGCACTCTCGCGCGGACTTGAGCGCAGCCGCGAGGCCCTCAACGAGGTCTTTTACTTTGGCGGCGAGGTCGATGAGGATTTTTGGGAGGACCTAGAGGACACCCTCGTCATGGGTGACATGGGTGCCGAGGTCGCGATCCAGGTGTCCGATGACCTGCGCGATGCCGCGGCCAAGAAGAACCTTAAGACCGCCCCGCAGCTCCGTCGCGCCCTGGCCGAGCAGCTCGAGCAGCATTTTGTGCCCGTCGAGCGCGATCCGTTCGCCGACACGCCGAGTTGCGTGCTGTTTGTGGGCATTAACGGTGCCGGCAAGACCACGACGGTCGGCAAGATCGCGAGCGCCATGTCTGCCCGCGGCAAGAACGTCGTGATCGGCTCAGCCGACACCTTCCGCGCCGCCGCCATTGAGCAGCTCGATGTGTGGGGCCAGCGCGCCGGTGTCCCCGTCATCAAGCGCGACCGCGGCTCCGACCCGGCGAGCGTTTGCTACGACGTGCTCGACGAGGCCGACAAGCGCGGCAGCGACCTGGTGCTTATCGACACCGCCGGTCGTCTGCACACGAGCCCCGAGCTCATGCGCGAGCTTGCCAAGGTGGTCAACGTGACGCGTAAGCGCGCCGCCAATATGGCCGCCGGCCCCATGCCCGTCTCGGTCGTCCTCGTAATCGATGCCGCAACAGGCCAAAACGGTCTGAACCAGGCGCTCGAGTTTAACGAGGCGCTGGGCCTGGACGGTATTATCATGACTAAGCTCGACGGCACGGCTAAGGGTGGCATCGCTATGGCTGTGGCCGAGAAGCTCAAGCTCCCGATCCTGCGCGTGGGCGTGGGCGAGCAGGTTGATGACCTGCAGGAGTTCAATGCCAAAGATTTCTGCCGCGCCCTGGTGGGCGAGTCCAACTAAGGAGTGACTAGTGTTTGATTCTCTGAGCGATCGCCTCAACGACACATTTGACCGCCTGCGCGGCAAGGGCAAGCTGACCGAGGCCGATATCACCTCGGCCATGCGCGACATTCGCATGGCGCTGCTCGAGGCCGACGTCAACTTCAAGGTCGTCAAGGAGTTCGTCGCCAAGACCAAGGAGCGCTGCATGACCGCCGAGGTCATGGAGTCGCTGTCGCCGGCGCAAAACGTCGTCAAGATCGTGCTCGACGAGCTCACCGAGATGCTCGGCTCCACAGAGAGCAAGCTCGTCTTTAGCAACCGCATTCCCAATGTCATCATGCTCGTGGGCCTTCAGGGCTCCGGTAAAACCACGGCAGCTGTAAAGCTGGCCTACCTGCTCAAGAAGCAGGGCCGCTCGCCGCTGCTCGCCGCGTGCGACGTCTACCGTCCCGCCGCTGCCGACCAGCTGGCCACGCTTGGCGGAGAGATTGGCGTGCCGGTCTTCCGTGGCGATGGCGAGCACCCGGTTGACATCGCCAAGGGCGCCATCCAGGAGGCCGTTGACCACCTGCGTGACGTGGTCATCGTCGATACCGCCGGCCGTCTGCAGATCGACGAGCAGATGATGCAGGAGGCCGTGGACATCAAGAAGGCAGTCAAGCCCGATCAGGTGCTGATGGTCGTCGATGCCATGACCGGCCAGGATATCGTCAACGTAGTCTCGACCTTCGCCGAGACGGTGGGCATCGACGGCATCATCCTCACCAAGACCGACGGCGATACCCGCGGCGGCGCAGCCCTCTCGGTGCTGTCTGTCACCGGCAAGCCCATCAAGTTCGTGAGCATGGGCGAGAAGCCCGATTCGCTGGAGCCGTTCTACCCCGACCGCATGGCCAAGCGAATCTTGGGCATGGGCGATGTTGTCGGCATCATCGAGAAGGCCCAGGAGGCCGCCGATGCCGAGCAGCTCGAGGCCGCCGAGCGCATGCTGCGCGAAGGCTTTACCATGAACGATATGCTCGACCAGATGAAGGCTGTCAAGAAGATGGGCGGCATGAAGGGCATCCTGGGCATGCTCCCCGGTGGTCAGCGTGCGCTCAACCAGATGGGCGGCAACCTGGATGAGGGCATCTTCGACAAGAACGAGGCCATCATCATGTCGATGACCAAGGAGGAGCGTCTGCGTCCCTCTATTATCAACGGCCAGCGTCGCGCCCGTATCGCCAAGGGCGCCGGCGTGACTCCCACCGAGGTCAACAGCCTTATGAAGCAGTGGGGCGAGATGAACAAGATGATGGGCCGCATGCGCACGATGGCCAATCAGGCGCAGACCGGCGGCAAGAAGGGCAAAAAGGGTAAGAAGGGCAAAAAGATGCGCATGCCCAATATTCCCGGTCTGGATGCCATGGGTCTGGGCGGCATGGGCGGCCTGGGCGGCCTGGGAACGGGCGGTCCTAAGTCCGATATGGACCTGCTGCGCCAGATGGAAGCTCAGATGCGCAATAAGAAATAGGACTGTAATTCCAGCTTGATATGGCAAAGGCCACTCGGAAGCTACCGGGTGGCCTTTGTTGTTGGCTTTGATTGTTGGGTTGCGTTTAGCGTCGCGCCCCGAGCTTGCGGTGCCGTGCCGCTAGTGGCAGCCGCAGCCCTCGTGGCCCTCGTGCTCGTGATGGCCGTGGCATCCACAGGATTCACCGTGCTCATGGGCGTGCTCGTGGTCATGGCCGTGGCAGCCGCACGTGGCCTCGCCGGTCTGCGCAAGCGTGCCGGCAATAAGGGCCTCGACGCAGGCATCGCAGCTGCCCTGGGCGCCCGCATAGACCGTGATGCCGGCTTGAGCAAGCGCGTTGATAGCGCCACCGCCGATACCGCCGCAAATGAGCGTATCAACGCCACCGTTGGCAAGCAGGCCTGCCAAGGCGCCGTGGCCGGTGCCGCCGGTGCCTACGACCTGCTCGTTGAGCACCTTGCCGTCCTGAATGTCGTAGATTTTGAACTGCTCGCTGCGGCCAAAGTGCATAAAGATGTTGCCGTTGTCGTACGTGGTTGCCACCCTCATGGTGTCGACCTCCTTTGCTGGCCATGCGGCCGTTGTCGTGGTGATGGGGGAGTATGCGATATTGCCGCCCTCGATGACAATCGCCCGTCCATTGACCAGCGCGTTTGCCACCTTGCGATGTGCGCGGCTGCAGATGGCCGCCACGGTGGCACGAGCGATACCCATGTGCTGGGCGACTGCCTCCTGATTGAGGCCTTCCAGGTCGCATAACCGCAGGACTTCGAGCTCGTCGATTGTCATGTCGATGGCGTCTCCGCTGGCAAGGCCGTCGGGGGTAAAGCCGCGATATTCGGGAATGATCCCAACGCGGCGCAATTTTTCGCGTCTTCCTGCCATACGCTCTCCAAATCTGACATATGTCAACAATAGAATAGCGAACGTGCGGATTTGCGCAAGGAATTTCTGGCATATGTCAGAAAATGAGGGCTTATGTTTGGGCTGTGGGGCCACGTGCGCCTGGGCTACAATGAATCTCGCTTGTAGGCGACTGACAGGAGGGTCAATGAGCAAGGCTGATCAACAGTTTGTAGCCATGTGCCGCGATATTTTGGACCATGGCACCACCACCGAGGGGCAAAAGGTCCGACCGGTGTGGGAGGATGGCACCCCTGCCTATACCATTAAAAACTTTGGTGTCACGGCGCGCTATGATCTGCGCGAGGAGTTCCCCGCGCTCACCCTGCGTCGTACGGCGCTTAAGTCTGCCATGGACGAGATTCTGTGGATCTATCAAAAGAAGTCCAATAACGTGCATGACCTCAACAGCCATATCTGGGATGAGTGGGCCGATGAGACCGGTTCCATCGGTAAAGCCTACGGCTATCAGATTGGTCAGAAGAGCCATTATGCCGAGGGCGATTTCGACCAGATGGACCGAGTGCTGTACGATCTTAAGCACACACCGTACAGTCGCCGCATCATGACCAACACGTACGTGTTTAGCGACTTGTCCGAGATGCACCTGTATCCGTGCGCGTACAGCGTGACCTATAACGTCACGCAGCGCCCGCAGGACGACAAGCCCACACTCAACATGATTCTCAACCAGCGCAGCCAGGACATTTTGGCCGCGAACAACTGGAATGTGTGCCAGTACGCCATCTTGCTGATGATGGTTGCGCAGTCGATCGATATGATTCCCGGCGAGCTGCTGCATGTGATCGCCGACGCCCATATCTACGACCGTCATGTCGATATTGTCCGCGAACTTATCGAGCGTCCGCAGTTTGCGGCACCCAAGGTAACGCTCAACCCCGATGTGCATGACTTCTATGCGTTTACGACCGATGACCTGATCGTCGAGGGCTACGAGCACGGCCCGCAGGTCAAGAACATTCCCATTGCGGTGTAGGTGGTGCTCATGACGTGTAAGCTATCTGCTATCGTTGCCGTGTGTGACGATTGGGGCATTGGGTGCGAGGGCGACATGGTGGTGTCCAATCGCGCCGACATGCGCCATTTTGTGGCGTGCACCAAAGGTTGCCCGGTTATTATGGGGCGCAAGACCCTGCTGAGTTTTCCCGGCGGGCGTCCGCTCAAGAACCGTCGAAATATCGTGCTCACCCGCGACGAGAGCTTTGCTCCCGAGGGCGTCGACGTGGTGCATAGCATCGACGAGGCGCTCGCCGCGGTTGCCGATGAGCCCGTTGCCTGGGTGATCGGTGGCGGCGAGGTGTATCGGCAGTTTTTGCCGTATTGCGCCGAGGCCGAGGTCACGCACGACCATTGCACTCATGCCGTGGACACGTACTTTCCCGATTTGGACGCCGATCCCGCGTGGGAAGTTGTGCGGCGCGAAGGGGTTGCCACGATTGCCGCGGGCGAGGGTGACGAGGGTCTCGATTATGAGTTCGTGACATATCGTCGCGTTGAGGCGTAAATCGCCTAGCGTGAACGGTATTATCGGGTTGATTGAATGCATGGGGCGGCGCTTCGCGTCGCCTCGTTTGGTATAGATGTGCTGTAAAGAAGGGTGCGGGCAGGCTGCTATGACTGATGCCGTTGAGGTTCTGCGAATTGATTCGCTCGAGGACGAGCGGCTCGATGCCTACGTGCGACTGACCGAGCGCGAGCTTCGCTGCGTGCTGGAGCCCCAAAAGGGTATCTTTATCGCTGAGAGTGCCAAGGTTATCGAGCGCGCGGTGCGTGCCGGATACCAGCCGGTGAGCTTTCTTTTGGGCGAACGCTGGCTCGACCAGATGATGCCGCTGTTTGAGCGCCTGGTTGTGCGCGAGGGCGCAGGTCCGGTTCCTGTGTTCGTTGCCTCCATGGAGCTCATGGAGCAGTTGACGGGCTTTAACGTGACGCGCGGTGCGCTCGCGGCGTTTCGTCGCCCGCGGCAGATTCCGGTTGATGAGTTCTTGGGTGGCGTCGTCGAGGCGGCGGGCGAGCGCCCGGTGCGCGTGTGCGTGCTCGAGGGTATTGTCGACCACACGAACGTGGGTGCGATTTTCCGCTCGGCCGCCGCGCTCAATGTCGACGGTATTTTGGTCAGTCCGACGTGCTGCGACCCGCTGTACCGTCGCTCGGCCCGCGTGAGCATGGGCACGGTGTTTCAGGTGCCGTGGACGCGTATTGGCAGCGAGGCTCGTGTGTGGCCGCACGATGGCCTGGCGGCACTGCGCGAAGCCGGTTTTTCCTGTGCTGCCATGGCATTGACGGACGATTCCGTATCGCTGGACGATCCCGTGCTGCAGGAGATTGACCGCCTGGCGATCTTTATGGGCACCGAGGGTGCCGGCCTGGGCGCCAAGACTATCGCGGGCTGCGACCGAGCCGTGCGCATTCCGATGGCGCACGGGGTCGATTCGCTCAACGTGGCCGCGGCGAGTGCCGTCGCCTTTTGGCAGCTGTGCCCGCACGTGAGCAACGAGTATCACTACCGGCCGGGGCTGTATCACTAGGCAGATAGTTTGCACCGGGCTCTGACTCGGGGTGTTTCGGTCGACGTCGGTCGGTGCTAAGCTGCTATTAGCTTAGGTCTTTAATTACTGTTTTGTCGGTTGACGTACGCTTTTGGGGAGGGCGTGTGGCTAAGAAATCTACGGCTATCGATGTAACGCAGGGTGTTATTTGGCAGCAGCTGCTTTCGCTGTGCGTTCCCATCTTTTTTAGTTCGTTTTTTCAGCAGGCCTACACGCTTATCGGTACCTATATCGTCGGCCAGTTTGGCGGCAAGCTCGCGCTAGGTGGCATTCAAGCTACGATGGTGCTCACCGAGCTCTGCATTGGCTTTTGCGTTGGCGTCGGCGCCGGCTGCGCGGTCATTACCGGTCAGTATTTTGGTCAGCACGATGATGAGCGACTGAGCCGTTCGGTCCATACGGCCATGACGCTCGCGCTGGTGGGCGGTATCGTTTTCTCGATTCTTGGCATAGTGTTCGTTGAGCCCATGCTGGTACTTATGAACACTCCGCATGAACTTTTGGCCGAGGGCGTGGCCTATGCTCGTTGCTATTTTGCCGCCATGGTTGCGGCGCTGCTGCTCAATATGGGAACGGCACTGCTGCGCGCCGTGGGCGACACGCGCGGGCCTGCTGTGATCATCGCTTCCGGCTGCCTTGTTAATGCGGTGCTGGATATCATCTTTGTTGCCGTGCTTCATATGGAGGCGCTGGGCTGCGGCATCGCGGTGGCGCTGACCATTTGCTCCAACGCCACGATGATCGTGATTCGCATGATGCACGCACCGGGTGCGTGGCGGCTTTCGCTGTCCAAACTCGGCATTGATCCTGGCATTTGTAAGAGCATGATCTCGTGTGGTCTGCCGCTTGGCTTTCAGTCTGCTGCGTATTCGATTTCCAACGTTTTGATTCAGGTGTCGGTCAACTCGTTTGGTGCCGATGTCACCACGGCGTGGGGTCTTTCGGGCCGCTTAGATGGCATTGTCTGGATGGTTACCGAGGCGCTCGGCGTGTCGATCACCACGTTCTCGGCACAGAACTTTGGCGCGCGCAACTATGAGCGCATGCGCAAGGGCTACCATACGTCGCTCGTGCTGTCGTTTATGCTCATTGGTGGCCTGTCTGCCGTGCTGCTGGTGTTCTCGGGTCCGTTGTCGCGTCTGTTTGTCGACGATGCTTCGATTTCGGCGTACACCACGACGATTCTTCATTTCATCGCGCCGTTCTACGCGATCTTCTCGATTATCGAAAACGCGTCGGGCTCCATTCGCGGTGCCGGCGTGAGCTTGCAGCCCATGCTGCTCACGATTTTTGGTACTGTCGTGCTCAGGGTGATCTGGGTGTTTGCGATTATGCCTTTCGATCCGTCGCTTGAGCACCTGCTGCTGGTTTACCCCGTAACCTGGCTCATCACGGCCACGATGTTCACCATTTACCACCACAGCGGCAACTGGCTCGGCCGCGCCACCGCCAAATGATCCCTTGGGGGCGGAGGAAAACGGATCATTTCTCTCCGTCGTGATGTCGATGATCCGTTTTCCTCCGTCCCCTTTGGATCAATTAGTATTCGATGCCTTGACGGGCTAGGAGGCCTTCGTCAAAGTAGTGTTTGACGGGGCGCATTTCGGTGACTAGGTCCGCGAGGTCGGCTAGCGGCAGCAGGCCTCGGCCGGTGAGCACGAGCTCTGTGGTGGCAGGCTTCAGCGCGATCAGCCCCTCCACATCTTCACGCGTCACAAAGCCGCGGCGCATGGCCTCGCCGAGTTCGTCCAAAATCAGAACGTCGACCTGTGAGATCTGCTCGCGTGCGAGCTCCATGATCTGTGCGGCGCAAGCCTCGGGCGTGTCGCGATTGGCCTGCACAATACGCAGCCCCAGGCGCGGCGCGGCTTCGTGTTCGGCACAGTGTAGCTTCTTGGCAAACTGCAGCATGAGTACGTCGAGCCCATAACCTGTGGCGCGCATCGCCAATCCCAGTGCAGCCGTGGTTTTGCCCTTGCCGTCGCCCGTATAGATCTGAACCTTGCCGACTTCGAGTGATGCCATCTCTATCCTTTCGTGTCCGGCGTCGGTTTATCGCCGTCTGGGTTGGGTATTCTAGATAGCATTATCAACCCCAGTAGATGGAGTTCAAGCAGATGGAGATGGATGACAACAAACGTAGACGGAATATGATCCTCTACGTGCTCATCGCCTTCGTCGTCTACCTCGTGCTCTCGACCGTTCTGTTCCCCAACATCGGTCACACGCAGCAGATTACGAAGACCGATTATTCGACGTTTGTCAAAGCGCTCGATAAGAAGAGTGTCGACAAGGTCGAGTACAACACGGACGATTACTCGATTTATTACACCAAAAAGGGCGAGGACGAGAACATCGCTTACAAGACGACCGGTGTGCCGAATGATGCGGGCTTTACCGATCGCGTGCTTGAATCCGGTGCGTCCCTGGAGTCCGTCGTTCCAGATAAAAACTCGGGTCTGATGACCTACTACCTGCTCACACTCATCCTTCCCATGGCGATTTTCTTCCTCATCGGCTGGTGGCTCAACCGCCGCATGAAGAAGGCTATGGGCGATGACGGCCCGTCGATGAACTTTGGTGGCGGCGGTTTTGGCGGCGGCGGACTGGGCAAGTCCGGTGCTCGCGTGATCGCCTCCAAGGACGTGGGCGTGACCTTTAAGGATGTCGCCGGCCAGGAAGAGGCCAAGGAGTCCCTCAAGGAGGTCGTCGACTTTCTGGAGAAACCGCAGCGCTACGAGGAGATTGGCGCCAAGCTGCCGCGCGGTGCTCTTCTTGTCGGTCCTCCGGGTACCGGTAAGACCCTGCTTGCCAAGGCTGTTGCCGGCGAGGCAGGTGTTCCGTTCTTTAGCATTTCGGGCTCTGAGTTCGTTGAGATGTTCGTCGGCCGCGGCGCTGCTAAGGTTCGTGACCTGTTTAAGCAGGCCAAGGAAAAGGCCCCGTGTATCGTCTTTATCGATGAGATCGATACCGTCGGCAAAAAACGTGACGGCGGCGGATTCTCCGGAAACGACGAGCGTGAGCAGACCCTGAACCAGCTGCTTGCCGAGATGGATGGATTCGATGGAAAGAAAGGCGTTGTCATTCTGGCAGCGACGAACCGTCCGGATTCCCTGGACCCGGCACTTCTTCGTCCGGGCCGTTTCGACCGCCGTGTGCCGGTTGAACTGCCTGACTTAAAAGGCCGTGAGGAAATCCTGAAAGTCCATGCGAAAAACATCCGCGTGGGCGACAATGTCGATTACAATGCGATCGCACGTATGGCATCCGGTGCTTCTGGTGCAGAACTTGCCAATATGATCAACGAGGCAGCACTCCGTGCCGTCCGTGATGGAAGAAAATTTGCAACACAGACTGATTTAATGGAAAGTGTTGAAGTAGTTATTGCTGGTTATCAGAAAAAGAACCGTATTCTTTCAACGAAAGAAAAACTGATCGTTTCGTATCACGAGGTCGGACATGCGCTTGTAGCAGCGCTACAGACAAATTCCGCACCAGTGCAGAAGATTACTATTATCCCGCGTACATCAGGTGCGCTTGGCTTC
>UQXT01000067.1 GCA_900545075.1 uncultured Collinsella sp. | reverse complement strand
CGGTCTGCTCGCTATCGACTCCATGGTGCCTATCGGCCGCGGCCAGCGCGAGCTCATCATCGGCGACCGTAAGACCGGTAAGACCGCCATTGCTATCGACGCTATCCTTAATCAGCGCGGCAAAGGCATGGTCTGCATCTATGTCGCCATCGGCCAGAAGGCCTCCACGGTTGCCAACATCCGCGAGACCCTCGCTCAGCACGGTGCGCTCGACTACACCATCATCGTTTCGGCCACCGCTGCCGATTCCGCCCCTATGCAGTACATCGCGCCTATGGCCGGTGCTGCTATCGGCGAGTTCTTCATGTACAACGGCGAGGACGGCAAGCCCGCCAGCGAGACCAACCCCGGCGGCCACGTGCTCGTCATCTACGACGACCTGTCCAAGCAGGCTGTGGCCTACCGTCAGATGTCGCTGACGCTGCATCGTCCGCCCGGACGCGAGGCCTATCCTGGCGACATCTTCTACCTGCACTCTCGTCTGCTCGAGCGTGCCGTCAAGATGTCCAAGAAGAACGGTTACGGCTCCATGACGGCTCTGCCGATCATCGAGACCCAGGACGGCGACGTCTCGGCCTACATTCCGACCAACGTCATTTCCATTACCGATGGTCAGATCTACCTGCAGTCCGAGCTCTTCTTCCAGGGCCAGCGCCCGGCAGTCGACGTGGGCATTTCCGTGTCCCGCGTCGGTGGCGACGCGCAGACCAAGGCTATGAAGCAGGTCGCCGGCAACCTCCGTCTGGACCTCGCTTCGTACCAGGAGCTCGCCGGCTTTACGCAGTTCGGCTCCGACCTCGACGAGGCTACTCAGAAGCAGCTGACCCATGGTGCCCGCATGACCGAGCTCCTGAAGCAGCCGCGTTACAAGCCGTTTGAGGTTGGCGAGCAGATTGCAGTTCTGTTTGCAGGCAACGAGGGCTTCCTGGACGACCTGGAGATCGCCGACGTGCTGCCTTTCCGCGCTGAGCTTATCGAGTACCTGGACAACGGCTTTGGTTCGCTGCTCGACAAGGTTCGCGCTAAGAAGATCGACGACGATACCAAGGCCGAGCTCCTTCGTGTCATCGGTGACTTCAAGCAGCAGTTTATGGCCAAGCACCATTCGGATGTTTCTGGATCAGAGGAGAACTAAGCCCCATGGCCAACCTTCGCGACATTAAGAAGCGAATCTCCTCGGTTACCACGACCAAGCAGATCACGCGCACGATGGAGATGGTCTCTACGGCCAAGATCCGTCGTGCCCTCGATCGCTCCAAGCAGGCCGAGCCCTATAAGGAGGCGCTGACCGACGTCATGTTGACGGTCGCCGGCGACGCCTCCTGTTCGGGCACCGATCCCATGCTGCAGAAGCATGAGAGCGTCAAGCATGGCCTGATTGTCGTTATTGCTTCGGACCGCGGCCTTGCCGGCGGTTTCAATACGACGGTGGAGCGCACGGCCGAAAAGCTCGCCGCTTCTTGGGCGAACGACGGCATCGAGTGCGAGATTATCGCGTGCGGGCGCAAACCGGCCACGTATTTCCGTGACCGCGCAAACGTCATCATGCACTTTGAGGGCAACTCCTCCGAGCCCGATTTCAATCAGGCCCGCATGATCTCCTCTCATATCTGCGATGCGTATCGTGCCGGTGAGCTTGACCGTGTCGAGCTTGTCTACCACCACGCCAAGAACCGCGTGGATCAGGAGCTTCGCGTCGAGCATTTGTTGCCGCTCGACCCCGAGATGATCGCTATGGCCCACGGTCCGCGTAAGAACGAGACCGACGCCCCTAAGCGCATCTCGTCTACGTTCGAGTTCGTGCCCTCTCCCGAGCATGTTCTCGGCAAGCTTGTGCCGTCTTATATCCTGACGGTCATCTACCAGGCCCTGATCGATTCGGCGGCTGCCGAGCAGGGTGCACGCCGCAAGGCTATGCACTCCGCGACGGAAAACGCCACCGCGATCATCTCGACCCTTACCCGCACGTATAGTCGCGTGCGCCAGGCTTCGATCACGACCGAGATTAACGAGATCGTCGGCGGAGCCTCAGCATTGGAGGAACAGTAATGGCTAATAACACCGTAAAGCTTGCGGTCGAGGAAGCCACCAAGAAGACGACTGCCGGTGATGGTCGCATCGTGCGTATCATCGGTCCTGTCGTCGACGTCAAGTTTGACGGTGCGGTGCCCCCGATCTACAACGCGCTCACGGTCGAGGCCGAGACCCCGATCGGTCATCTGAGCACGATCCTTGAGGTCGAGAGCCAGCTTCCGGGCGGCGTCGTCCGCACGGTCGCCATGTCCTCGACCGACGGCCTGCAGCGCGGCCTCATCGCCACCGATACCGGTGAGCCCATGAAGATGCCCGTTGGCCCCAAGACGCTCGGCCGCATTTGGAACGTCATGGGCAAGCCCGTCGACGGCAAGCCCATGCCCGAGGTGGAGGAGTTCTACCCCATCCACCATGCAGCGCCCCGCTTTGACGAGCTCACCACCAAGACCGAGATCTTCGAGACCGGCATTAAGGCCGTCGACCTGCTCGAGCCCTACATCCGTGGCGGCAAGACAGGCCTGTTCGGTGGCGCCGGCGTCGGTAAGACCGTTCTGATTCAGGAGCTCATCAACAACCTCGCCCAGGAGCATGGCGGCACCTCGGTGTTCACCGGCGTCGGCGAGCGTACCCGTGAGGGTACCGACCTTTATCTCGAGATGAGCGAGTCGGGCGTTATCGACAAGACTTGCTTGGTCTATGGTCAGATGAACGAGCCGCCTGGAGCGCGTCTGCGCATCGGTCTGGCCGGCCTTACCACCGCTGAGTACTTCCGCGATCGTGGCCAGGACGTTCTGCTGTTCATCGATAACATCTTCCGCTTCTCCCAGGCCGGTTCCGAGGTTTCCGCACTGCTGGGCCGTATGCCGTCCGCCGTTGGTTACCAGCCCACGCTGGCAACCGAGATGGGCGACCTCCAGGAGCGCATTACCTCGACCAAGACGGGCTCCATTACCTCCGTCCAGGCTGTCTACGTCCCCGCAGACGACCTGACCGACCCGGCGCCTGCCACGACGTTTACGCACCTCGACGCCACCACGGTTCTTTCGCGTAGCATTTCGTCGCTCGGCCTTTTCCCGGCTATTGACCCGCTCGCGTCTTCCTCCGACGCTCTCGATCCCTCGATCGTTGGCGAGGAGCACTACCGTGTCGCCGTCAAGGTCCAGGAGCTCCTGCAGGAGTACTCCGACCTTCAGGACATCATCGCCATTCTGGGTATGGACGAGCTGTCCGAGGAGCAGCGTCTTACGGTCAACCGTGCCCGTAAGATTCAGCAGTTCCTCTCACAGTCCTTCCACGTCGCCGAGAAGTTCACCGGCAACCCCGGTGTCTACGTTCGCGTCGAGGATACCGTCCGCTCCTTCGCCGAGATTGTCGACGGCAAGGCCGATGACCTGCCCGAGCAGGCATTCCGCTATGCTTCCACGATTGAGGACGTGCGTGAGCGCGCCCGCAAGATGGGAGAGAAGTAGGTTATGCGTATCCGCATCGTGTGCCCCGTGAGCCTCGCCTATGAGGGTGACGCTGCGTTTGTGTCGATTCCGTCTACGGATGGCGAGTTTGGCGTCCTACCTGCTCACTCCAGCGAAATTTGCACGATCGACCGCGGTTACGTTCGCGTTTCCGATAAGGCCATGGGCACTGTCGACCACACGTTTGCCGTGGCCGGCGGCTATGCCCAGGTTGCGGACGATGTCGTGACCGTCCTCGCCGAGCGCGCTTGCGATTTGGCGACCGTCGACGCCGACAAGGTTAAAGCTGATATTCAAGGTTTTGAAGAGAAGCTGGGTAATTTGTCGGAGGATGATGCACGCCGCGCCTACCTCTATAATGAAATCGCATGGTGTAAGCTCAAGCTTGCCCAATAGTCAAACGTTTTAGCGTTCGACCATTTGCGAACACATCATGCCCGGGATGGCCCAGCCACCCCGGGCATGCTTTTTGAAAGGGTAGACCTTGGATATTATCCGCGTTGAGGGTGGCCACGCCATCGGAGGCTCCGTGCCCGTCTCGGGCGCCAAGAACTCCGCGCTCAAACTCATGGCGGCAACGCTTCTGGCGCCGGGCAAGACAACGCTTCAGAACGTGCCCGATATTTCCGATGTCCACGTTATGGGCAAGGTGCTCAAGGGCATGGGCGCCACGATCGAAGTTCTCGATGAGCACACGCTCGAGATCGATACCTCCCAGGTTGATTCCTGGGAGGCTCCCTACGAGCTTGTCGCCAAGATGCGCGCCTCCACGGCTGTGATGGGCCCCCTGCTGGGTCGTTTCCATCGCGCCAAGATTGCCATGCCGGGCGGCTGCAACCTGGGTGCCCGCAAGATTGATATGCATATCTTGGGTCTCGAGGCTCTGGGCGTCGAGTTCGACACCGCCCACGGTTACATCAACGCCAGTGCTCCCCAGGGCCTGCGCGGCACCACCGTCACGCTCGAGTTCGCGAGCGTGGGCGCTACCGAGAATCTCATCATGGCTGCTGTGCGCGCGCAGGGCACCACGGTTATCGACAACGCTGCCCGCGAGCCCGAGATCGTCGACCTTGCCAACATGCTCAACGAGATGGGTGCCAAGATCGTCGGCGCGGGCACGCCCGTCGTGACCATCGAGGGCGTAGAGGAGCTGCATCCCGTTACCCATTGCGTGGTGGGCGACCGCATCGAGGCCGGCACCTTCATCGTCGCCGGCGCCCTCATGGCCGATGAATGCGGCGTCGATGTTACGGGCTTCTGCCCCATCCACCTGGGCATGGTGCTCAAAAAGATGGAACTTATGGGTATCGATTGCGAGCGTATCGAGAACGGCGTCCACGTCAATCGCGCCGAGCGCATCAAACCGGTCGATATCCAGACGCTTCCGTTCCCGGGTTTCCCGACCGACATGCAGGCGCAGATCATGGTGCTTTCGGCCCTTGCCGACGGAAGCTCCGTAATTACCGAGAACATCTTCGAGAACCGCTTCATGTTCGCCTCCGAGCTCGTGCGTATGGGCGCCGATATTCGCATCGAGAGCCATCACGCCATGATTCACGGCGTCAAGGGCTTCTCGGGCGCACAGGTCACCTCACCCGACCTGCGTGGCGGCGCGGCGCTTGTGGTTGCCGGCCTTATCGCCGATGGCGTTACCGAGGTCTCGGCCATCCATCACATCAAACGTGGCTACGAGCAGTTTGTCGAAAAGCTGCAGGCGCTCGGCGCGCATGTCGAGCATGCTACCGTCCCCGATCCCGTCATCTACTAATGCAGGTTGCCTATGTTTAACAAGAAGCCCCTAGCGGATAACACCCGAAGACCCTCGACTGGTGCGCAGGCCAAGATCTACAGCCGCGACAACGTCGCTCGCTATTCCGAGTGCGCCCGCCAGCGTCGTCGCGGGCGCGCGGTTCGCCGCGTAGCTCTCATCGCCGTGCTCGGTGTGTTGCTGAGTGCCACGACCGCTGCAGGTTTGTGGTTTGCCACTATCATGGGCAAGCTTGGCGACTCCAATGTCATTACCAACAACCTGCGTCAGATTCTGGTCGATACCGATGAGGCAAAAGATCCGTTCTACGTGCTGCTTCTTGGTACCGACGGTCGTCCGGGCGAGGATACGTATCGTGCCGACTCGATTATCTTGGCTCGCATTGACCCTACGCAAAAGCAGGCAACGCTTATTTCCATTCCGCGCGATACCAAGGTTGTCTATAAAGGCTCGACTATGAAGATTAACGCCTGCCATACGTATGGCGGCGCGGAGGCCATGGTCCAAGCGGTCAACGAGCTGTGCGGCGTTCAGATTTCTCACTATGCCGAGGTCAGTTTTGACGGCATGCAGTCGCTTATTGATTCGGTTGGCGGTATCGACATTAACGCGACCGACGACGTCAACGATCCCGAGCACCTGGATATTAAGATTACTGCCGGCCAGCAGCACATGGATGGCGCCACCGCCCTTACCTACGCTCGTTGCCGTTACATCTATGCCGACGGCGACTATACGCGCATGCGCCACCAGCGTCAGGTGCTTGGCGCCCTCGCCAACCAGATCCTCAACAACTTTGATGCCACCAAGATCTTTGATCTGGTCAACTCGCTGTCCGACATGCTCGTAACCGATATGAGCGTTCAGGATATCGTTTCTACGGTCAATGCCATGCGCGGCATGGATGTCGATGGCATCTACTCGGCCAACCTGCCTTCGTATGCCGACGGCAGCACTATGATTGACGGTGTGAGCTATGTCTTTGTCTACGAAGACGAGCTTAAGGAAATGATGGCCCGTGTCGAAGCCGGTGAGGATCCCAAGGGCCCCAACACCATGGGCCTTTCCGACGGCTCTAGCTCCACGATCGGCGACCTGAGCAACAATACGTCTGACGACTACGCAAACGGTACCGCAACCTCATCGGTTGGCTCTGACGATTCCAGCGATTCGGGCGACGGCTCCGATAACTACGAAGAGCCCACCGGCGACGGCAACGGCTACGAAGCCAACTACTAGGGTTACGCGGGCTTACCAGCCCGCGTAACCAGTTGACGCTGCAAACCCGCCAGAGCGGCAATCTGTTCCCACTGCAGCAAAAAATCGCCTCGTTCTCGGTTGAGGACGGGGCGATTCGTCTTTTGGGGTTATGCAGCCAGTCTTATGCGAAACGGGCGACGAGCTCCTGCAGGACGTTGGTCATCTTGACGAGCGAGCTGACCGGGACAAACTCGTTGACGCCGTGGTAGCAGTAGCCGCCTGTCGAGAGGTTGGGGCAGGGCAGGCCGCGGAACGACAGCTGTGCGCCGTCGGTGCCGCCGCGAATCGGCAGCACCTGGGGCTCGACGTCGCAGGCAAGGAAGGCGTCCTTGGCGACATCGATCAGCTCCGGGTAGTCGCGAACGATCTCGGCCATGTTGCGGTACTGGTGCTTAATCTCGACCGTTACGCGCTCCTCGCCCAGTCGCTGGTTGAGCAGTGCGGCGGCGGCATCCATCAGCTCGAGCTTCTGCTGGAACTTGGCGGCATCGTGATCACGGACGATATAGCGCGCCGTGGCATGGTCGACCGTTGCCGAGACGCCCTCAAGGTGATAGAAGCCCTCGTAGCCCTCGGTGTATTCCGGGCGCTGCTCGTAGGGGAGCAGGGCGTTGAAGTCGCAGAACAGGTTGCCCGCGTTGACCATGCGGCCCTTGGCGTCGCCGGGGTGAATGGACTGGCCCTCAAAGCGAACGGTTGCCTCGGCGGCGTTGAAGCACTCCCACTCAAGCTCGCCAACCGGACCACCGTCTACCGTGTAGGCGTACTTGCAGCCGAAGGCCTCGATATCCAACAGCTCGGCACCATGACCGATTTCCTCGTCCGGGCAGAAGCAAATGCCGAGCGCGGGATGGGGCAGGGAGGGATCCTGCGCGATGCGTGCGACAAGCGCCATGATTTCGGCGACACCCGCCTTGTCGTCGGCGCCCAGCAGCGTGGTTCCGTCGGTGCAGACAAGGTCCTCGCCCACCAGGTCGTTCAAGGCGGGAAGCTTGGTGGTGCTCATGGACACGGGCTTGCCGTCGACGATGCCACAAACTAGGTCGCCGCCCTCGTAGTGCACGATGTGCGGCGCTACGCCGGCGCCCGGCGCGACCTCGGTGGTATCGAGGTGCGCGATCAGGCCCAGGGCGGGCTTATTCTCGGAACCGGCGCTAGCGGGAATGTGTGCGCATACATAGGCGTTTTCGGTTACATGGGCATCGGTTGCACCCAGCTCGCGCAACTCTTCAGCCAGCACGTTGGCAAGGTCAAACTGAACGGCGCTCGAGGGTACCTGGTCGCAGTTTGCATCCTCGGACTGCGTGTTGATCTGGACGTAGCGCAAAAAGCGTTCGAGGACATCGGGGCTCGTGGTGGTGTTTTCCATAAAGACCGCTCCAATCTTGGTCGTCGTGTGCAACAAGAACTCTAGCACGGTATGCCACGGCATACCACGACGCTTGGATGGGGTAGAATCAGCCATTGAATGCAGAAGGGACGGAAGATCATGGATACGACAAATAGCTCGCGCGAACTACATCTGACGGTGGCGAACGAAGACTACTTGGAGTGCATGGTTCGCATTGAAAGCGAAGAGGGGGAAACCAACGGCGTGCGATCGGTCGACATCGCGCAGCGCCTTGGCGTCTCCAAGGCATCGGTCAATAAAGCGGTTTCGGCGCTCAAGGCATCCGAACTTGTCGAGCAATCGCACTACGGCAAGGTAGTCCTGACCGATCGCGGCCGCGAGGTTGGTACGGCTATCTGGTACCGTCATCGCCTCATCCGCACGTTTTTGGTTCAGGAGCTCGGTGTCGAATTTGAGCGAGCCGATTCCGAGGCCTGCATGATGGAGCATGCGCTATCCGAGGACACGATGAGCCGCTGGCTCGCCTATCTCGAAAAGCAGGGAATCAGCGTCGAGGAATAGCGGGATATATATGGATACGAGTTATTACAACCGCTTTGGTGCCGAGGAACTTACGCGCCGCTTGTCGAGCGAGACCTTGTTGGCGCAGGGCCCCATGGGCAGTGTTCTGTTGAGTGAGTACGATGCCGCCGACATTCCACCGGCGTTTTGGAATCTGGCAGAGCCGCAGACCGTTTCTCGTATCCATCGCTTGTATGTCGCCGCCGGCGCGCAGGTGCTCATTACCAACACCTTTCAGGCATCGAGCTATGCCCTCAAGCACGACCAGATTGCGCCGTCCGTGGCGGAGGTCAATCGCGGGGCCGTCGACGATGCCCGCCAGGCGCACCCTCAGCTGCTGCTGGGCTCGATGGGCCCGATCGGTATTGAATGGTTTGCCGAGGACTCTGCCGAGTATCGTGAAATCCGAGGCATTGCGCGCGAACAGGCGCACGCCTTGCTCAATGCCGGCGTTGACGGTCTGCTGATCGAGACGGTGACGTCTATCCGTAATTTGCAGCCCATGCTTGCCGGCGCTCGAGATGCCGCCGACGGCATGCCTGTTCTGGTGAGTTTTGTCGTTGACGATAAAGGCGACCTGTTGGGCGATGGCCTCAACATCGAGGCAGCCGTTTTGTACGCCGAAAAACACGGCGCAAACTCGGTTGGTGTTAATTGCTGTTCGCTTGCGGCCGCGAACGCGGCGGTGCCCAGGATGGTTGCATCGGCGACTACTCCCGTCACGGTGCGTCCCAACGTGGGCGATCCGGTCCAGACTCAGGATGGCCCCGTATGGCACGAGAACCCCGAAGCTTTCGCGCGCGCATGCATCGAATGGAGACATGCCGGTGCCGCAATGGTGGGCAGTTGCTGTGGAACCACGGCAATCACTACGGCCGCGATGGCCGAGGCGCTCGATATATAAAGGGTAAAACCGCTCCATACGGGGCGGTTTTTTTTATTGCTTGCATGTCCTCGGCAGCATTTGCCCAAATGGTGAATGCTGGTGCCGGCAGGTTGCCGAGTGCATGTTGCGGGTATACCCCATGCGTACCATGATCCAAACACTGTGAGGTGTCCGCGCGTGTGCGCGATAATTCATTTTGGAACTGACGGTTGGCGCGCTCGCGTCGATGAGGACTTCACTGCCGATAACGTTGCCCGTATCGCCGATGCCGTCGGCGAGTTGTGGCAAAAGACCAATCCGGGCAAAACGGTATATATAGGGTTCGACACCCGGCCCCTGGCGCGCGAGTTCGCTGAGCTTGCGGCGGGCGTGCTAGCAGCGCACGGGCTAGACGCCGTGCTCGCTTCGCGACCTGTCCCGACCCCTGCCCTTACGTGGGCGGCGGCTTATGACGGTGAAGCGTGCGGCGCGCTCATGGTGACGGGGTCCCATCATCCGCAGGGCTATCTGTGCCTCAAGATTCGCATGGGTGACGGCTCGACCGCCAACCAGGATGTCATCGAAGAGCTCGAAGAGACTATGGCTCCCGAGCCAATGGGGATCGAGGGGCAATATCGCACCGCGGATATCATTCCTGACTATATGCAGGCGGTGGCATCGTTTGTCGATGCCGAAGCCATTCGCGCCGCGCACCTGCGCGTGGTTGTTGATCCCATGGGCGGCGCAGCCCAGGGCTATCTAGCCGACTTGCTGCGCGAGCTTGGCGTTGAGGCGCACGAGATTCACGCCGGGCAGGCGTCTGACCAAGAAGATATCTGCCCCGACCCCGTTGAACCTTGGGTGGACGCTTGCGAGCGCACGGTTATCGAGGACGGAGCTTGCGCTGGCCTGGTGACCGACGGCGACGCCGACCGTATCGGCGCGGTTGACGAGCGCGGCAGATATATACATCCGCATCAGATCATGGCGCTCGTTTTGGGCGACTTGGTTCAATTTCGTAATTTGGAGGGGCGCGTCGTCGTCAATCTTTCATGCTCGACGCTTGTGCGTCGCATTGCGGAGGCGCTTGGCTGCCACGTGACCGTCAAACCAGTCGGTTTCAAATATATAGCGGCGGAGATGAAGAAGGGTGGCGTCCTCATGGGCGGCGAAGAAGCCGGTGGCATCGGCATCGCCGCGCATATGCCCGAGCGCGATGGAATCCTCGCCTGTCTGATTCTGTGTGAGCTTATGGCAAAGACGGGCGCGCCTTTGGGCGTTCTGGTCGACCAACTCGAGGATAGTTTTGGTAGGACGAGTTACGGTCGACGCGATTTGCGCCTTGAGGCCGAAGATGCCGAAACGTTACGAACCCTGCTGCCGGGCGTAAACCCCAAGTCGATTTGTGGCAAGGTGCCGCAAAACGTTAGTCATATGGATGGCTTGCGTTTGGCATTCGAGGATGACACGTGGCTGCTGGTCCGTCCTAGCGGGACCGAACCAGTGGTGCGCGTCTACGCCGAGGGGTTCTCGGTGGAAGAACGTGACGAGTTGCTCGATGCTGGCTGTGCTTTAGCTAGGGGAACGTATCCGCTTTAACCATGAGGCTGCCTTATATAAAGAGATGCTCGGCGAGCGGTAGTTAACGGCTGGCAAACGTTAGTTAGATCTTACATTGTGTAGGAAATGTGTACGCCCAGATTCCCGCCCACGGGGCCCCTCCGGTCTGGCAATATATCTCCTTGCCGCGCGGCCCGGTGGAACCG
>UQXT01000066.1 GCA_900545075.1 uncultured Collinsella sp. | reverse complement strand
CGCGACCTGATCGCCGCCTCCTTCCGCTCCGGCGGGAAGCTGCTCGTGTGCGGCAACGGCGGCTCCGCGGCCGACTCCGAGCACACGGTCGGCGAGCTCATGAAGAGCTTCCGTTTCAAGCGCCCGGTCGACGGGGCCTTCTCCGAGGCCTACCGCGAGGCCAACGGCACCGAGGCCCCCTCATGGCTCGAGGGGTCGCTTCCCGCCATCTCGCTTGTATCGCAGACAGCGCTGTCCACGGCGTTCGGTAACGACGAGGCGGCCGTCGGCGTCTTCGCCCAGCAGGTCTACGGCTACGGCGAGCCGGGCGACGTGCTTCTCGCCATCTCGACGTCGGGCAACTCCGCCAACGTCGTCGAGGCCGCCAAGGTCGCCCGCGCCAAGGGCGTGCGCGTGGTCTCGCTGACCGGCTCCAAGGAGTCCAAGCTCACCGGTCTCTCGGACGCCTGCGTCCGCGTGCCGCGTGACGAGGTCTTCCGCGTGCAGGAGCTGCACCTGCCCACCTATCATGTCCTCTGCGCCGCGGTGGAGGCGGATATGTTCGGGGGTGCGGAGTAGATGCGCCCCTACCGCGAGGCCATTGTGCTGGCGGGCGGCTTCGGCACCAGGCTCGCCCACGTCGTGCCCGACGTCTGCAAGCCCATGGCGCCCGTCGCCGGCAGGCCGTTCCTGCGCTTCATCATGGACCAGCTGGCGGCAGCCGGCTTCGATCGCGCGGTCGTGGCCGACGGCTACCGCCGCGAGCAGATCGAGGAATTCTTCGGCGGCTCCTACCGCGGCATGGCAGTCAAGTACAGCCCCGAGGACACACCGCTGTTTACAGGCGGCGCCGTGAAGAGGGCGCTCGGCAGGTGCCAGTCGGACTGGGTCTTCGTCCTGAACGGGGACACGTGGCTCGACGTGGACTTCGCCGCCATGGAGGCCGCCGCGGCCGATTCCCCCGATGGCGTCTCGGCCGTCATCGCCGTCAAGCGCATGCGCGACTTCGAGCGCTACGGCACGGTCGACGTCGACGCCGGCGGAGCGCTGGCCGCCTTCCACGAGAAGCGCCCGTGCGAGGAGGGCCTCATCAACGCGGGCGTCTACCTGCTGCGCAGGGACGCCCTGGATGACATGCCCGAGAAGTTCTCCCTGGAGAGCGACTACTTCGAGCGCGTCGTCGGCGACGGGGCGCTGCGCGCCGCCGAGTGCGGCGGCGGCTTCATCGACATCGGTGTTCCCGAGGACTACGAGCTCGCGCAGACGATGCTCGCGCCGCTCGCCAGGCCCTGGAAGCTCGCCATGTTCGACCGCGACGGCACGATCAACGTGGACACCGGGCACCTGCACGAGCCGGAGAAGCTGGAACTGATCCCTTCCACGGTCGATATCATGCGCGCCTACTCCGAGGACCCTGACTACAAGGTAGTCGTCGTCACCAATCAGGCCGGCATCGCCAAGGGCCTCTATACCGAGTCCGACATGCGCCGACTGCACCGGTACATGGAGGACGAGCTCGAGGGGCTCGGCGTTCACGTGGACGCGTGGTACTTCTGCCCGCACCACCCTGACTACACGGGCCCGTGCAAGTGTCGTAAGCCAGCGCCGGGAATGCTGCTGGCCGCGATACGTGACTTCGACGCCAATGCGGTTGATTGTGTTATGTACGGTGATATGCCTACCGATGAAGCGGCCGCCAGGACAGCAGATATCAATTTTATTTACGTTTGATGCATTGGGTGTTTCGTGAATGCGCTCTAAGGCGAAATTTCAATAACTCTAACTTTGGAGCTGCTTGCTTTAACCTATATTGCAATGCTGTCGGTAAAATATCCTTCAACTTTCCCTTTCTGAACTTTGATCACCTATGGAAATGAATATGCAATCTGATGTTGTCGTTTCGCCCGCGCAAACGAATAATCGAAATTATTATTTTGACTTATTGAAGTACCTTCTATTTATATGCGTCGTTTTAATTCACAATCCTTTACCAGATTGTTTATTTGGCGGTGTTTGGTCTGCAATTTCGCGATCGGCGGTTCCGGTTTATTTAGCAATCTCTGGTTATTTTAATAAGAGTATGGGGGCGAAGCACTTAGATAGAGGCAGACATTTCCTGTATCTGTATTTTCTCTTTAATCTTATATGGTTTGCTATTTTTACGCTGTTCTCTAAGGGTTCATATCCGGAGATGGCAATGTGGGCAAAACTAGATATATCGTTTAAGACGGTATTTAATTGCATTGTATTTGGTAGCGCCTTTGGAAGTGAATACCTTTGGTATCTACATGCGATTGGAATGGTCTATCTGGCAGGTTATCTAATTAATAAATTGAATTTGAATAAACTTGCTATTCAAATTGTTCCAATTTTATTAACCCTGTATTGGATAATGAGCGAAGGACTAATGATTGTTGTTGGCAGTGGTGTGCAGGCATATTTTTACCGTAACTGGCTTATTGAGGGCCTTGGATTTTTCTACCTTGGTAAATATCTGAGTAGTAATAAGCCTAAATTTCAAAAATCATTTTATTATTATTTATTAGGAATTGGGTGCCTAATTACGGTTCTTGAATTTTATTGCTTCGGCAGATATGAGTTTTATTTTGGAAATTTCTTTCTTGTATACGGGTTATTATCTTTGGGCAAATACGTTAAAGTAGAAGACAATTATTTTTCTAAAATGGGTAGATATCATAGTCAGTATTTATATCTATATTCGCCGTTTATTGCTTTCCTTGTTACATTTGTACAATTGGTTTTATTCCATTCGGTTGATCAGCAAACCGTGACTACTGTTTTAGTAATAGTAATTACGACGATAACGGTTAGTCAGAATTGGTTTAATTCTATTATTAAGGCTTTTCGAATTGCTTGAGTAATTGGCTGGAATAAAAGTAAGTAAACTTTCAGCTGGCTGCATTGGGCCGGCTTGGCCATTCAGCGAGTTCTTATTTCTTGAGGGGTATCGGCTGTCGCCGATACCCCTCACGCCTTTATATTGTGCTGCACGAATTGGTTTCAGGTCGTATATTCCGATCGAAAGGCTCGACTGCTTTTTGAAGTAACCAATAAGGGTGTATTGAAGGTTGAGCCGAAGATTGATGGTGACGACTCAAAAGGAATTAAAGAGGTTTCTATCTTTGCTTCAGCGAAATATAGGATTTGCCCAAAAGGAAAACCAGAAAACAACGTCAATATGAAGGCGATAGACTTGGCAACGGCGAGAGACATGCTATTTGATTTATTTAACAGGGGCGTTACGGTAGTAACTGAAACATGTAGCGAAGTCCTGAATGACATAATTAGCGATGAACGTATCGAGGCATTTGATCAGGGTATTGAGATTGGGGTAGAAAATACAATCCGCGCCTTAATTGACGCTTCTGTACATGAAGACAAAATGATCACGGCAATTCAAAAATCTTGGGGTCTTTCGAGAGAAGATTCAGCTCAAAAAATTGGTTCAGTAAAGCGCAAGATCGCTCTTGAGGGCCTAGAGGAATACCTGCTCTGTAAAGGCAAAAGCAAATTTGCTGTAAATAAGTTTAAACAAGAGTACTCGGTCATTATCAGGCTGAACCATGATGAATCCTTGATAGGCCTATGGGATAAGCCTGAGAAGCTATATGCAAAGCTATTGGATTGGGTCCCATTGAAATCACGAACTTAATGCGCTCAAGTTCAGCTTTGACATGATTAGGACTCGTATCGACAATCAATTGGTGCCCGCTACTCCCTCCGTTCACCGATTGACAAAACGATTTACACCTAATTTCGGGATTCGATCACGGGTATCATCTTCGCCCCTTGTCTAATCTCGCTACACTAATAGCTACTGCTACCAGGGCATTTCCTGGTGCAGCTTCCATTGGCTCTTGCGAAGATCGGAGCAGTTATGTTTGCCACCGCGTTCCACACCAGCCGTCACTACATTCTGTTTACCGTAATGGCCTGCCTATGCGTTTTGCTGGGCGGGCCTTCTTATGCCGCGGGCGCGGACAGCCTGTTCATTGCGGGCGCCACGTACTACGAGCCGGGCGTGTCGGGTCCCGGATGGGCTTGGACAAATTACAATCATCTTGAGCTAACTGGCTATGCTGGTGAGGCCATCGGCGCCGACGGCGACCTGGTAGTGACGCTTGTGGGGCAAAACTCCGTGATCGAGACGCATGCGCCCGATGCGGACATTTCCATGAGCGGGATGGAGGTGTGGGGAAACCTTACGCTTCGCGGCTCCGGCTCGCTCATGGCGACGGGTTCGCAATGCGGGATCCATGTGTCCCAGGCGCTGGTGGTGGACGGCTGCACGGTCGATGCCAGGGCCGATGGGGCAGGCGTTCTTGACCAGACTGTTGCCGGCATAGCCGCAGGCAGCTTGACCGTGTGCGGCGGCGGGCACGTTACTGCAGCGGGCACTGGCACCGATGCGGGTTTACGCTTCTATGGCGTGCGCTTGCTCGACGAGGGGTTTGGTGCCGGAGCTGCGAGCGAGACACTTGTCGTGGATGCGTCCTGGCTGGATGCGACCGGTACGGATGCCGGCGTTGCCTGCGATCGCGGATCGCTCGTGGCCGCGCACTTTGTGACGCCCGCAGGCGGATTCTTTGGTGCTGCCGGCGTGGTGGATGCTGACGGGGCCGTGGCCACGCATGTGGTGATCGAGCCCGAAGGTGCTACTGATCCGGCAGGGGAGACCGTTACACCCGGCGGCGAGGTGCCGGGTGATGGTACGGGCGAGCCTACTGGTGGCGCCGACCCTGCTGCGGGGCAACCCGGTGCGGAACCGGCGGCAAATCCTGCGGTGAAACCCGCAGCTACATCGCCCAAGACAACGGTCACCAAGACAACAATCACCAAGACGACCAAGCCCAAATCCACTATGGCAACAACACAGACGCTTCCCAAGACCGGCGACGGCTATTGGATAGCTGCCTCCTTAACGCTATTCCTGCTGGGGACAGTGCTTCTGAGCGCCGCATATCGCTGCTGATGCGGTCCGACACACCTGGCTGCGATACAAGAGCTCTGTAGGAGCTTTAAGGGCAACGCTTTCGGCAAGGGAGCGTTGCTTTTTTCATTTTGGAGCTATGTTCAGCTTGATGATGGCACCCAGTTTGCCTACTCAGAGACAAGAGAAGACGGAACTGTTCGCGTAGCCGTCGAGCGCCCGGTTGACTTTGGCTTTGACCATGCGGAATGCTTCTTGCCTGCAGTCAAATGGTTCAACGTCGAAGGATTTACTGCTGATGACCTGGATTTCTTAATCGAGTTCGTCAGGTCAAATGCGCCGCTTATCTTCGAGCATGCCGGACGCCGCCGATCATCTTAACCCAGCCCTAAAATCTTCTTGAGTGTGAGAAAAATCGATAAACGACGAGGCAATTGCCTCGGAAGTGTCAAACTGGTGAGAGTAGGTCTTTTGGACCGAGAATTACTTTGCTCCTAGGGTCAAGCCTTGCTACTGTCGGTGCATCGATGCATCTGGTTGGACCGATATGATGCACACATAATGAACGAAGCACCTAAAAGTAACGCTTCCCCTATATCTTCAAATTTCTGTCGCAACGAGCCTTTACCATAAGGTGAGATTATTCGGCAATTGCCGTGAGGATTGGAATTGCTGTGAACACCTTCAGCAGGAACGACATGAATTCAGCTGCTCGCGAATACATCTTGATGTCCAAAGATGTACGCGATATGCAATATCGTAAACAATGGCCTGCGCCTGGAGATAAAACGCTAATCGAACTTGTTGCCAATGAGAATAAAGCCCTTAAGTTCTATCTTGATCTCACTGAGAATAAAAGAAGTTCATCCTTAATCCTTGGACTTTCTGCTGACAGAAAAAGCACCATGCAGACACGCGTATCAGATCGTCCATTGATCCGTCTCGACTACAGCGATAACCCAGAGGTCCTCCGCCACAGGAATCCGGACGGATCGCTGATCGTTGGTACCCATGTTCATTTTGATTTAGATGGATACGGTGCCAAATGGGCTTGTGGCATTCCAAGTCAGAATATTCTTAAACCCAAGAGCTACGATTTTGCATCGCTCTTTTGGTCATTTCAGGAAACTTGTAATATTACAGACAAGCTTAAAGTAGAGCTACCTTTGGGGGTGTGAGATGAATGTAGAACAGGCTCGGGGCTTTATTAGCGCGTACGCCAAGTTCGTAGAAGCAAATATGGTACCGGTCCAGCAAGGTAATGGTGTCTGCATCTCCACGCCCATGCTCAATCGAAACAACGATTGCATGCGGGTATACCTTGGCGACGACCCTGCTGGTGGCTATGTCATTTCAGATCTTGGCGAAACCATCAATGATCTTGAATTATCTGGATTCTCCATGAAAGGGCAGCGAATCGACAAGCTGAATTCGATTCTATCCGGCTTTTCCGTAAAGGAAAAAGATGGCGAACTGTGCATGACGGCTTCTGCAACGGATCTTCCCATGAAGATGAATATGCTTCTCCAAGCTATGGCCTCTGTTGATGATATGTTTTTGCTATCTCAAAGCAGCGTGAGAAACCTCTTCACTGAAGATGTCGGCAATTGGCTGCTCGAAAATGAAATCCCTTATGTGCTCGGGCCGTCCTTCCAGGGCCGATCCGGACTTTCGTTTAAATTTGACTATGCAATCGGCAAAAATAAAAGAAGGCCTATGCGCCTAATTAAAACGGTAAATAATCCAGGTAAGCAGGGAATTCAAAACGCGCTATTTGGATGGGAAGACATTAAGTCGGCACGCAACGATTGCGAAGGGGTTGTTTTTCTAAACTCCACCAACACTAAAGATGGTGTTGTCCCACCCGAGTCTATCGAAGCTTGCAAAAACTACGGACTTACACCAATTATTTGGGGCGTCGATCAGGACTCCTATCTTCCCATGCTAGCTGCGTAGTCGAACTAGTTAGGAACGTTTTACAGATACGGATTCACTCGCATACCTTGGTGCATCTAGGCTCTCCTTGTGCCGCCTCTCATTAATTTATATGCTTGGCTAAGATTTTGGTCGTAAGGCGCGACCAACGGAATCAAAAGAACGCCTACCGAGAAGATTTTGGTCGCAGGGCACGACCAAAGCAATCAAAATAATGCTCACCGAGAAGACGCCTTCGGCCGCTTTGGTTGAAGGCGTCTCAAATTTGAGCGACATCGACAGAACCTGCGCAGATGAGGGCAATATGAACTCGATTCCATACACCCTCCTGCTCTTTGAATATAAGTATCGCCCTAGCGATAGTGTGCTATACTATCGCTAGGGCGATACCTGTTAGGAGACTCGCGTGGAACTGTGGCATGGTTCTCAGAAAATTAATGAGACTCCCCAGCTTGGCCTGGGGAAAGTCCATAACGACTATGGACAGGGATTCTATTGCACAGAGAGCCTCGACCTTGCAAGGGAATGGGCATGCTCGCGTGATACCGATGGCTTTGCGAATCGCTATGAACTCGATACAGCCGATCTCAAAATTCTCGACTTGCTTTCGCCGCAATATTGCGTCCTGCATTGGATAGCGCTGCTCGTTGAGCATCGTTCTTTTCGCAAAGATACCGCCGTTGCCGCGGGGGCGTGCGAATATCTTCACGATCACTTTCTACCTGACACGAGCGCTTGCGACGTAATAAGGGGATGGCGCGCGGACGACTCGTACTTTAGCTATGCCAGAGCTTTTGTGAACAATACGATTACCGTTGAGCAGTTGGGTCGATCTATGAGGCTCGGCAACCTGGGAGAGCAGATTGTGCTCAAAAGCGAGCGCGCTTTCAGGAACATTCGTTTTGCTGGATTTGAACGTGCGCCGCTAGCTCTGTATGGCCCATTAGCCAAGGAGCGAGATGAAGCGGCAAGGGCGCAGTATCGGGAGCTAGTTGCCGAAAACCCGTTTGAGGGAATTCGTATCGTCGATATCATTCGAGAGGGGATGACGGGCGATGACCCACGCCTACAGTGAGATGTATCTCGAGGATGCCATGAGAACGCTAGGCGAGGCGGTCGACTTTGCCCTCTGTGACCAAGGGCTGACTCCAGCCGAGTTGACGGCGATCCTGTCGAACGCTTTTGAGATGAAACAGTTTGAGCGCGGTATGCCTCGTGTCGTCTGCGGCATGTCGGGCGACGAACTCGCGCGCGATATTATCGCCCATGCGGGACTGAGCCCCGTCGAATGCAGGGAGACCTATCCGTTCGACCGTTCGCCTCAGTATTGGGCGGGCTGGGTTTTGGCCTACGCGCAATGGATGTGCAGCTTGGGCTTTAGCGACCTTCTTGAAGTCGCCCCACTCGATTGGATAATCGGCTCGTACCATCCGCTTCACGAGGCCTCCGAAGACAAGTTCGCCCAGATTGTCATCGAAAAATGGAACAACGCCCAGGCAGACAAAAAGGGCCTCAAGGCGACACGAAAGGCTGCCGGACTAACGCAAAAACAGCTCGCCGCCCAATCGGGGGTTAAGCTTCGCGCCATACAACTCTACGAGCAGAACCAGCTCGACCTACGCCGTGCCTCGGTCTCCTCGGCATTGGCGCTCGCAAATGCCCTACGCTGCACCATCGAAGACCTCGTCTGGCAGCCAGTTGCACTGGAGTACGACTCGCGGGCTATACTGTCCGAAATGCTATAGAGGAGGCTGACATGCCTTGGAACTACGTTCAACAAGATGACGGCGCCAATAACGTTGCTCAAGAAGATCATTCATCTGCGCACGAGGCAAAATCAGCATCCCCGATTTTGCTCGACGGCGACACGTCGATCGACGAAGCTGTTCGGCTGACAATTGCGGTCATGCCCAACGCGCTCAGACTCTTGGAGAACTCATGATGGCGGCTACGCAGCGGAGCGCTCATCCGTTTGCGCCGCTCGTGCTCGATGATGCCGGATCGCTCGAAGCTATGGCCGCGGCCGTGATGCGCCTGCACAGCACGTTGATGACGGTCGGACGCTGCTATACGACCGGCGCCACAGGCGACCGTGCCGCGCTTGAGCTTGGACGCGTCGAGTCCGTGCTTGCGGGTGCATTCTGTACGATATTCGGCCAATCGCCGGCTGATCGCTTCGCAGACATCTTTGACCAGGTCACCTACGTGGTCGAGCACATGGTCAAGGACCACATCTTCGAGGACGGCAACAAACGCACCAGCCTTGTCTTTGCGTTGTCCGTCTTAAGGTTCGCCGGCACTCCGGTCGAGCTGTCCGACAGCCCCGAGCCCAAAGACAACCAGTACTACGCCTGGATCCAGGACCTCGTTTCCAGTCGCCGCACGAACAGCGAGCTAGCCGAAGAGCTGCGCCGCGGTTGCGTTGTGGACACGGGCTACCCGTCGCACGTATAAAATCAAAGCATCCACACGCCTGTCATTATCTTGATTGGAAGCCATATGGAGATCCCCAGCACCCTGTGCAGCAATGTGTACGAGTTTGCATTTTGCCCCGAGCCCTGTTACGACCGCTTGGCCGACCTCGCCGATCCCGAGGACTGGGGTCCCTGCAACCGCATTCTCAAGAACTACCTGTCGTTTTCGTTTAGCCGCGCAGTATTTTTGACCGAGCGCGACGTGGACCAGACCGCGCCGTCCAACCTGCCGCTGGTGTTCGACGACGACCGCTGCCTGTTTAACACCGGCCTGTACACACGCCGTTACGAGACCATCTACGGCCTGTTTGAGCCCAACACCAAGCCCGATGCGCGCCAGCGCTGGTTTCTGAAGGGCTTCTTTAAGGAAAGCGACCCCATGCTGGTCTCGTTTGAGTACCTGCCGTGCCGCGTGCGCTTTGCCGAGGACCCCTCCGAGCTTGTCTTTGACTACCGCCTTCCCATCCGCTCCAACATCGACCAAATTCTGGGCGATGAGGAGAACCTGACGCGTATTCCCGCCAGTCTGATGGGGGAGGGTAACTCGTTGCTGCTGCGTCGCGCCTTTGAGGGCGCCGTCGTCGAAGCCGCCCGACGCGCCGCCGCCAATTACACGCTCGCCGTGCCGCAGTTCTACGGCGGCCGGATTCAGCTGCTGCTGCCGCTGTGCCTGACCGGCGAAAAGCCCGAACTGGCGCTGACCATCCAGCGCGAAGACGGCTTCTACGCCGCGCGCACCTGCCTCACGCTCGACATGGCCTACAACAACGCGCGACTAATCTGCCGCCCCAAGACGTCGTGGATCAAGCGATAGAGGGCGGTTTAGCTGCTGGTTTGTCGCGTGCCCTAATTGCGGTGGAGTGGTTTGCGTCCACGAATTTAAAATCGGGGGCAAAAAGTTCTTGGTAAACCACGCGCGGCTATGATAGTATCTCTTTTGCCGAAAGGCGACGGGCGATTGGCTCAGGGGTAGAGCATATCCTTCACACGGATGGGGTCACAAGTTCGAATCTTGTATCGCCCACCATCTAAAGCATAGGTCAGAGGTGTTAAGCCTCTGGCCTTTTTCTTTTTGACACCAAGGCTGACACCAAAAGTGACACCAAAAATCAATCGTAGTCGTCTAAGGCGTCATTTTTTATCGCACCCTTTTTGCTGACGCCAATGCCCATTTTGCATTAAACGCATGCGTATTTTCATTGAATTCCCCTTGTGATCCGAGCACAAATGTGGAGACAGGGACCATATGCCCAAAGCGCCTTCCAGCGGATTTCTATCACACGACAGTTTTTCGGCGGAACTCGTCAAGTTTTTGGTTTGCTTCCGGTACTTACCCGCATGATGCCCCGGTAGATAATCTGCCATGCCCGCAACCCGCATGGCGTACGGCCGATACCAGGGGAGACGCAAATGGACGAAATCGTCTGCGCAAACACCGCATTCCGCTACTGGCGCTGCCCACCGCAGGTGCGCGACCTCTACCCGCGCCTACCCAACTCCGAAGACGGCTGGCGAGCCCTATCCCAAGCCCCTTTCGTAACCGACGTCCTCAAGACCCCGATTATTGCTGTTGCTTCGCCAGGTTGTTGTAATCACCACTCGGGATTGCGTTCCACTATTCGCTGGGAAGGGGTATCGGATGCCGGCACCACAATCAATACTCATTTAGGCTTTAGTGTCACCAATCCGCTTAACACGTTATTTACTATGACACGCTTTGTGTCCCAAATAGATCTCGTGCT
>UQXT01000065.1 GCA_900545075.1 uncultured Collinsella sp. | reverse complement strand
CGAGCCATAAAGTCGTCGAGCGGAATGTTTTCGATCAGCTGACGATTGAGTACCAGGTTGTTGCAAAGTGCCTCGTTAACGGTTTTGAAGAAGATCGCCGCCGCTCCGAGCGCACGCTCGTTGGTGTCGCCGCTCATAGAGGAAAGCGTCTTCTCGACCGAGTCGACGATCATCTCGACCGCATCGACGGCAATGGCGTCGAGCAAGCCATCGACCGTGCCAAAGTGCACATAAAAGGTCTTGCGGTCGACATTTGCCTCGCGTGCGATGGCGCTCACCGTAATATCGGCCAGGGGCTTTTCCATGAGAAGTCGCTCAAACGCCGAAAGAATCGCATTACGACTGCGGACGATACGGCGGTCAAGGCGCGGTTTGGTGGTAGCCATAGACGTGTCCCCTTCATGTCAACTGCCCACCTGTAAGTCCTCTACATGTGGGAGATAATCAACGTAAGAGGATTATCCTACATCTCACATCGCAATGACGAGCGTCATCAAGAACGCACGACTCGCCCACTGAGCCCTAGGACCTCTTCTTTTTATTAAGCGCCGACGGGGAAACGCGGATACCGTCGCCAGTCTGACGAACGTAGGTCTTGTGAGCCGGCTTAGAGGCCACAGCAGCCTTTTGAGCACGCTGATTGGGATCCACGGTAACCTGGCACGCAGGATGCGCCTTAACGGGCGTAGAGGGCGTCTGAGGCGCACGCCCGAGCTTTCGCATCACACGGTCCCAGCGTGCATGAATACTCTCGTTGTGAGCGCTCTTAAGGCCCAGCAGCGGGGCGGCCAAAATGGTCGGCGCGATAAAGGTGATCAGACGCCACAGCAGATAGCCGGCAGTCGATGCCGTGCCAAAAAAGTGACCCAAAAACAGTGCGAAGCCCCCCTCGGCGCCACCGGTGCCACCGGGCAGCGGAACGGCGGAGCTCAGCAGCTGGACAAAGGCACTCGCGGCCATGACCGAGAAAAAGTCGACTTCGTGGTGGCCAAAGGAGAGCATCAAAAAGTACGGAACCAGGTAGAAAAACGCAAGCTGCAGCATGGTGATGACAACTGTGAGCAGCATGGAAGAAAAATGGCCGGCAGAGAGTTTGAATTTCTGGGAAAACGAGTAGATCTCGCCATCGACAAAGGTGCGCCAGCCTTCGATCTTTGTAGCCGAGACGCCGACGCGCTCGAGCCAATTGATAATGCAATGGGCGACGCGCGTGACGGTCTTGGGCATCAGCGCCACGGCAAAGATGCCGAGCAGGATGCAGCAGTGCCCGCCAAAACTAAAGACGCACAGCAGCGTCATGTCGCCATAACGCTCGGCGAAAAACGGCATACGGGCGAGCAGCAGAATGGCACCCCATGCCACCAAACCAAATTGGTACACGATAAAGCGCGTGAACTGCGTGGCACCCGCCTCGCCCACGTTTTGGCCGGCTTTGGTCAGGCGGTAAATCTGGGCAGGCGTAGAGCCCATCATCATGGGCGTCAGGTTGCCAAAGAAGATGCCGCTCGCCTCGACCGAAATGAGGTCGCGGATGCCGACGGGCGAATCGGGGTCGAGCCAAACGGCAATCGCGTACGCCACGATGCCAAAAACAAGATACAGAAACATGCAAAAGCATGCAGCGAAGAGCCAGGGCATCTGAACGCTGGACATAGCGGCCCAAAACTGCCCCATCTGCCCGGTCACGACCAGATAGACGATGTAGCCGACCAGCACAACGCCGATGAAGATGGCGCCGCGACGCGCGCTCTTGTTGTCATCGCCGCCAGAAACCTCGACCTGGGGCTTTGGGCTATGCTGAGAGGACTCCGTCATGAGGCTCCTTCTGACCGTCAAAGTATCTGGCCTATTGTACCCGTATGGGAGATGAGCAAAACGTAAAGCTATGAGGCAAATGGGATTAACTGACCAGACCACTTGTAATAAAAAACCCGACCTTCTCACGAAAGGCCGGGTATCTAAAACATGGTAGCCCGTACCAGATTCGAACTGGTGATCTCCGCCTTGAGAGGGCGGCGTCCTAAACCGCTAGACGAACGGGCCACATGACATCTGCACTGCCGTGCTGCGAGGAAATATATTACGGGACAAAAATCGCGAGCGCAAGAAGAAATTCCAAATTGCTGGAATTTTGTCGGGAGGTTATGGAACGCGCAGGTCAACTAAGTAGATCATTTGAGGCGAACCGAAGGATGTTTATCCCAGGTGCAAATGGGCCAGAAGGGCTTCGCGCTCGTTGGGGACGTTGTCCTCGATTACGGCGTCGAGGGCGGCGTTGAGCAGCTGCCCCAACTCCGGCCCCGGTTTGACGCCGGCGCGAATCAGGTCGCCGCCGTTGATGGCAAGCATCTTGAGCGTATAGGGCTCCCCTGCCTCAAGCAGTCCGTGGGCGAGTGAGCGCATCTCCTCGATCGTCTCGACGTAATAGAAGCACGACGGCGCCTTACCGAGTGTATCGGCACGTTTAAGGTCCATAAGCTCGTCAATCAAACGCGGCGTGTCAACACCCTCGCCCGAAAGCAAGCGCATCATATTGAGCAAACAGGAACGCTCAGGGCGCAACGGCTTATCGTGATACTTAATGAGTAGGCACACATCGCGAACCAAATCATGCGAAAGCGCCAGACGATCCATAATTACGCGCGCCTTCTTGGCGCCAAGCTCGGGATGGCCGTAAAAGTGGCCGCTGCCCGCATGGTCGACCGTAAAACAATCGGGCTTGGAGACGTCATGCAAAAACGATGCCCACATTAAGCTCGACGAAGGCTCCACGCCGTCACAAAGCGCCAACTCCCCCGCCACCGTCAACACGCGAGCGATATGCTCGTAGACATTAAAGGCATGGTAAACACTGCGCTGGTCAAACCCACGAGCAGGCGAAAGTTCGGGCACGGCGGCACAAACAAGCTCGGGGTAGCGCAGCATCGCGTCTCCCCCGTGACCGGTCGAAAGAATGCCTTCGAGCTCAATGCCCACGCGCTCGCGTGCCACGGCATCAAGCAGCGGCGAGCAATCGGCAAGCGCCTGCTTGGTCTTAGGCTCGATCATAAAATCCAAACGACAGGCAAAACGCACGGCGCGCAGCATGCGAAGCGCATCCTCATTAAAGCGACGCTTGGGATCCCCGACGGCACAGATCAACTTACGCTCCAGGTCACCCTGGCCATCGTACCGGTCGACAAGACCGCGCTGCGGATGCCAAGCCATAGCGTTAACGGTAAAGTCACGACGCGCCAGATCGTCCTCAAGCGAGGCCGCACGCTGCACACTCTGGGGATGGCGACCATCAGTGTAAAAGCCGTCCAAACGATACGTCGTGACTTCGATGCGCTCATCGTCACAAATGGCGGTGATGCCGCCAAATTTAATGCCCGACTCAACTACCGCAATGTCAGCGGCCTCGAGTGCCGCCTTGGACTCCTGCCACAGGCCGCTGCAGCACATATCAACATCGTGGCCGGGGCGTCCCATCAATGCGTCACGTACCCAACCGCCCACGAACCAGGCCTCAAGACCGGCTGCCTCAAGCGCATATAGCACACGCAGGGAGGCGTCTGAGGGCTGCGTACCGTTGAGCGAAACATTGCACATACCTAAGGCCTCCTACGCCTGCAAGCGTTAATCGATGGTTCTCAAGAAGTCTAACAAGAAACGAGAAAGCGCGCACACGCAATCGCGACGTCGATTCGATAAAACGAGACAGCAAACGCCACATACGTTCAGCGCACAAAAAACACCCGCCTCGGAGATCCAAAGCGGGTGTTCTGCAACGATTTTTCGGTGCGGCTAGCAGACCTGACGAACTTCGATGTTCTTCTTGTATTCGTCCACCTTGGCAAAGTCGCCCAGGCCCGGGCACTCGACCACGTTGGCGCCAGTGGCCATCGAAAGGCGCAGGGCGTCCTCGACGCGCTCGGGGGCGTCGTGCCACACGGACAGGAAGGCAGCGAGCGAGGAATCGCCGGCGCACACCGTCGACAGCAGCTTGACCTCGAAGGTGCGGTTGGCAAACCAGATGTGCTCGCCGTTGGAGAAGTACGCACCGGCGCCACCAAGGGTCAGCAGCACGTTCTTGGCGCCCTTGGCATGCAGCTCGGCCATAGCGCCCTTAACGGACTCGTCGTCGCCACCGCTCACCTTAATGCCAAAGATGTCGAGCAGCTCGTCGTCGTTGGGCTTAATGAGCAACGGCTCAAGGGCAATGAGGTCGGCCAGCTGATGGCTCGAGATATCAAGCACGAACTCGGCACCCTTTGCCTTAACGCGGCGAAGTACCTCGGCCAGGAAACCCTCGGAGGTGTTGGGGGGCAGCGAGCCGCTAATGACCAGGCAGGTCATGTCGTCGAGCGAATCGATGAGCTCAAACATCTCCTGCTCGTTGGCAGCATTGATGGCGGCGCCTGCGTTTACCATGTTGTACTCGGTATCGGGGCCGGCGTTGAGGAAGACGTTAACGCGCGTGATGCCGTCAGTCCACACGGGCTTGACGGGCACGCCCAGGGCCTCGGCGCCCTTGACGATAAACTCGCCCGAGAAACCGGCAAAAAAGCCCAGGATCGTGGTGTCGACACCGTAGTGATCGAGGGTGAACGAGACGTTGAGACCCTTGCCGTTGGGCGTGTAGACCGCGTCGCGCGTGCGGGTTACGGTATTGGCGGAAAGACCGTCGCAGGCAATGTTATAGTCGATGGCGGGATTTGCAGTGAGCGTGTAAATCATGAATGTTCCTTTCACAAGGCAACGTGTTGATGAAAGTATATTCCACGCCACGTGAAAAGGCTATAGCAACTCGGCGAACGGTGTAGAACGCGTGCAGGGCGGCAGAAAAGCGGCAAAGCGCGGCAAAAAATCAGGGGGCTTGCCCTGACGCTCTTTTGCAATTAACAAAAATGGCGCCCCGGCCAAAGCCGAGGCGCCATAGAACCACGAATATGTCGTGTTTCGCTTACTTGCGATCGAGCTTGCGGACAGCAACGCGCTTGCTGTACTCATCGACGTGACCGAAGTCGCCAATGCCCACGGACTCGGCAACGTTGGCGCCGGTGGCCATAGCGAGCTTCATGGCCTCCTCGACGTTGTCGCGATCCCTGTACCACTTGTGCAGGAACGCGGCGAGGGTGCAGTCGCCGGCGCAGACGGAAGAGACCAGCTTGATGTTGAACTCACGCTTGGCGTACCAGATGTCCTCGCCGTTGGAGAAATAAGCATCGCCGCGGCTACCACGGGTGAGCAGCACGTTCTGGACGCCGGCGTCGTGGGCGAGCTTCATGGCAACGCGGACCTCGTCGTCGGTGTCGACCGGCACGCCGAAGATGGCCTTCATCTCGTGATGGTTCGGCTTGATGAGCAGCGGCTTCTTGTGAGCGAGCTCCTTGAGCTTGTCGGAGGACAGGTCCAGGACAACGTCGGCGCCACGAGCCTGTGCGTGCTCCATGACCTTAGCCAGGAAATCGGGCGTAGCTTTGGGAGGCACGGAACCAGAGACGATCAGGCACTCAAGGTCGCCCGCGGTGTCCAGGATGTTGTAGAGCTCCTCCTGGTGCTGCGGCGTAATAGGAGCGCCAGGGTTCAGGATGCCGTACTCGTGCTGGCCATCGTTGACGTAGGTGTTGATGCGCGTGATACCGTCGGTCCAGACCGGGCGGCACAGGCAACCCAGGTTCATGACCTCCTCGACGATGAACTTGCCCGTGAAGCCAGCGAAGAAGCCGAGCGCGACGGTGTCGACACCCATCTTCTTAAAGGCGAAGGACACGTCGAGGCCCTTGCCGTTAGCCGTGTAGCTGGCCGAGCCGGTGCGGACGTTCTCGTCGGGCTCGAGCGGAGAGCTCGAAACCGTCATGTCGACAGCCGGGTTAGCGGTTAGCGTGTAGAACATTTACAGTACCCCCTGTATATGTGAGGGCCGCGTGGCCGGCCTATTCCAACCACGCGGTTACCTCTGATACCAAATTAGCGAGCTGCGGACTCGAGCAGTGCCTTGACCTCGGCGGCGGTGTTGCAGGCGAGCGCCTTCTCGGCGAGCTCGTCGCACTCGGCCTTGGTCCACTGGCTGATGGTCTTGCGGGCGCGCAGGATCGACGGAGCGCTCATCGAGAACTCCTCCAGGCCCCAGCTGATCAGCAGCGGCTCAAGCAGCGGATCGGCAGCGGCCTCACCGCACATACCGACCATAATGCCAGCCTTCACGCCGCTCTCGATGATGTTCTTGAGCGAGCGGAGCACGGCGGGATAGTACACCTGGTACAGGTTGGAGATGGTGTCGTTGCCACGGTCGGCGCACATGGTGTAGCCGATCAGGTCGTTGGTGCCGATGGAGAAGAAGTCGGCGACCTCGGCCAGGCGGTCAGCGAGCAGCGAAGCGGCGGGCGTCTCGACCATGATGCCGACCTCGATGTTCTCGTTGAACTTGCGACCCTCTTCGGTCAGCTCGGCCTTGCACTGCTCGACGAGTTCCTTGACAGCCAAAACCTCCTCGACGCAGGTGACGAGCGGGATCATGATCTTGACATCGCCGAAGGCGCTGGCGCGCAGCAGGGCGCGAAGCTGGACCTTGTACTGGTCGGGATTGGCCAAGCAGTAACGCACGGCGCGGAAGCCCATGAAGGGGTTATCTTCCTTGACCATGTGCAGGTACGGGATCTCCTTGTCGCCACCCACATCGAGCGTACGGATGATGACCGGAGCGCCCTTAAGCGCACTGGCGACCTTGCGATAGGCGTTGAACTGCTCCTCCTCGGAAGGAAGCTCGGCGGAGTCCATGAATAGGAACTCGGAGCGGAACAGGCCAATGGCCTCGGCGTCGTGATCGAGTGCGTTAGGCACGTCATCGGGGTTACCGATGTTGCAGGCGATGATCTTCTTGATGCCATCGGCAGTCACGGACGGCTTGCCGCGGAAGGCCTCGAGGGCTGCCTTCTCGGCAGCGAAGGCCTCGGCCTTGGCGGTGTAGGCGGCGAGCGTCTCCTCGTCGGGATCGGCCTCGACGATGCCCTTGCCACCGTCGACGACAACGGTCATGCCGTTGCGCAGCGCGGTGCAGCTGTTGGAAACCGAAAGGACAGCCGGGATCTCGAGGGCACGCGCGATGATCGCGGAGTGCGACGTGCGGCCACCGGTCTCGGTGACGATACCGGCAACGTGGGCCTTATCGATCGTGGCGGTCATGGACGGCGTAAGGTCGTGCACGACAACGACGGTGTTCTCGGGCAGGACGGAGAGGTCGACGACCTCCTTGCCCAGCAGCTCGGCCAGAATACCGGTGCGGATGTCGGCGATGTCGGCCGCGCGCAGACGGAACATCTCGTCGTCCATGGACAGGAACATGTTCTCGAACATGGTCGAGGTGTCCATGAGCGCCTGCTCGGCGCAGGTGCCGCCGTCAATGGCGGCGTTGATGGCGTCCGTCATGCCCGGGTCCTGAGCCAGGACAATGTGTCCGCTCATGATCTCGGCCTCGGCCTCGCCAACCGTCTCCTTCATGTGGTCGGCCTGAGCCTGGGTCTTCTCACAGAAGACCGAAAGAGCGGACTGATAGCGCTCCTTCTCTGCTGCCGAATCAGCAACCTCGTGCGGCTCAAACGTCAAGTCGGGATCGACGGCGACCATGACGGTGCCGATACCGATGCCCTCGGAAGCGTTGACTCCCTGATACATTCCCATTCCTCTCTCCGTGTCATGTGATAAAGCGTTTTGCCATATCCATGACAAAAGAGCGCAGCTACCTTAGAACAGGTCACTGCGCCCCCAAATATGAACTTAGTTGTTCAACATGCGACCCGTTTGAGTTCTACTCGCCAAGACCGCTCTTGATGAGCTCGATGGCAGCAGCCAGAGCCTCGGCCTCGTCAGCGCCGTCGCACTTGACCTCGACCTCGGTGCCGCAGGGGATACCAGCAGCCATGAGGGCCATCGGGGACTTGCCGTTGACCTCCTTCTCGGGGGTGACGACTGTCACGTCGCAGGCGTACTTGCCCATGGTGGAGGCGAAGAGGCCAGCCGGACGCATGTGAAGACCCTGAGGATTAACGAGGGTAGCCTTCTCAGAAACCATAATTGACTCCTTTTTTGTGTTTAACCCCTGTCATGCATGTGGCAGGAGTCAGATTCACGACGTTGTTTATATTAACTCACATCAAACGGTTTTTCATTGTGTTTCAGACGAATTATTGGACAGATGTGTTTGTCGTCCGCTTGCTCGCCCACAGGGGCCCGTGCGCGGCCTGTGAGATTTCCTGCTCTACAGTCCTGCTCGCACGAAGAGCACATTAAGTGCTCTTCGGCTCGTGCGGAACTCGCGATAAATCTCACAGGCCGCGCACGGGCCCCTGTGGGCGAGCAAGCTGTGGAAACTCGGTCGGTCCAGAGTAATGTCGGCTGAAAGGAATTCTGGCTGATGGGATCAACCGGTGCGTTCTCTGTTTTCGAAAAAGGCGGAGGCCCTGGTGAGGGTCTCCGCCTTTGTAACAGGGGACGATATTATTCGCTAACTGCTGGATTAGACCAGGCGTGCGTTGATCGTCTTGGCGATCTTGGCGGCGTCGGTGGAACCCTTGACGGTGGCACGGAAGTCCTCGTCCATAAGCGCCTCGGCGACCTTGGACAGGATCTTGAGGTGCGTGGTTCCAGCCTGAGCGCCCGGGATGAGCAGGGCGATGGCAACGTTGACGGGAGCGCCGTCCATGGTGTCCCAACCGGTCACGCCAGAGTCGTCCTTGACGACGATGACAGCGGCCTCGGTGATGGCGTCGGACTTGGCATGCGGAATGGCGAAGCCCTCCATCATGCCCGTGGTGCCCTCGGCCTCGCGGGCCAGGAAGGCGTTCATCACGGCGTCAGCATCGCCGGCGATACCGGCCTTAACGGCCTGGTTGGAGACAAAGCTCAGGGCCTCGTCACGAGAAGCGAAGTTCTCGGCGACAAAAACGTTCTCGACCTTCACGAAGTCGGCAGTCTCGGCCTTGGGAGCCTCGACGGCAGCGGCCTTGGGGGCCTCAACCGGCTTGGTTGCAGGAGCGGCCTTCTGGTTCTTCTCAAAGTCGTACTTCTTAAAGGCCACGAACAGGATGCCACCGACCACAGCGCCAATGAGGATCGCGAGGACCCACAGCGGACCGTTCTCAACAACAGGTAGGACCAGGAAGCCACCGTGGGGCGCCGGATCGTGAACGTTGAACATGATGGTCAGGATCGAGGCGATGGAGGAACCGAGCATCATGATGGGCATGACGGGCCAGATGTTCTTGGTCATGAACGGAATGGCGCCCTCGGTGATGTGGGTGCAACCAAGGATGAGGTTGACGATACCGGCGTCATGATCCTCCTGGCTGAAGTACTTCTTGCCGACGACGACGGCGAAGGTGGTGATCAGCGGCGGAACGATGCAGGCGGCGGAGACGGCAGCCATGAAGTTGGTGCCGAAGTTGTAGGTGTCGGTGCCGACACCGGCGGCCAGGGCCTCGGTGAGCATAGCGGTACCAGTGACGTAAGCAGCCTTGTTGACCGGGCCGCCCATGTCAACGGCGCACATGCAGCCGATGGCAAGGCCCAGGACAATGGCGCCAGAGGCAGACAGACCCTTGAGGAAGTCCATCATGGCAGTGTTGATGGCAGCCATGGGGCCGGAGATGCCGAGCATGACCAGGCCGACGATGGCGGTCGAGAACAGCGGGTACAGGAAGATAGCCTTGAGGCCGTCCAGATTCTTGGGCAGCTTGGAGAAGACCTTCTCGAGCAGCAGAATGACATAGCCGGCGAGGAAGCCGCCGACGATGCCGCCCAGGAAGCCGAAGCCCACGCCGGCGCCGCCAGCATCGATCATGTGTGTATCGGCGTTAACGGGCAGGCCCTGGATGGCGATCATACCGGCAACAAAGCCGGGGACGAGTGCCGGGCGCTTGCCGATGGACTCGGCAATGTAGGCGGAAAGCACGGGAACCATGAGGTTCATGGCAATGCCGCCGATGATCTTGAGCATAGCGGCAAAGCTGTTGTAATCGGCAGCCGTCGAATCGAAGGACGTGATGCCCCACAGGAACGAAACGGCGGTCAGGACACCACCGGCGACGACGAAGACCAGCATGTGGCTGACGCCGTTCATGAGGTGCTTATAGATGATGTGGCCGATGGACTCCTTCTCCTCGACCTCATCCTCGACATCGGCAGCAGCCGCAACCGAGTCGTCACCCTTGGCGGCGAGCGCGCGGTCGATCAGCTTACCGGCTGCCTCGACGGACAGGGCCTTGGAAACACCAACGGAAACCATGCGCTTACCAGCGAAACGCTCTGCCTGGACATCCTTATCGGCTGCGACGACGACGGCCTTGGCACCAGCGATCTCGCTCTTGGTGAGCTCGTTCTCGACACCGACCTGGCCATGGGTCTCAACCTTAATGGTCAGACCTCGCTCGGCAGCTGCCTTCTCCAGCGCCTCCTTCGCCATGAAGGTGTGCGCAATGCCGGTCGGGCAACCGGTCGCGGCGATAATGTCAAACTTAGCCATGTGTCCCTCCTTCTTGAGTACTGCGCCCGCGGGCGCTCCCCTACACGCGCTTCGATGCGCGTTTTTCCACACTTGAAAGATACCAACCCACCGCTTATATGAGAAGCAATGCGGCTCATTTCTCCGGTGAAAGGTTCTTTCATTACCGTAAACGGTCGATGAAAGTTTACCATCAACTATTGAAACGGCAAGGTGTATCTTGTAACTGAAAATGCCCTTATACTACGACATTGCAAAACAAGTCCGATTTTTATGCCAGCCAGGAGCCATCCCATGTCCGATAGCAGCAAGAGTGCACTCTCCCTTATTAGTATGCACAGGGGGTACAGCGAGTCCGAGCAGCGCATTGTCGACTATATATTGGAGCACCAGTCCGAGGCGCCACGCCTCACGGCCGCTCAGCTCTCGCGCGCCGCCGCCACGTCCGAGGCGACCGTTTCGCGCTTCTGCCGCAAGCTTGGGTTTGGCAGCTTCCGCAGCTTTCAGTTTTCGTTGGCGAGGGATTTGGAAAGCCAGCGCAACGAGGGCCTGACCGACGAGGTCTCGCTCGACAATATGGAGCAGAGCCTCAAGAACATCCTGGCTGCCAAGGTGAGCGAGCTTAATGCGACCATCGACGGAATCGACCACGATACGCTGGCGGCTGTTGTGCATGCCCTTAAGCATGCAGGGGTTATTGAGTTTGCGGCTGTGGG
>UQXT01000064.1 GCA_900545075.1 uncultured Collinsella sp. | reverse complement strand
TTTGGGTACGCGACCGACGATTGAACGTCAGATTGCCGCTTAGGGGCGTTTGCAGCGTCGGCTGGTTACGCGGTTTGGCAAAACCGCGTAATTAAATACGTTCCGCGATCTCGTGGATGAGGTAGTCGGTCTTTTCCCAGCCCAGGCACGGGTCGGTGATTGACTTGCCAAAGACGCCGCCGTCGACCGGCTGGTTGCCGTCCTCCAGGTAGGACTCGATCATAAAGCCCTTGACTAGCTTGGAGATGGACTCGTTGCGGCGGCAGCTGTCGAGCACCTCCTTGCAAATGCGATACTGCTCCAACGGACGCTTGCCCGAGTTGTCATGGTTGCAGTCGATGACCGCTGCCGGATTGGCATAGCCGGCGTGCTCGGTATAGCGCTCGGCCAGACGCTCCAGGTGCTCGTAGTGGTAGTTGGGGTAGGTACGACCGTCGAGACCGATGTAGCCACGCATAACGGCGTGCGCGAGCGGATTGCCGTCGCACTCGACCTCCCAGTTGCGGAAGATGAAGCTCTGGTGCGCCTGCGCGGCGTAAATGGAGTTGAGCATAACGGTGGTAGAGCCGGCGGTGGGATTCTTCATGCCGACGGGCACCGAAATGCCGCTCGACACCAGGCGATGCTCCTGGTTCTCGACCGAGCGTGCGCCTACGGCAACATAGCTCAGCAGGTCAACGAGGTACTGGTAGTTGGACGGATAGAGCATCTCGTCGGCGGTGAAGAAGCCCGTTTCCTCAATAACGCGCAGGTGCATATGGCGGATGGCCTTGACGCCTTCGAGCAGGTCGTCGGGAGCCTCGGGGTTGGGGTTGTGCAGCAGGCCCTTGTAGCCGGTGCCCTTGGTGCGCGGCTTATTGGTGTAGACGCGCGGAATGATGATGAGCTTGTCCTTGACCTCCTCGGCGGTCTTGGCCAGTCGGTTCATATACTCGAGAACCGAATCCTCGCGGTCGGCAGAGCACGGGCCGATGATGAGCACCTTGCGCGCGTCCTCGCCGGTAAAGACTTTGGCGACCTCGGCGTCAAATGCCTGCTTCTTGGCGGTAAGCTCGGTAGAAAGCGGCATTTCCTCGCGGATCTCCATGGGGATCGGCAGCCTGCGTTTGAAATTCATGGCCATAGGGGCCTCCTCAATCTATAGAAAGAGCAATAAGCGTATTGTCGAGTGCTCGGCATTATCCGCTGTCGCACGCTAAAGTGCAAGCCCTTGTCACCCCGAAACCTACCAAAAAGGGACAGGTTTATTTTGGCAGGTTTTATCTGGGCAAACGTTGACGGGCCCCAGAATGGAATGATGTCACGTGGCTTGGGAGAGGCCGTCGATCGAGTTCCAGGGGAGGCGGTTCGAGGCCGCAGAACAAAATACGGGGGGCGCAGGTTGTCCTGCGCCCCCGTTTTCTGGGTATTGCAGTTGTTTGCCGCCGGTTTTTTACGCCGCTTCGTCGAACTGCGAATTGTACAGGTCGGCGTAGAAGCCGCCCTGGGCGAGCAGCTCGTCATGCGTGCCCTTCTCGACGATGTCGCCGTCGCGAATCACCAAGATCACGTCGGCGTTGCGGATCGTGGACAGGCGGTGTGCGATGACAAAGCTCGTGCGGCCCTGCATCAGCGCATCCATGGCGCGCTGGATAAGCTCCTCGGTGCGGGTATCCACGTTGGAGGTCGCCTCGTCCAGAATCAGCGCCGGGCGGTCGGCCAAAATGGCACGGGCTATGGTCACGAGCTGGCGCTGGCCCTGCGACAGGTTGGTGCCCTCCTCGTTGATCATAAAGTCGTAGCCGCCGGCGAGCGTATGGATAAAGTGGTCGCAACGCGCGGCACGCGCAGCGGCCTCGACCTCGGCATCGCTCGCATCGGGACGTCCATAGCGGATGTTCTCGCGGATGGTGCCGTTAAACAGCCAGGTATCCTGCAACACCATGGCAAACTCGCCGCGCAGCGCCGCGCGGTCCCAGTCGCGCACGTCGATGCCCTCGACGCGCAGCGAGCCGCCGTCCACATCGTAAAAGCGCTGCAGCAGCTTAATGAGCGTGGTCTTGCCAGCGCCGGTGGGGCCGACGATGGCGATGGTCTGGCCGGGCTGCGCCTCGCAGCTAAAGTCGTGGATGATGGTCTTGTCGGGCGTATAGCCAAACTTGACGTGATCAAACTCCACATGGCCGGGGCGCTTTTCGGGAATCTGCGCGTCGGCTTTCTGCTCCTCCTCGGGCGCGGCCAGGAACTCAAAGACGCGCTCGGTGGCAGCTGCCATCGACTGCATCGTGTTGCTCACGTTGCCCAACTGCTGCACGGGTTGCGTAAAGTTGCGCACGTACTGGATGAAGCTCTGGATGTCGCCGGGCGTGGCATTGCCGGTCAGCGCGAGCTGCGCACCCACCACGACGACTCCCACGTAGCCCATGTTGCCTACCAGGCTCATAAGCGGCATCATCAGGCCCGACAGGAACTGCGAGCGCCAGCCACTAATAAAGAGCCGGTCGTTTTGACGGTCGAACTCCTCGATCGAGGCCTCGGCGCGGTCGAACACCTGAATGACGTTCTGGCCGGCAAAGTCCTCCTCGATAATGCCGTTGACCGCGCCCAGAACCTGCTGTTGCTCGCGGAAGTACGGCTGCGAGAAGTGAATCATCACCATCAAGATAATTGCGGCTGCCGGCAGCGTGAGCACGGTGACGCCGGTGAGCGGCAGGCTGATCGATAGCATCATGACGAGCACGCCGATAATCTGCGTCACCGACGTGATGAGCTGCGTCACGCTCTGGTTGAGCGACTGGCCCAGCGTATCGACATCGTTGGTGATGCGGCTGAGTACGTCGCCCTTGCTGTGGCCGTTAAAGTAACTCATCGGCACGACGGCGATTTTGGCGGCGATCTCCTTGCGCATGCGATAGCAGATCTTTTGCGTGACGCCGGTCATGAGCCAGCCCTGGATTAGACTGCAGATAGAGCTCGCCAGATACAGGCAGAGCAAAAAGCCGAGCGTCTTGGCGATCCAGGCAAAGTCGACGTCGCCGGTGCCGTTGACCTTGGCAACCAGGCCTTCGAACAGTTTGGTGGTAACCTGGCCGAGCACCTTGGGCCCCACAATGTTAAAGATGACCGAGCACACGGCAAAGGCGACGGCAGCAAACACGGCAATCTTGTGCTGGCCGATATAGCCGAGCAGCTGCCTCATGGTGCCTTTAAAGTCCTTGGCCTTTTCGCCGCGGCCCATGCCACCCATACGGCCCATAGGACCGCGCCGGCGGGTGGGCTTGGGAATCTGAGTCTTGGTCTCGTCTGCCATTAGCGCTCGCCTCCTTCCATGACGGCTGCAATTTCTTCTTGGGTGAGCCCCAGCTCCTCGGCGGAAAGCTGCGATTGTGCGATCTCCAGGTATGCCGGGCAGTTGTGCAGCAGCTCCTCGTGCGTACCGGTGCCCACCACGTGGCCGTCATCGAGCACGATGATCTGGTCGGCGTGCATGATGGTCGCGATGCGCTGGGCCACGACCACGAGTGCGGCGTCAGTAACGTTTTTGGCCAGCTCTTCGCGCAGGCGAGCGTCGGTCTTGTAGTCGAGGGCGCTAAACGAGTCATCGAACACCACGACCTCGGGCTTTTTGGCCAACGCGCGGGCGATGGCCAGGCGCTGGCGCTGGCCGCCCGAGACATTGGATCCGCCCTGGCTGATGGGGGAGTCGTAGCCGCCCTCGCGCTCGGCGATAAAGTCCTCCGCCTGGGCGACGCGTGCCGCCTGGCGCATATCCTCGTCACTCACCATATCGCCGGCAAACTTGAGGTTGCTCTCGACGGTGCCCGAGAACAGGCGACCCTGCTGCGGGATATAACCAATACGGCGGCGTAGCTCGGAAAGGGTCATGTCACGCACGTCGATGCCGTCGAGCGAAATGCTGCCGCCTGTGACGTCGTACAGGCGCGGAATCAGCTGCACGAGCGTGGACTTGCCCGAGCCCGTGGAGCCAATGATGCCGAGCATCTGACCGGCATGCGTGGTGAAGTTCACGCCGCTGATGACATCGGCGCGGGCATCGGGATACTGGAAGCTCACGTCGCGGAAGGTGAGTTCACCGCGTGACGCGCTGGTCGCGGGCAGTTTGGGCGAGGAGGGGTCGTTGATGCTCGTGGGGCAGGTGATGACCTCTTCCACGCGCTCGGCTGCGACCTCGGCGCGGGGCAGGATGACCGAAACCATGGTGAGGATCATAAACGCCATGACGATCTGCATGGTGTAGGAGATAAACGCCATCATGTTGCCGACCTGCATCACGCCGTCGGACACGCCCTGCGCGCCAAACCAGACGATAAGCACGGTGATGCAATTCATGACCAGCATCATGAGCGGCATCATAAAGCTCATGGCGCGGTTGGTGTAGAGCTGCGTGGTCATCAGGTCGAGCGAAGCCTTGTCAAAACGCTCGAGCTCATGCTCCTCGCGGTTGAACGAGCGGATGGGCATCAGGCCGTCGAGCAGCTCGCGGGCGGTAAGGTTCACGCGGTCCACAAAGCTCTGCATCTTTTTGAATTTGGGCATAGTGAGGCCCATAAGCACGCCGACGACGGCCGAGACCGCGATGATGGCCACGGCGATGGTCCACTCTAGGCCGGTATGGTTGGCCAGGACGCGCATGACGGCGACGATGCCCATGACGGGGGCCATCAGGCACATGCGGATAAACAGGGTTGCGGCCATCTGGATCTGCTGAATGTCGTTGGTGCAGCGGGTGATGAGCGAGGCCTGGCTAAACTTGCCCACCTCGGCCGGCGAGAAGTGCATAACCTTGTTGAAGGTCTCGCGGCGCAGGTCGCGTGCGATGGAGCAGGCGGTGCGCGAAGCCACGGCACCGGTCAGGATGGTGGCGACCAGCGACACCAGACACAGACCAAACATCGTGGTCGCCATGCGGCCCAGGTAGGCGTTCTGCACGTCGGCGGGGTCGATGCCCTGCGCCTTGTACTCGTCCTGTACATAGCTCACGGCGCGCTGGGTGACGATGGAGCCCGACATGGAGCCCATTTTGTCCGCCATTTCGTTGGCGCCCTCGACGAGCTTGCCCTGGTCGATTAGGCCGCCTTCAACGCCTAGACGCAGGCTCTTCATGGTGATCTTGCCACCGTCGGCATCAATCTGTTTTTGCATGTTCTGCGCCGCAGCGGCCTTCTGCTGCATCTCGGCGAGTTGCTCGGGCGTCATCGCCGCCATCTGCTCGGGCGTGGGCATGGCCTGGGCGCCGCTGTTGTCTTTCTCACCGGACGTGCCCATCATGTCACCCATGGAGTTGGCGTCAATACCCTGGTTGAACGAAAGGACGACAGTCTCGGGCAGGCTCATGATGTCGGCAATCTTGCCGCCGTCGGCACGCTCCTCCTCGGTGCCCTTGTACGTTCGAATGCCGTTATTGTCCGCCTTGCTAAACACGGCCTCCACAGCCTTGGCGTCCTTGGCGCTCATGAAGAGTTCGAGGTCGTCGAGCGATTCGGCGCGAATGGTGTCGGGCACGGGCGAGGCGATGCCGCCTTGCTGCACGCCCACGTCGACGATGTCGCTCATATAGGTAGGCAGCGCCAGATCGGCGTTGCAGCTGATTACGATAAGTACGATAGCTGCGAACAGTGCCAGGACATGCTTTTTAAAGAGCTTGAGAATCCTCACTCGGCATCTCTCCTTTCTTGATTGCGGTCGATAATTTCGTTGGCACGTCTTAGAAGGCGCACCATCTCTTGGGTATCTGTTTCGCCGAGCTGCTCGAGGAAGGCCGCGGTGCGCTCCTCGAATTCCCGTCGTTTGATTTCGAGATCCTGGAATCCCTTGTCGGTCACCGTGACGTGTACGCGACGACGGTCGGTCTTTGAGTGCTCGCGCTCGACCCAGCCCTTGGCTTCGAGAGCGCGTAGGATATTGGCGATGCGGGCGCTCGAGACCCAGGCGCGATCGGCGAGTTCGCTCGGCGTGAGCGAACCGCCAGCGAGCATGAGGGCGCGCATGACGGCCATCTCGCCGCCGAGGGCTTTGTCCGCAAAGCGCGAAATGCGCTGATGCATGCTGCCGAACTCGGTAAGGAGCTGACGCCCAAGTTCACGGAAATCGGTATCTTCCACCGAAAACCCCTAACACTAGAAACTATTTTCGGTGAAAGATGATACCCCCATACGCGGGCCTCATACAGTGGGCAATATTAAGAGCTCATTAAGACTTAAAATAATTCAATTGCTGAAGCGTTTTAAAGAACTATTATGCCCGCGGTTAGGCGAGGGGTTGTCACCACCATGACGACTGGGACTCATATAATCGCCACGTGCGATGCTCCAACTTCCCGCAAGGAGACACCTTACATAAAGGGGGATGGAGTCATGGCATTTGACTTCACGGGCAAGACCGCGATTGTCACGGGCGGCACTCAGGGCATTGGCCTCGAGATCGCCAAGGGCATCGTCGCGGGCGGCGGACATGTCGCGCTCATCGCAAGGAACGCTGCTAAGGGCGAGGCCGCAGTGGCCGAGCTTGGCGAGGGCAACAAGTTCTATCAGCTCGATGTCGCCGATGCGCCCAAGGCGCGCGAGACCGTCGAGCAGATTTTTACGGACCTGCCGCAAACCAACATCTTGATTAACTGCGCTGGCGTCATCAGCACCAAGAAGTTCGACGAGATCGATGACACCGAGTGGCGCCGCACTATCGATATCAACCTCAACGGTACCTTCACTATGATGAACGCCGTGTACCCGCACTTTAAGGCGGCGCATGCCGGCACTATCGTCAACGTGAGCTCCGTTGCTGGCAAGATCGGCGGCGGCCTGCTTGGCACCGCTGCCTACGCGAGCTCCAAGGCCGGTGTCAACGGCCTTACCAAGGCGGTCGCCAAGGAGGGCGGCAAGTTTGGCGTTCGCTGCAACGCCGTGTGCCCGTCGCTCACGTTGACCGATATGACCTCGATTCTCTCTGACGAGAACTCTCAGCGCATCATCAACGGTATTCCTCTGGGCCGCGCTGCCCAGGCCAGCGAGCCTGCGCAGATGGTGCTGTTCTTCGCTTCCGACCTCGCCAGCTTCGTGAACGGCGAGATCGGCGACTGCGACGGCGGCATCGTCCTGGACTGGTAATACCCCACGACGATTATTCGGCGACGGCTCCTGCGACTCGGGACCGTCGCCTTCTTTCTGATATAGGCGCGTGCGGCTACGATTCGCATGCATCCAAAGGAGATATATATGAGTGAATCGACTGCGGTGGAGGTGCCGGCGGCAAAGGAGCCGTTCTTTAAGATGTCCTCCATCCCGGGTGCCAATATTTTGGTGCCGCTTTTGCTGGGCTGCCTGCTCAACACGCTATTCCCCGACCTGTTCAAAACGCTCGGCAGCTTTACGCTTGGTATGACCCAGCAGGGCGCAGGCCCGCTCGTGGGCGCTTTTTTGCTCATCGTCGGTACGACGATTTCGTTTAAGAGTGCTCCTGCCGCCGCTGCACGCGGCGCCATCATCATCGCCGTCAAGCAGATCGTGGTCGTTGCCGTGTCGCTGCTCATCCTTTATGTGTTCAACGACAACCTGTTTGGCATCTCTGCCATGGTGATGCTGGCGGCTTGCACCGGCGCCAACAACGCTATGTACGCTGGTCTGATGGGCACCATGGGCAATGAGGCCGAGCGTGGCGCCGTCGCCATCACCACGCTGGTTGTCGGCCCTCCGGTCACGATGATCGTGCTCGGCGCTGCCGGTCAGGCTCCGATCGGCTGGTCGCTCGTGGGCGCCATCCTGCCGATCGTCGTCGGCATTATTCTGGGCAACCTCTTCCCGAGCTTTAAGAAGATGATGGCACCGGCACTTTCCGCCATCATCGTGCTCGTCTTCTTTGCCATGGGCTCGACCATGACCTTTGGCCAGCTCATTAATGGCGGTCTTCCCGGTATTCTGCTCGGCGTGATCTGCTCGGTGGTCTTTGCAATTCCCGTCATCGCGGTCGATAAGCTCACGGGCGGTACGGGTGTCGCAGGTGCGGCCATTTCGAGCTGCGCCGGAGCCAATGTGGCCACGCCTGCTGCCATGGCAAGCGTCAACGGGGCCATGTACGGCGGCGCCGTGCTCGCGACGGCTACGGCACAGGTTGCTGCCTGCGCAATCGTGACGGCTATTTTGACCCCGCTGGTCACCAGCTGGTGCTACAAGCATTTTGAGGGCCAGGGCAACGGCGATAGCAAGGCAACGACCGACAAGGCCGCCGCAGCCGCCTAATGCCAAGCGGCAATCAAAGCTAAAAACTAGCTACGCCACAGGGCGGCCACGGGGGATCCCGTGGCCGCCCTGCAGTTTCTGTAGGGTCTCTGAGACACTTTACCCTGCTAAAGCTGGCATAACACCTAGAGCGAACGTCGTACAAAGGCAAGGAAAAATAACATACAAATCGGTGAACGGTAGTTGTTCGCGCTCGCATTTCCTGCGGGTTTGTAAAAAACGCCCTTATGATATAAAAAAAGAAACATATAACAGCCCAGATGGAGAGGGTCGCTATGTTATCCTTCTCAAACGGGTGAAATCTTGGGTTTTGGGTTGCAGTTCCAAGGTGGACAAACGTTTTTCCCTGCACCAACATGTGGTGAAGAACGGAAGAAGCCGGTAGTGCAAGCCGAAAATTCAAGAATTCAATAAGCAGCGGTGTGAGAGAGCGCCGCATTACACGTAACTAGGAGCGTGGTTACACAATGCAGGAGGCATGGGAAGGCTTCAAGGAAGGCATTTGGACGGGAGAGGTTGACGTCCGAGACTTCATCCAGAAGAACTACACCCCTTACGAGGGCGACGAGTCGTTCCTCGTAGGTCCGACCGAGCGTACCAAGGAGCTGTGGGGCGAGGTTCTCGACCTGCTGCTTAAGGAGCGCGAGCAGGGTGGTGTCCTCGATATGGACACCAAGACCGTCACGGGTATCGTGAGCCACCCCGCTGGCTACATCGATAACGCCCACCGCGAGAAGGAGACCATCGTCGGCCTCCAGACCGACAAGCCGCTCAAGCGCGCGCTGCACGTCAACGGCGGTATCCGCATCGCTTGCCAGGCCGCCAGCCAGCACGGCTACAAGGTCGACGAGAACGTTGTCGAGCGCTACACCTTCGAGCGTAAGACCCACAACGCTGGCGTCTTCGATGTTTACACCCCCGAGATGCGTGCTTGCCGCTCGGCTCACATCATCACCGGTCTGCCCGATGGCTATGGCCGCGGCCGCATCATCGGCGACTACCGTCGTGTTGCCCTGTACGGCGTCGACTACCTGATCAAGGACAAGGAGGCCCAGAAGGCTTCCACTCCGACGGTCATGACCGCCGACAACATCCGCGATCGTGAGGAGCTGCAGGAGCAGATCCGCGCCCTCGGCGAGCTCAAGATGATGGCCGAGACCTATGGTTTCGATATTTCCAACCCTGCTACCAACACGCAGGAGGCCATCCAGTGGATGTACTTCGCCTACCTTGCTGCCGTCAAGGAGCAGAACGGCGCCGCTATGTCCATCGGCCGTACCTCTACGTTCATCGACATCTATGCTGAGCGCGACCTTGCCAACGGCACCTTCACCGAGGAGCAGATCCAGGAGTTCGTGGATCACTTCATCATGAAGCTCCGCATGGTCAAGTTTGCCCGTACCCCCGAGTACCAGGCCCTGTTCACCGGCGATCCGCAGTGGGTCACCGAGTCCATCGGCGGCATGGGTGTTGACGGCCGTACGCTCGTTACCAAGATGAGCTACCGCTACCTGCACACGCTCGAGAACATGGGCACCAGCCCCGAGCCCAACATGACCGTTCTGTGGTCGACCCGTCTGCCCGAGAACTTCAAGAAGTTCTGCGCCAAGACTTCTGTCGCCAGCTCCTCGATCCAGTACGAGAACGACGACCTCATGCGCGTTTACCACGGCGACGACTACGGCATCGCCTGCTGCGTGTCCTCCATGCGCATCGGCAAGGAGATGCAGTTCTTCGGCGCCCGCGCCAACCTGGCCAAGTGCCTGCTGTACGCACTCAACGGCGGTGTTGACGAGGTCTCCAAGAAGCAGGTCGGCCCCAAGTACCGCGCCGTCGAGGGCGATACGCTCGATTACGACGACGTTGTGGCCAAGTACAACGACATGATGAAGTGGCTTGCTGGCGTGTACGTCAACTCGCTGAACATCATTCACTACATGCACGACAAGTATTGCTACGAGCGCATCCAGATGGCTCTGCACGACAAGCACGTGCATCGTTGGTTCGCTACGGGCATCGCTGGCCTTTCCGTCGTGGCTGACTCCCTGTCCGCCATCAAGTACGCCAAGGTCCACCCCGTCCGTGACGAGAACGGCATTATCGTCGACTTCGAGACCGAGGGCGAGTTCCCCAAGTACGGTAACGACGACGACCGCGTCGACCAGATCGCTCACGACGTTGTGCACCAGTTCATGGAGTACATCCGCATGAACGACACCTACCGCAACTCCGTGCCCACGACCTCGGTTCTGACCATTACCTCCAACGTCGTGTACGGTAAGAAGACCGGCTCCACGCCCGACGGCCGCAAGGCTGGCCAGCCGTTCGCCCCGGGTGCTAACCCCATGCACAAGCGCGATAGCCACGGCGCCATCGCTTCGCTGTCTTCGGTTTCCAAGCTCCCGTTCCGCGATGCTCAGGACGGCATCTCCAACACCTTCTCCATCATCCCGAGTGCGCTCGGCAAGGAGGACCAGGTGTTCTTTGGCGATATCGACCTTGATCAGCTGGGCGAGTAACTATTGTTAGTGCTATACTAACAATAACGATTACTGATTAGTGCGCCGGTTTCGGCCGGCGCCTATCGATCGAAGGAGACACATTATGAAGGTTTCTGAAGTTTCCGAGACTCAGGCCGATAACCTGGTCCACATGCTCGACGCTTACGCCGAGAAGGGTGGCCACCACCTGAACATCAACGTCTTCAACCGTGAGACGTTGCTCGACGCTCAGGCTCACCCCGAGAAGTACCCGCAGCTGACCATCCGCGTTTCCGGCTATGCCGTGAACTTCCACACGCTCACCAAGGAGCAGCAGGACGAGGTCATTTCGCGTACTTTCCACGACAAGTTCTAAAGGGATTTAACTCCTGCAGGATCGCCGGGGCTGTTTGGGCTACCTCCCAAAATGTCCTCGGACATGCAAGAAGCCCTCGCTGCGCACTTCGTGCGGCGAGGGCTTCTTGCGTCCTGCGGA
>UQXT01000063.1 GCA_900545075.1 uncultured Collinsella sp. | reverse complement strand
CCCTGACCTCTTGACTGCCAGTCAAGCGCTCTCCCAGCTGAGCTACGCCCCCGTGACGTGGAGATACTATAGGGGAAGATCTTCGGGGATGCAAGGGGGAATTTTGGATTGATTATCCACCGTCCCGATAAAACCCTGATGCGATGGCCTTTACTTGTAGAGATAAGCGATGGCGGTGCCGGTGTGGACTTGAATCTTGGCCGTTGACCTGACGACGTTGCTGATGCCCGTGTCGGCCAACAAGCCCAGGGGGCTGCGATCTAGTTCCCACTCTAGACCGTGTTCGCTTACCTCGGTGTTGGGAGCTATGGCGATGATGGAGAACGTCTTGCCCTCGGCGTCCTCGATGGTCCACGACTCGCCTGCGTGAAGGATGCGGGCGACCACCTTGTCCTCGGCGATCCAGATGGGGGCGTCTTCGTAGCCTGCGAGCAGCCCCAGTACGGAAAGCGACATATCCGGGCGTCCACCAGTGGCGCAGGTCGCAACCACTTCGGCACCCGGCCATCGACGGCGGACGGAATCGAGCGCAAGCGCCAGATCGGTATAGTCCTTGTAGGGGTCGTGACGCTCAACTTCAAAGTCGTTGGCAGCATCGACCAACGCGCGACCCGCATCGCTCACCGTGTCGGCATCTCCCACATACACGTCGCAGCCTAGCCCCGCGCCCAGAAGCGCGTCGAGCCCGCGGTCCACGGCTACAACGTGGTCGCACTTCCCCGCCAGTTGACGCAGCAGATCAGCGCTCGCCACCACGGGCGAACCGCAGACCACTAATACCTTGCAAGCCACAGCTCTCGCCTATCCCTCAAACGAAAGCACGCGGGCCAGGTCCAGGTCCTCATAACTGTCGATAAAGATCTCGCAGTTGTCGCGAACCTCATCACGCTCCATACGGCCGTGCGGGTCATAGATGCCCACGCGCTTAAAGCCGGCGGTGCCAGAGCTCTTTAGGCCAAAGACGGCGTCCTCAAACACCCATGCGCGCTCAAACTTGCACCCGTGGCGCTCTTCCAGGCGGCGCAGCGCCAGCTCGTACACATCGGGGAACTGCTTGGAGCGACCCGCCTCGCCCGTGGTGGTCACAAACTCCATGTAGGCATCGAGCCCTGCGCCCGCAAGTGCAGACGTAACCAGTTCGGCCGGCGTGGACGTGGCCACGCACATGGCAATACCGGCCTCCTTCGCCTGCTTGAGAAATGCAAGCAGGCCCTCGCGCGGCGGCACCTTGGAGTAGCCGTCGATCAGGATGTCGCTCAGCTCGCGGTAGAGCTCCTCGCCATTTGCGCCAATGCCCCAGGTGTCATGGTAGGCCTGGCACTCGTCCTCGAGCGACAAATGCTCAAACTGGGCAAAATCGTCGACCGTCACGTCAACTCCGTGGCGGTGCAATAACTCGGGCTGGGCATAGGCCCAAACGGGGGTGCTATTAACCAGCGTGCCGTCGCAATCGAAAATAAAAGCAACACTCGGGGCAGCGATGTGGTTCATAAACGAGCCTTTCGATGTCAAATGGTAAACAACCTGCTAAAAACGTTTTATCAAACGTCAACCTAACAATCTAAAAACGCTAATTGGTAAAACTGTCAAGAGTTTTACCATGGCAATTCTGCCAGTGGTATAAACATGTCGCTTACCGATTAAACGCCCCCGCAAATCCGCTTTCGTTCATAAAACTAACGTACAGGTGTTATCGTAGTTTTTGCCGAAAGTTCCACCGAGCACGCGAGGTGGAACGAATCATAGAACTATCGCCGTCCCTTCGATTCGTGCAGCCTTGGACCTTTCGCATCTAGTCACCAAGGCAACACGCTGCCGCGTCATGATGGGATCAAACGTGAGCGATACAAAGCTAAAGCCAGCAACCAAAAAGCCTGCTACCCGTAAAGCCGCCCCGCACGCGCCGGAGCTCACCAAGGACGATGTCTATCTGTTTGGCATCGGTACGTGGGAGCGCAGCTGGGAAAAGATGGGCGCGCATCCCGACACGCAAAACCGTACGCGCGGCTGGCGTTTTTGCGTTTGGGCGCCCGACGTAAAGAGCGTTCACGTCATTGGCGAATTTAACGACTGGGATGAGCAAGCCAACCCGCTGGTGTCCGTGCATACGAGCGCTATTTGGGAAGGCTTTATTCCTGGCGCCGAGCAGGGTCAGCTCTATAAATACCTTATCGAAACCAATGAGGGCGAAAAGCTCTACAAGGCCGATCCGTATGCCTTTAAGGCCGAGTGCCCTCCGGGAACGGCGAGCGTGCTGTGGACCATTGACGATTACAAGTGGAACGACACCGCATGGCTCAAGCGCCGTGCCAGCCATAACCACATGTCGCAACCCCTTAACATCTACGAGGTGCATATTGGCTCGTGGAAGCGCCACGGCGACGCGCCGCAGGGCGAGCCCGACGAGTACGGCAACTACCCCGGTCCCATGGATCCCTTCCCCGCGCAGCGCGGCGAGTTCTACACCTATGACGACCTGTCGGTGGAGCTCGTGGACTACGTGCGCGATATGGGCTACACGCATATCGAGGTCATGCCGCTTATGGAGCATCCCTTCGATGGCTCCTGGGGCTACCAGACGACTGGCTATTACGCCGCCACGTCGCGCTACGGCAATCCGCAGCAGCTCATGCATTTTATCGATGCGTGCCACGAGGCAGGCATCGGCGTAATCATGGACTGGGTGCCCGGCGGTTTTTGCGCTGACTCCCACGGCCTAGCCACCTTTAACGGCCACATGCTGTTTGAGCACGAGATTCACCCCAACTGGGGCACGCGCAAGTTCGATTTCGCCCGCGGCGAGGTCCGCTCCTTCCTGGTCTCCAACGTGCTGTACTGGCTCGAGAACTTCCACGTGGACGGCATACGCATGGACGGCGTGTCCAGCATGCTGTACCTCAACTTTGGCATCGACGATCCCGGCCAAAAGAAGTTCAACAAATACGGTACCGAGGAGGACTTGGACGCCAGCGCATTTATCCGTCAGGTCAACTGCGCCGTTGAGGCACACTACCCCGACGTGATGATGATGGCCGAGGAGTCCACCGCGTGGCCGCTCGTCACCTATCCGCCACAGGATGGCGGCCTGGGCTTCCACTACAAGTGGGACATGGGCTGGATGAACGACACCCTGCACTACATGCAGACCGATTTTCCGTGGCGCCCCGGCAACCACGGTCTGCTCACGTTCTCCATTATGTACGCCTTTACCGAGAACTTCATCTGCCCGCTGAGCCACGACGAGGTCGTACATGGCAAGTGCTCGCTCATCGGCCGCATGCCGGGCGACTGGTGGCGCCAGTTTGCCGGCCTGCGCACGCTGGCCTTCTACCAGATGACGCACCCCGGTGCCAAGCTCAACTTTATGGGCAACGAGATCGGCCAGTTTATTGAGTGGCGCTACTACGAGTCCATCCAGTGGTTCCTGACCGAGGAGTACGAGACCCATCGTCATCATCAGGCGTTTATCAAGGCGCTCAACCACCTGTACACCGCCGAGCCCGCCCTGTACGAGCGCGGCTACACCGACGACGGCTTTACCTGGATCGACGCGGATAACTCCAAGCAGTCCATCGTGAGCTTTGTACGCCAGGGCGAGGACGTTGATGACGACCTGGTGATCCTGATCAACTTTGACCCGGCGAGCTACGAGAGCTTCCGCGTGGGCGTGCCGCGCGAGGGCGACTGGGAGGTCATCTTCGATTCCGACCGTCCCGAGTTTGGCGGCAGCGGCTATGCTGGCGAGGAACCCTACACCTGCTCGAGCGAGCCCTATCCCTGGAACGGGCAGATGGACTCCATCGAGATTAAGGTGCCCGGCCTGGCAGGCGTGGTGCTCAAACGCCGCGGTCCCAGCAGCTACAAGCCGCCGGTGGTCGAGAAGCCCAAGAAGGCGACGCGCAAGCGCACGTCCTCGGTGAAGCCCAAGCCTGCGGCCGTCAAGAAGACTCCGGCAAAGGCGAAGACTGCCAAGTCTGCCACCAAGCCCGCTTCCAAGACCACGGCCAAAAAGGCAGCCACCAAAAAGGCTGCTCCCAAGGCCAAGGCAGCTGCTGTTAAGGCTCCTGCCAAGAAAGCGTAACAAAGACGTTACCACTGTAATTACCCGCCCCGTGGGGGCGTAGGATACAAGTCATAACCGTTCCGGGAGAAACATCCCCGGGGGAAAGGAACGTATGAATAAGATCTTCGACAACAAGCAGGAGTTTACCGAGCTCTATCGCGAAGCCGTCATGAGCATCAGCGGCAAGAGCGTCGAGGCCGCCAGCGACCTGGACCGCTTCAACGCCCTGGCAAAGCTCGTGGCCGAGAAGGCACGCACCGTTGCCACCACCAGCGACGCCCGTGTTGCCGCCGAGGGCAAGAAGCGCGTGTACTACTTCTCGATCGAGTTTTTGATCGGCCGCCTGCTCGACAACTACCTGCTCAACTTTGGCGTGCGCGACATGGTCGCCGAGGCGCTCGACGACATGGGCTTTGACCTGTCCGTCATCGAGAACCAGGAGCCCGATCCGGCGCTGGGCAACGGTGGCCTGGGTCGTCTGGCCGCATGCTTCCTGGATTCCATGGCAGCCGAGGGCATCGCCGGCTACGGCAACGGCATGCGCTACCGCTACGGCCTGTTTAAGCAGGAGATCGTCAACGGCAGCCAGGTCGAGGCCACCGACGAGTGGCTCACTCACGGCTATCCCTGGGAGGTCCGTCGTCAAGACAAGGCCGTGACCATTAAGTTTGGTGGCCATGTTGAGGGCTTTGAGGAGAACGGCCGCACGTTCTACCGCACGGTGGACACGCAGGACATCCTGGCGGTCCCCTACGACATCCCCGTTGTGGGCTATGCCGGCGAGACCGTCAACAAGCTGCGCGTCTGGGCCGCCGAGCCGGTCGAGGAGCACTTTGACCTCGAGGCCTTCAACCGTGGCGACTACGCCCTGGCCGACGCCGAGCGCGCCGAGGCCGAGGCCATCAGCGCCATCCTCTACCCCAACGACGCCGGCGAGCACGGTCGCCTGCTGCGCCTGAAGCAGGAGTACCTGTTTGTATCGGCCGGCATCTACAGCCTGCTCGACACCTTTGAGAAGGAGCACGGCGAGAACTGGGAGCTGCTGCCGCAGTTTGTGGCCATCCACACCAACGACACGCACCCCGCCATGTGCGGTCCTGAGCTCATGCGCATCCTCATCGACGAGAAGAAGCTCGAGTGGGATGACGCCTGGAACATCGTGACGCAGGTCGTGAGCTATACCAACCACACCATCCTGCCCGAGGCTCTGGAGAAGTGGCCCATCGGCACGTTCTCCAAGCTCCTCCCCCGTGTGTACCAGATCATCGACGAGATCAGCCGTCGTTGGCACGAGTCGTTCGACACCACGCAGGAGGGTTGGCAGGAGCGTCTGCGCCAGACCGCCATCCTGTGGGACGGCGAGATTCGCATGGCCAACCTGTCCGTGATTTGCAGCCACAGTGTCAACGGCGTGGCCAAGATTCACTCCGACATCATCAAGAACATCGTGCTCAAGGACTTCTATGCCCTGACGCCCGAGAAGTTCAACAACAAGACCAACGGCATCTCGCACCGTCGCTTCTTTGCCGAGGCCAACCCCACCTACGCCAAGCTCGTGACCGAGGCCATTGGCGATGGCTGGCTGAAGGACGCCTTTGAGCTGGAGAAGCTCAAGGAGTTCCAGAACGATACCGAGTTCCTTAAGGCCGTGGGTGCCTCCAAGCGCGCCAACAAGGAGCGCCTGGCCGCCTACGTCAAGGCCGAGACCGGTCTGGTCATTGACCCCAACACCGTCTTTGATGTCCAGGTAAAGCGCTTCCATGCCTATAAGCGCCAGCTCATGAACATCATGAAGGTGATGGACATCTACAACCGTCGCATCGCGGATCCCAACTTCCACGTGACGCCGACGACCTTCATCTTTAGCGGCAAGGCTGCCTCGAGCTATACCTTCGCCAAGGAGACCATCCGCCTCATTAACTCCGTGGCCGACGTCATCAACAACGACCCGCGCGTCAACGAGGTCATGAAGGTCTGCTTTATCCCCAACTTCCGCGTGAGCAACGCCCAGCTCATCTACCCCGCCGCCGAGATCTCGGAGCAGATCTCCACGGCCGGCAAGGAGGCTTCGGGCACGTCCAACATGAAGCTCATGATGAACGGCGCCATTACGCTGGGCACCCTCGACGGCGCCAACATCGAGATCGCCGACCTGGCCGGTCGCGAGAACGAGGCCATCTTTGGCCTGACCGCCCCCGAGGTTGAGCAGCTCTGGGCATCCAACAGCTACTTTGCATGGGATACCCTCAACGGCGACCGCGAGCGTCTGGGCCGCGTGATGGACGAGCTCAAGGACAACACCTTTGCGGGTCTTTCGGGCAACTTTGAGAGCATCTACAACGAGCTCATGAATAACAACGACCCCGACCTGGTCATGGCCGATTTCCGCAGCTACGTCGACGCCTGGGAGAAGCTCACGAACAGCTACGGCGACCAGGAGACCTGGAACCGCAAGGCGCTGCTCAACACCGCCTCCTCGGGCTGGTTCTCGAGCGACCGCACCATTCGCGAGTACCGCGACGAGATCTGGCACGCGTAAAGGCCGCGAGCTCCCCTATGCCAGCACGGCATTACTCGACGGGCGCGACGTTGCGCCGCGCCCGTCGCTAATGGGTTTAGGAACATCGATGATAAAAGGAGAAATCGATGAGTAAGAAAGAATGCATCGCGATGCTCCTCGCAGGAGGACAGGGCAGCCGATTGGGGGCACTCACCCAAAAGATCGCTAAGCCGGCGGTTAGCTTTGGTGGCAAGTTCCGCATTATCGACTTTTCGCTGTCCAACTGCTCCAACTCGGGCATCGACACGGTGGGCGTTCTGACGCAGTATCGCCCCTACCTGCTGCATGCCTATGTGGGCTCCGGCGAGGCTTGGGACCTGGACAGCCGCGACGGCGGCGTGTCGATCCTGCCGCCGTACGAGACGCAGACCGGTGGCGCCTGGTATGCGGGCACGGCCGACGCCATTACGCAGAACCTCGACTACATCAAGGCCAACGACCCCAATTACGTCCTGATTCTTTCGGGCGATCACCTGTATCGCATGGACTACCGCAAGATGCTCAAGACGCACATTGAGAATAACGCCGACCTCACGGTGAGCGTTATGCCCGTGCCGTGGGAGGAGGCCAGCCGCTTTGGCATCCTAACCACCGACCCCGAGGACGGCCGTATCACCAAGTTCACCGAGAAGCCCGATAAGCCCGATTCGAACCTCGCGTCCATGGGCATCTACATCTTCTCGGCCGACGTGCTGATCGAGGCGCTCGAGGAGGACGCTCTGGACCAGCGCTCGAGCCACGACTTTGGCAAGGACATCATCCCCAAGCTGCTCGGCGAGGGCAAGCGCCTGTACAGCTACGAGTTCCACGGCTTTTGGAAGGACGTCGGCACCATCGCCAGCTTCCACGAGACCTCGATGGACCTGCTGGGTAACAACCCCGAGTTCGATCTGTTCGACAAGCACTTCCCCATCATGTCCAACATCACCACGCGTCCGCCGCACTACATTGGCCCGGACGGCCGCCTGGACGACTGCCTGGTCTCCAACGGCTGCAAGATCTATGGCACCGCTCGCCACTCGATCCTTTCGACCGATGTCATCATCGAAGAGCGCGCCGTGGTCGAGGACTCCGTGCTGCTGCCGGGTGCGCACGTTAAGAGCGGCGCGCACATCTGCCGCGCTATTTTGGGCGAGAACTCCACGGTCGAAGAGGGCGTGAAGCTCGGCTCTGTCGATACCACCAAGGATACGGCCGTCGTTGGAAATGACGTCGTTATCGGGAAGGGGGAATGATCCGATGATCAATCGCAAGGCCATCGGTTATATCACCGCTAACTACTCTTCGACCTACGGCAGCGTGCTGCTCAAGGACCGCCCTATCGCGTCCGTTCCGTTTTTGGGCCGCTACCGCCTGATCGACTTCCCGCTGTCCAACATGATGAATGCCGGCATTAAGACCGTCGGCGTCGTCATGCCGGGCAACTACCGCTCGCTGATCGACCACGTGGGCTCGGGTAAGGACTGGGGCCTGGACCGCAAGAAGGGCGGCCTGTTCATGGTGCCCGGCAACGCGTATGGCACCACCAAGGGCGGCATGCGCTTCTTGCTGCGCGATATCATCTCCAACAAGACACTGTTCCAGCGCTCGGACAAGCCCTATGTTGTGATGATGGGCACCAACATCATCTTTAATATGGACCTCAACACCATCATCGACGCGCACGAGAACTCCGGTGCCCAGATGACCGTGGTGTACTGCAAGGCCACGCGCAACGTCGATGACGAGACCAAGCTCGAGATTAACGAGAACGGCCGCCTGACGGGCGTGAGCGCCGGCGTCGTGTACGGCGACAACGCCTCTATGGACTGCTGCATCGTCAACCGTGAGACACTGCTCGAGATCATCGACCACTACCAGGCCGCCGACTATCTGGACCTGCTCGAGGCACTCCAGGGCGACTTTGGCAACATCGACGTGTGCAGCTACGAGTACAAGGGCGAGGTCGTGGGCGTGTTTAGCGAGAAGTCGCTGTATCGCCGCAGCATGGACCTGCTCGACCAGACCGTGGCCGACCAGCTCTTCGATCCCGAGCGCCCGATCCTGACCAAGGCTCACGACGTGCCGCCTTCGCGCTATGCGACCGGCAGCCACGCGTGCAACTCGATCATCTCGGCTGGCTGCATCATCAAGGGCACCGTGCGCAACTCGATCCTGTCGCGCGGCGTTGTGGTCGAGGAAGGCGCCTCGGTGACCAACTCGATCATCAATCAGAGCTGCATCATCAAGAGTGGCGCACGCGTCGAGAACGCCATTCTGGACAAGAACAACGTGGTTCCCACCAACACCGAGCTTCGCGGCACGCCCGAGAACATCCTGGTGCTGGGCAAGGCTCCGTTAACTTCCGACACCACCATCGTACGTTAACGTTGGCACCGCAACATCGCTCGTAACATGTAGAATAGCCGCCCGGTTAGCGCCAGGCGGCTATTCTCGAATTGCAACATGGGAGACAATATGGCTGATTCCAGCAAAAAGATGCAGATCGTGTTTGCCTCGGCCGAGTGCGCACCGTTTGTTAAGACCGGTGGCCTGGGTGACGTGGCTGGCTCGCTGCCTGCGGCGCTTGTGCGCGCCGGCGCCGAGGTCATCGTGATGGTGCCCAAGTACGCCACCATCAAGGACGAGTACAAGGCGCAGATGGAGCATTTCTCTGACTTTTACGTGAGCCTGGGCTGGCGCAATGAGTACTGCGGACTCGAGAAGCTCGAGCACGACGGCGTCACCTATATGTTCATCGATAACGAGCGCTACTTTGCGCGCGACTATCCGTACGGCTTCTTTGACGACGGCGAGCGTTTTGCGTTCTTCTCCAAGGCCATCACCGAGAGCCTGCAGCATCTGCCCGAGGGCTTTGAGTGTGACATCCTGCACTGCAACGACTGGCAGACGGCACTGGCGCCCGTGTTTTTGCGAGAGTTCTACCAGGGCCTGCCGCTGTACGACCGCGTCAAGACCGTGTTCTCGATCCACAATGTGGCGTTCCAGGGCCAGTTTAGCGACACCGTGCTGGAGGACATCCTGGGTGTGGCGCATATTCCCGCGGCCGCCACGCAGTTGCGTTGCGACGCCTGCAGCATCAACTACATGCTGGGTGCGCTGCACTATGCCGATGCCATCACCACGGTGAGCCCCACCTATGCGGGCGAGATCCAGACGCCCGAGTTTGGCGAGGGCCTGGACGGCGTGCTGCGCGAACGCTCCTACGCGCTGCAGGGCATCCTCAACGGCATTGACGTTGCGGGCTTTGACCCGGCGACCGACAAGCGCATTGCCGCCAACTACACCGTGGAGGACCGTTCCGGCAAGGCCGTGTGCAAGGCCAAGCTGCAGGAAGAGCTGGGGCTCGAGGTTCGCGACGACCGCCCGCTCATGGTGATGGTCACGCGCCTGACGCGCCAGAAGGGCATGGACCTGGTCATGTACGCGCTCGACCGCATCCTGTCCGGCGGCGTTCAGGTGGCCGTGCTGGGCACCGGCGACCGCGACTACGAGGACGGCCTGCGCTACTTCCAGGACAAGTACCCTGGCACCATGGCCGCGCGCATCGAGTTCGATCCGGCGCTGTCGCAGCGTATGTACGCCGCCGCCGACATGTTCCTGATGCCTTCGAAGTTTGAGCCCTGCGGCCTGTCGCAGATCATCGCCATGCGCTACGGTACCCTGCCGATTGTTCGCGAGACCGGCGGCCTGAAGGACACTGTAATTCCGTATAACGAGTTTACCGGCGAGGGCACGGGCTTTTCGTTTAGCAACTTTAACGGCGACGAGATGGGCGACGCCGTGTTCCGCGCGGCACGCCTGTTCTGGGATAACCGCGACGCCTGGAACCAGCTGGTCACGCAGGCTATGAGCCAGGACTTTAGCTGGACGCGCTCGGCCGACAAGTATCTGGACCTGTACTTCTTTATGCACCCGGAGATTGAGCGCCCGGCGGCTGTGGAGGCTGCGGCCGAGGAGCCCAAGGCTGAGGAGAAGCCGGTTACTGCCGAGGCCGAGCCTGCGGCGACCGTTAAGGAGCCCGCTGCCGCTGAGGAGCCCAAGGCCGAGGAGAAGCCGGCTGCCGATGCCGAGGTTAAGCCCGCAGCGAAGCCTGCCGCCAAGAAGACGACGGCCCGCAAGGCAACGGCTAAGAAGGCTACGGCCACGAAGGCCGCTGCGAGCAAGACCACCGCTGCCAAGGTAACTACTGCCAAGGCATCGACCACGCGCAAGCGCACGACCGCCTCAACCAAGAAAGCTGCCGAGGCCGAGGCCGCTCCCGAGGTAAAGGCCGAGACCGCCACCGCCAAGGCTAAGCCTGCGGCAAAGGCTCAGGCCAAGACCGCTGCCAAGAAGACGGCCGTGTCCAAGACCGCGACCACCAAGAAGGCAACGACAGCCAAGAAGACCACGGCTACGAAGTCGACGACCACGAAGGCTGCCACGACAAAGGCCGCCGCGAAGGCGACCCCGAAGGACGCTGCAAAGTCCGCTGTCAAGGTCGAGGAGGCGGGCTCCGAGTCTAAGGTCGAGGCAAAGCCGGCCGCCAAGACCACCACGCGCAAGCGCACTTCGACGACGGCCAAAAAGGCCACGACCAAGACTGCTGCTCCCAAGGCAGAGTCTAAGGTCGAGGACAAGCCCGCAGTAAAGGCCAAGCCGGCGCCGAAGGCCGCCGAGGTCAAGACCGCTCCAAAGGCTACGACAAAGGCAGAGCCCGCCAAGG
>UQXT01000062.1 GCA_900545075.1 uncultured Collinsella sp. | reverse complement strand
TCACGACGGAGGCCACATTAAGTGGCCTCCTGTTCGTGCGGAACTCGCGATAAACTTAGCCCGTGCCGGGGCCGCTGAGCCCTGACCGGCGGGATAGACCGGTTCAGATGGGGCTTTGATGCATGGGTGGTCTGTTGTTGTGCAAATGGGTATCATACTGTGGTTATTGCATCGACTCTGTGATGCATGTTGTACGTTCCCGGCGGTCGGTTTGTCAGAAGCGCCCCGTCGGTTGTTCCAGACCCGTTTCGAAGAAAGGAAACCACACGAACCTATGGCAGCTAAAAAATCATCTCCCTTGAAGATCATTCCGCTCGGCGGCCTTGACGGCATCGGCAAGAACATGACGGTCTTCGAGTGCGGCGACGACATGGTGCTCGTTGACGCCGGCCTCATGTTCCCCGACGACTCTCAGCCCGGTATCGACCTGGTGCTTCCCGACTACACCTATGTCCTGGAGAACGAGGAGAAGCTCCGCGGCATCATCGTCACCCACGGCCACGAGGACCACACCGGTTCGCTTCCGTACCTGCTGCAGGATCTCAACAACAAGGTGCCCATCTTCTCGAGCAAGCTGACGCTCGGTTTTATCGAGGGCAAGCTCTCCGAGTTCCGCATCCGCGCACCCAAGTTCCGTGAGGTCAAGGGCGGCAGCCACGTCAATCTGGGTGGCATCTCGCTCGACTTCTTCTCGATGACGCACTCCATCCCCGGCGCTCTGGGCGTGTTTATCCGCACCAATCAGGGCACCGTTATGCACACCGGCGACTTTAAGCTCGACCAGACGCCCATCGATGGCGTCACGCCCGACTATGCCGCCATCAGCCGCTTCGCCAAGCAGGGCATCGACCTGCTGCTTTCCGACTCCACTAATGCCACGGTTCCCGGCTTTACCAAGTCCGAGGCCGAGGTTGGTCCCAACCTGCTGCATGCCATCAAGAACGCCCCGGGTCGCGTGTTCGTCGCGTCGTTCTCGAGCCACATCCATCGCCTGCAGCAGATCTGCGACGCCGCTCGCAAGTGCGGCCGCAAGGTCGTCGTGACTGGACGTTCCATGCTCACCAACACCCGCGTGGCGCGCGAGTTGGGCTACCTCAACATCGACGATGCCGATATCATTGATGCCTTCGATATCGATAACCTGCCCGACGACAAGATCGTCGTCATGTGCACCGGTTCGCAGGGCGAGCCGCTGTCGGCCCTGTCCCGCATGGCCAACGGCGAGCACAAGACGCTTTCTATCCACGAAGGCGATACCGTCATTCTCTCGGCAACTCCCGTTCCCGGCAACGAGAAGGCCGTTCAGCAGGTCGTCAACAGCCTGGCCAAGCTTGGCTGCGACGTCTGGGATAAGTCCCGCGCCCTCGTTCACGTCTCGGGGCACGGCAGCCAGGAGGAGCTCAAGCTCCTGATGGCCATGGCCAAGCCCACGTACTTTATGCCGGTTCACGGTGAAGCCGTGCATCTGCGCGCCCATGCCCAGCTGGCCCGCAAGATGGGCATCAAGGACGATCATATCTTTATCCTCGATAACGGCGACACGCTCGAGATGCGTGGCGGTATCGTCAAGCGCGGTACGCCCGTCGAGTCCGGCGTCGTCTACGTCGACGGCCTGCGTATCGGCGATACCGACCCCATTGTCTTGCGCGATCGCCAGAAGCTCGCCAACGACGGTATGGTTACCGCTGTTGCCATCGTCTCGCTCAAGCATAAGAAGATCGAGGCTATCGAGTTCTCGGGCCGCGGTGTTTCGTTTGCCATCGACGACCAGTTCTCCGATGATGCCTCAGCAGCCATCATGAAGACGATCGAGAAGGGTAAGTTTACCTTTACCAGCAGCGGCTCCGATGCCATTCGCAAAGCCGTACGCGATTCGCTCTCCAACTTTATCTGGAGCCGTACGCGCACCCGTCCGATGATCATCCCGGTCGTCATGGAGGTTTAGTTTGGCGCGCGGATCTGCACAAAACGCCAAAGGCAACAAAGCCAACAACCAACCGGCATCTGCTAAGGGTGCCGGTTCCCATCTGCGTGCCAATAAGGGCCACGAGTCCGAGTTCGATGAGTTCGAGCCCCTGGTCGAGCCTTCGGCCAATCGCGATATCGCCGGTGTGGTCATTGCCGTTTTGGCGATTGCGTCCTTTATTGCCGTGATTTCCCCGGCAACGGCGCCCGTGACAGCTGCGGTTGCCGGTTTCTACCACCTGGGCTTTGGTCTGGGCGCCTACGTGCTGCCGATCGTCATCTTGCTGTTTGCCGCCACGCTCTTTTTGGGTGAGGACTCGCCGCTCAACATTCGCTCGGTCGCGGGTGGCGCCGTGGTGTTTGTGGCCATTGTCTCTATCCTGTCGCTGATGGTGCCGGGCACGAGCGATTCGTGCGACCTCATGTTTACGCCGCAAAACCTATCTGCGTCGGGCGGCTACATTGGCGCCTTTATCGCAAGTACCTTGCAAAACGCCCTGGGTAAACCTATTGCCATGGTTGTCTTGCTTGGGCTTGTCGTCGTTGGCCTGGTCATTATCGGCTTTTCGGTGGGCGGCGTTTTGCGCTCCGCACGCGATCGCGCCGCCGATTTTGCCGAGCGCCGTCGTGCCGATGTCAATGTGAGCCCGTGGGGCGATGAAGAGGCCCTGTCGGTTCCCGGCGTTGCCCGTCCGCACCTGAGCATCCTGCGCCAGAAGGGGGCTGACGCCGCGGTGACCACGGTCATGGGAGGCGATGCCGACCCGGTTTTGGATGACGACGAGGACAATGACCCGTTTGTCGACGTGTCCGAGGCCGTGGAGGCCGAGCGCGCCAAGACCACGCTGCTGCCGCGTCGCCATGCCAAGAAGGGCAAGGCTGCGCCTAAGCTCAACACGAGCGAGCCCGACCCGTCTTGGTCCGATAGCGAAATCGAACTCACCGAGGGCGATGACGAGGACGACGAGGCTCCGCTCGAAACCGCCAAGACAACCTTGCTGCCGCGTCGCCGTGCCAAGGCGGGACAGGTCACCGGACAGTTTTCGATGGAAGACGATCCGGACAAGGCTGACGAGTCAGAGCCGCCGTTTGCCGTGAACCCCGTTTCGGCAGCTCCGCAGATTCCCGACTTCCTAAAGCATCCCAAGGTTGCCGATGCCTCCAGCTCTACGACTTCAGCTGCTCCTGTTGCAGCCGGCGATGGGGGACCGGATGCCACCGCTGCCGGTGTCGAGGGCGAACAAGAGGACGGCCTCAAACTCCCGCCGCTTGAAATCCTGCATGCCAATCCGCGGTCGGCGTCCTCCGCGTCTTCTGACAAGGAGCTGGAACAGACTGCCGAGTCGTTGCAGTCCACCTTGCTCGAGTTTGGCCGTAGCGCTCGCGTCGTCGGCTGGATTGCCGGCCCCACGGTCACGACCTTTAAGCTGCAGCCCGGTGAGGGCGAGCGCGTGAGCAAGATCTCGAGCCTCGAGGACGATATCGCGCTTTCGCTTGCCGCCCAGTCGGTGCGCATTTTTGCGCCGATTCCCGGCACCTCGCTCGTTGGTATCGAAATTCCCAATCGCAAGCGTCAGAACGTCAACCTGGGCGACGTGCTTCCCTATGTGAAGGGCGGCCCGCTCGAGCTGGCCATCGGTCGCGATGCCGAGGGCACTCCGGTTGTCGCCGACCTCGCTAAGATGCCCCACTTGCTGATTGCCGGTACCACCGGTTCCGGTAAGTCGGTCATGATCAACTCCATCATCACGACCTTGCTCATGCGCGCTCTTCCCGAGGACGTTCGCCTGATCATGGTCGACCCCAAGCGCGTCGAGCTTGCAGGCTATAACGGCCTGCCGCATCTCTACGTGCCCGTGGTGACCGAGCCCAAGCAGGCTGCCAGTGCACTTCAGTGGGCCGTGTCCGAGATGGAGCGTCGCCTGAAGGTCTTCGAGCGCCTCAACGTTCGCAAGATCTCGACGTATAACGAAAAGCAGGCCGCCGGCGAGTTTGAGCATTACGATAACCCACCGCAAAAGATACCCTACCTGGTCATCATCATCGACGAGCTTTCGGACCTGATGATGGTCGCCGGCAAGGATGTCGAGGCCTCGATCGTCCGTATCGCCCAGCTGGGCCGCGCCGCCGGTATTCACCTTATCGTGGCTACGCAGCGCCCCAGCTCCAACGTGGTGACGGGCCTTATTAAGGCCAACATCACCAACCGTATTGCTTTTAACGTGGCTACGGGCATCGATTCCCGCGTCATTATCGACCAGATGGGCGCCGAAAAGCTTACTGGTTTGGGCGACATGCTGTTCTCCAAGGTCGACTGGGGCAAGCCCCGCCGTATCCAGGGCTGCTTTGTCTCGGACGATGAGATCAACGAGATCGTCGAGTTCGTTAAGTCGCAAAGCGAGCCCGACTATCACGAGGAGATTCTGTCCGCCGTGGCGCCCGCCTCCATGTCCATGGCTGGCGGCGGCATTGTTCGCACGGGCGTTGCCGAGCCGCAGGATGACGATCCGCTTATCTGGGAGGCCGCCCATATTGTGGTGGAATCGCAGCTTGGCTCCACATCTGGCCTGCAACGCCGCCTCAAGGTTGGCTATGCGCGCGCCGGGCGTATTATGGACATGCTGGAAGAAAAGGGTGTCGTCGGCCCGCCCGACGGTTCCAAGCCGCGCGAGGTCCTGCTGGACGAGGAGGGGCTTGCCGCGCTGGAGTCTGTCGATGCCGAGATGGCACGTGAAGATCGTGAGTTTGGAGGATTCTGATGGCTGCACGCTTTGGTGACATGCTGCTCGAGCAGCGTCGCCGGATGGGCCTTTCCATTCAGCAGGTCGCCAACACCATCAAAATCAGGCCGCAGATCATCGAGTTTTTCGAGACCGGTAACTTTGCATCAATGCCCCCGCGTGGCTATGCGCAGGGTATGATTTCGAGCTACGCTCGCTTTTTGGGCCTCAATCCGCGCGAGGTCGTCAATGCTTATTTTGACGACCTCATGGCATATGAACGCGAGACCTCGCAGCAGGGCGGTCGTTTTCAGGATGCTGCCGGCTACGTTAACTCGCGTTCGTCGGTCGATAACGGACGCTTTCTGATGGTTCAGGGAGGACGCTCGACGCGGTACGGCCAGCGTCCTCCGCAGGCTGGTTATATCACCGAGACGGGCTCTAGCGAGGAGATTCGTTCTCAGCGAGATCGCTTTCGCAGTACGCCCATGCCGGATGACCGTGCGCTTCCCGCCGCTCGCGGGTTGAGTCGCGATCCTCGCGCCGGTTACGGCGACGGAGGCTACTCCGGTCGTGGTTATCGCGGAGTTTCTTCCGGGCGTTCCCGCGGTGGATATGCCGACGCCGATACCACGCAGGTGACGCCGCGCCTTCGTTCGCAATCGCAGCCTTACGGGCAGCGCTCTTCGGCGCCTCGCTGTGGTCAGCGTGACTATCAGAACCGTGGCGAGCTTGCGCCGCGTTCGGGTCAGCGTGGCTCGCAGCGCCAGGGCGGCTATCGTGGTCGTCCCGATAGCGGTCGCGGCCGTATGCCGCAGGGGAATGGCCGTGGCGGCTCCAATCGCGGACGCGGCGGTGGACGTGCTCCTCAGAACAATGGACTCGATCCGCGCATCATCTACGCCGGCATCGGTGCCGTGGCACTTTTGCTGATTTTGCTCATCGTGGTCCTCCTGCGTGGCTGCGGCTCTTCTGTACCCGAGTCGACGCCCGAGACGCCCGCGGCCACTAAGACGACGACCAAGAAGTCTTCCAAGAAGACCGAATCCGTTGACGAGGATGAAGGCACCGACGATGCGACGGATTCTGCTGATTCCGATGCCGCCAAGGCGACGGTAAAAAAGGAAGAGGACGAGGTCATCAAGGTCAAGGTTTCCGTTGCCAAGGGCAAGACCGCCTGGATTGAGATCAAGGTCGACGGCAAATCGGTCTACGGCGCCCAGGCGACCGGTCCCTTTGAGCAGGAGTACACGCCCGAGTCCTCGATCGAGATCACCACGTCCAAGCCCTCCGATGTCACGGTTACCAAGAACGGTGAAAAGGTTCGCTATGACACCAAGACATCGGGCGTGGCGCGCGTGACCATTACCGTTCCCAAGAAGGAGTCCACAGACTCCAAGGACGGCGAGGGTACCGACGGCACCGATACTGCCGACGGCACCGACGCCCAGTCTGCCGACGGCGCCGATGCTCAGTCTGCCGACGGCACCGACACGGCATCCGACGGCCAGGCAGCAAACGATTCAGATGACAATTCGTACGACAGCTACTAAGGCTCCCCGTACCGAAAGGAAGAACCATGGCTAAAGATTCCAGCTTCGACGTTGTGTCCGAGGTCAATATGCAGGAGGTCGATAACGCCTTCCAGCAGACCACTCGCGAGATCTCTCAGCGCTATGACCTCAAGGACTCCGGCGCCACCATCGAGCTTTCGAAGGGCGACAAGCTCCTTACGATCAATGCCCCGGCCGATTTTGTCTCCAAGCAGATTATTGACGTGCTGAGCTCCAAGCTCATCAAGCGCGGCATCGACCTCAAGGCTGTCTCCTGGGACGCGCCGCAGGCGGCTTCGGGCGGTACCGTGCGCGTGCTCGGCCATATCGTCGAGGGCATCGACCAGGCGACCGCCAAGAAGATCAATAAGGACATCAAGGATCAAAAGCTCAAGGTCAAGGTGACCATCGAGGCCGATAAGCTGCGCGTTACCTCGGCCTCTAAGGACGCGCTTCAGACGGTGATCCAGTTCCTGCGCGACCAGGACTACGGTCAGCCGCTGCAGTTTACCAACTACCGCTAATTCTTTCGAAAGGACCGCTCTCCAACATGGATACTCCGTTGGGTTCCGTACTCTATATCACGCTTGGCTGCGCCAAGAATGAGGTCGATACCGACCGCATGCGTTCGCTGCTGACCGCTGCGGGCTACGAGGAGGCATTCGATCCGCAGGATGCCGATATCGCTATCGTCAACACATGCTCGTTTCTTGCCTCGGCGACGTCCGAGAGCATCGAGACCACGCTCGAGCTCGCTAACGAGGTGCAGGACGGCGTTCGCGCCTGCCCCATCGTCATGTGCGGTTGCGTACCGTCTCGTTACGGCGATGACCTGCCCGACGAGCTTCCCGAGGTCGCGGCCTTTGTGAAGGCCGATGAGGAAGACGGTATCGTCTCTGTCATTGATGGCGTGCTGGGCGTGGAGCGCGAGATCGCGGCCTATATTCCGCAGGTCAAGCGTACCGTCGAGGGTGCCGTTGCCTATGTCAAGATTTCCGATGGCTGTAATCGTTTTTGCAGCTTCTGCATGATCCCCTACATTCGCGGTCGCTATCATTCGCGTAATGCCGAGAGCATTATCACCGAGGTGCGTGACCTGGTTGCCGGCGGTGTGCGCGAGATCGTTCTGATCGGGCAGGACACGGGTATTTGGGGCACCGACTTTACCGACGAGGACGTCGCCGAGGGCTCGCCGCGCAATCTGGCGCAGCTGTTGCGTGCCGTCGTCGAGGCTGTGCGCCCGCACAACGTCTGGGTCCGCGTGCTCTACCTGCAGCCCGAGGGCATGACCGACGAGCTTATCGAGACGATTCGCGATACGCCTGAGGTGCTGCCCTATATCGATATCCCCGTGCAGCACTGCGACGCGCGCATCCTTAAGGCCATGCGTCGCTCCGGTTCGCGCCAGGAGCTCGAGGATCTGTTCCGCGACCTTCGCGAGCGCATCCCCGGCATCGTGATTCGCTCCACGGCCATGGTTGGCTTCCCGACCGAGACCGATGACGAGTTCCGTGATCTTATCGACTTTATGGATACCGTCGGCTTTGACTACACGAGCGTCTTTGCCTACTCGCGTGAGGAGGGCAGCCTGGCCGCCAAGATGGAGGGCCAGGTCGATGAGGAGGTTAAGCTCGAGCGCGCCCAAGAGGCCATGGATCTGGCCGAGTCGCTCGGTTTTGCTGCCACCGCCGCCCATGTGGGCGAGCGTGCCCAGGTGATTGTCGATGGTATCGAGGAGACCGAGGACGGCGCCGAGCTGATCGGCCATGCCTGGTTCCAGGCGCCCGATTCCGATGGCGCGGTGCATCTGGACGCCAGCGAGGCGTCCGTGGGCGATATTCTGACTGTCGAGTTTACCGATAGCTTCTGCTATGAGCTTATCGGTCATGTTGTGGAGTAGGAGAGCGTCGTGGCAAACGAGAGCAATAAGGAACTGACGAGTGTCTGGACGCCCGCCAACATCGTGACGTGCGTTCGCATCGTCTTTATCCCGGTGTTCATGATCGTCTCGGCTCTGTCTCACGCGAGCGTTGCCGGTACGGACTGGAGCACCTTTGACGGTCCGCTTGCAGCCGCCGCCTTCATTTTGTACGTGATCCTGTCGTGCACCGATAAGGTCGATGGCTATCTGGCGCGCTCGCGCAACGAGATCACCGATTTCGGCAAGTTCTTGGACCCCATCGCCGACAAGCTGCTCGTGTTCTCGGCCCTGCTGCTGTTCTTGGATTTTGGCGCGGTGACCGTGTGGTCCGTGTTCATTATCCTGTTCCGTGAGCTTCTGGTGAGCGCCCTTCGCATGGTCGCGAGTGCGGCCGGTGTGGTCGTTGCGGCCGATAAGCTCGGCAAGTACAAGACGGCGACCACGATGGTCTCCATTTGCGGCTATCTGTGCGTCTTTGCGATGGCTGGCCTTCAGCTGGGACCGGTGTCGCTGCTGCTCGGTATCTATTCGGTGTCGCGCTTCCTGTACGTCATCGCCGTGATTTTGACCATCATCTCGGGTGCCCAGTACTTCTGGAACTGTCGCAAGATCGTCTTTTCGGTCTAGGTCCTGGTGTGTATGACGGAGTCTTATTTGCAGATTGCCGCAAACAACGAGGAGCTGGCGCGCGATATTGTCGAGCGCGCGAGTGCCCGTGGTGTGACGGTGTCGTCGGCGGAGTCGCTGACGGCGGGCATGATCGCCTCGACGATTGCCGATATCCCGGGTGCCTCGGCGGTGCTTCGTGGCGGCGCGGTGACCTACTGCGATGAGATCAAACATCGCGTGCTCGGCGTCGAGCAGGAAACGCTCGATCGGTTTAGCGCCGTGTCGCACCAGACGGCGCGTGAGATGGCCATCGGCTCGCTGGACCTTTATCAGAGCGATATAGCCGTAAGCGCAACGGGCTACGCTGGGCCCGGTGGTGGCACCGCCCAAGACCCCGCTGGTACGTTCTATATTGGCTGGGCGTATCGCGCAGCCGATGGGGGAGCGCCGGTTGTCGAGTCTGCGCGCTGTCATTACGAGGGCGATCGGTCGTGCGTTCGCGCCCATGCGGTCGCGGAGGCTTTGGGACGCATTGTCCGCGTGCTCAATTCTATGGAATAGACATGGTTTAAGGGGCCTTAGGGCCCCTTAATTGTGGAGATAGGGACCTTTGGCGATATTGCCGTTTGGGCTGGTGCAAGGCTTAAATTTGTTCGAGCACCCGTATTTGTGATTGGCGTGGTCAAGCTTTTGGTCGGTGATTGGTCTGCGTTTGGTCGGGTTTTGGAATGTTCGGGTGCATATGATGAATCTGAACGGTTGACCACGAACAGCCGTTCGTTTATTATCGTTTCAGGTTGTTAAGAGGAGGGCTATTCATGGCCAAGAATTCAGGTCCCGTACGTACCGTTCATGCACGCACGACGGGTAAAGAGCGCGACGAGATGATCGCCACTACCAAGGCCGAGATCGAGAAGAAGTTCGGCCAGGGCTCTATTATGAGGTATGGCGACGGCGGTCCCGAGCTCGAGGTCGAGGCTATTCCGACGGGCTCTCTGGCGCTTGATGCCGCCTTGGGTATCGGCGGCGTGCCGCGCGGCCGTATTGTCGAGATTTATGGCCCCGAGTCCTCCGGTAAGACGACGCTTTCGCTCGAGATCCTTGCAGAGGCGCAGGCCATGGGCGGCGTTGTTGCGTTTATCGATGCCGAGCACGCGCTTGATCCCACCTATGCTGCGCGCATTGGCGTCGATATCGATGAGGTCTTGATTTCCCAGCCCGATACGGGCGAGCAGGCGCTCGAGATCGTCGATATGCTTGTGCGCTCCGGTGCCATCGACGCCATCGTCGTCGACTCTGTTGCCGCCTTGACTCCGCGTGCCGAGATCGAGGGCGAGATCGGTGACACGACGGTGGGTCTGCAGGCCCGTTTGATGAGCCAGGCACTCCGCAAGCTCGCCGGCTCGCTTTCCAAGTCCAACACGACCTGCATCTTCATTAACCAGCTGCGCGAGAAGATCGGCGTCATGTTCGGTAACCCCGAGACCACCACGGGCGGCCGCGCGCTCAAGTTCTTCTCTTCTGTGCGAATCGATATTCGCAAAATCGATACCATCAAGCTCAAGGACGAGGTTATCGGCAATCGCGTGCGTGCCAAGGTCGTTAAGAATAAGGTTGCCGCTCCGTTCCGTTCGGCCGAGTTTGACATCATGTATGGCACCGGCATCTCCAAAGAGGGCTCGATTCTGGATATGGCCGTCGAGTGCGGTATCTGCAAAAAGATGGGGTCCTGGTTTGCCTATGGCGAGGACAAACTCGGCAACGGTCGCGAGGCCGCCAAGACGTTCCTGCGCGAGCACCCCGATTGCGCCGACGAGATCGAGCACAAGGTTCGCCTTGCCTGCGGTCTTGAGTATGACGATGATGCCCCCTCCGAGGTTGAGTTGACCGACCAGCCCGCCCCCGAGGAGTTTGATGAGCTGTACGCCATCGATGGCTCCGCGATGCTCGACGATGACGACGAGTAGCGGATGCCGACATGTCGTATACGGTGACCGAGGCCACGGTCGTCTTTCCCGATAAGAAAGCGGCCTCCTCGTTCTCGAGCGGTTATGCGTCTAAAAAGCCCTGCGCGCATATCGATTGCAATCTTGAGGGCGGTTTCGAACGTTCCATTTGGATTCCCGTGCGCGTGGCGCGCCTGTACGTTAAGAATCGCCCCGATCTTCCCTGCGATTGGGATGACTTTTGCGAGGCGGTGCAGTTTATCGAACGCAAATGTGCACTCACCATGGTGACGGAGATGCTTTCGCGTCGCGATCATGCCACGGGCGAGGTACGCGATAAGTTGGCTCGCTATGGCTTTCGACAGCCCGCGATCGATTTTGCCGTTGCTCGAGCGACCGAGTATCGATTTTTGGATGAGAACCGCTTTTGTTCGTACTTTATTGAAGAGCGTAAGCGTCGCGGCTGGGGACAGCGCAAGATCGAGGTTGAGCTCAAGCGTCGTCATGTTGTGCTTGACGATATCCCCGGGTATCCCGAGGCATATTTTGCCGTGGATGATGACTTGGCCCGCGCTTCGGCCTTGCTCGCTAAACGTCGCGTTCCCGAGGCGCGCGCATTCGAAAAGCTCGTCAGGTTTTTGATGGGTAAAGGTTTTTCGTATCACATCGCCTCTGATGCCGTTAA
>UQXT01000061.1 GCA_900545075.1 uncultured Collinsella sp. | reverse complement strand
CAGAACCGTAACGTTTCCCCAGATAAAACCTGCCAAAATAAACCTGTCCCTTTTTGGCAGGTTTCTAGAAAGGCTATTCGGACTGTGAAGGATCCCGACCTCTCCGCAACGGCTGCGCGCGACGCTGCCCGCATCGTTTGGTTTAAGCGCTATCCCGCCAAGCAGACGCTCGTCGCATTTTTGCTCGCCCTGCTGGCGACCACGGCGTTTTCCATCGATCCCGCTCCGGTGTCGAGCAACGCGGTCCTGGCGATCGACCCCAAGGCGACGGGCACGCTCTATGTGTGCTATGAGGTACTTCTCTCGTTTGCCGGCCATACCGACGCAGTGATGCTGCTCGCACTTGCCTGTTTGCTTACGCTGCCGTTTCGCTATGTGTTCTTTGGCCGCGGTGACGCTTGGCGCCCGTCGGTCGTGCTGCCATCGCTGTTCTTTGCCGTTTGCATGGTGTTTGGCCGTAGCTACGACCTTACCGATTCGGCCGAGATTGTGCTGGGCGACAAAGCGCGCGTTATCTGCGCCTGGATTGGCGGCGCGGGCTGGATGCTTCTGGCGATTGTTGCCTTCTATCTGGCTTTTGAGTTTTTGGATTGGTTGGGCTCCCGCCGCATTCCGTTTTCGGAGGCGCATTTTGGCCGCGTGTGGCGTGTGGTCCACGCTGTGCTCTCGGTCCATCCTTTTGTCGGGCCGTTTCTTGTGCTCATGATTGTCTGGGCGCCCACGCTTATCGCCTCGCTGCCCGGCTTCTTTATGGGAGACACAGGCGCGCAGATCCGCCAATGGTTCAACTACCCTAACGGCACGAGCGATTACCTACGCCTACTTAATCCCAACGTGCTGCTCAACGGCCATCATCCGGTGGTGCACACGGCCATCATCGGCTCGTGTGTGCAACTGGGGCTTTCGCTATTCAACAGCGCCAATGCGGGGCTTGCCATCTACATCTGTGCCCAATTTGTCATCACGGCCGCCTGCATGGCCTATTCCGTATCGTCGCTGCGCAAGCTGGGCGTGAGTCTGCCGGTCCGCGGCGTCATTTTGCTGTTCTTTGCGTTTATGCCGATGTTCTCCAACTACGCGGCGCTGCTGACCAAAGACGTACTTTTCGCCGATGCGTTTTTGGTGCTGCTCGTTCCGACCGTCAAGCTCGTGGCATGTGGCTTGCCCCGTCGCGATGCCAATGCCGAGCGCGCGGGCGAACAGGCGCCTGTGCTCTTTGCGCGCCACGACTGGCTGTTGCTCGTGCTGGGTGCCATGGGTTCCACGTTTTTGCGCAATGGCGGCCTGGTCTTTCCGTTGGCGGCCTGCGTGATTGCGGCGGCGTTTTGCGCCTGGGACGCGCATGTGGCCCGTCGCGTGGCCAAACAGTCTGGCGTCACGCCCTCGTACGCCACGTCGCGCTTCCGCTGGGTCGGCGTGCTCACAGTGCTTGCGCTCTGCCTTGTCTCCAACATGTATTTCACCAAGGTATTTATGCCGGCGCACGATATCACGCCGGGCTCCAAGCGCGAGATCCTCTCGATTCCGTTTCAACAGACGGCACGCTTCGTCCAAAAGCACGACGGCCTTAATTCGGGCGTTAACCCCAAGGTCAAAGACGATGGCACGATCGAGGAAGCTCCCTGCGACGGCTTGGTGACCGATGAGGAGCGCGCTGTGATCGATCGGGTGCTTAAGTACGAGAACCTGGGCCGTCGCTACAACCCCGACAAGTCGGATGCCGTCAAAAACTGCTTCAATGAGTACGCCTCGCAGGAGGACATCAAGGCCTATTTTGAGGTGTGGGCCCTGATGTTCAAAAAGGACCCCGAGTGCTACATCTCGGCGCTCGTCAATAACTACTACGGGTACTTCTATCCGAGTGCTCGCGATGCCTGGGTCTACAGCACGGCGCGCAGTGCCGAGATCATGGCGAAGCCCGATAACCTCAAGTACTTTGACTTCCATCCGGTCGATAGCAAGGCCGTGCGTTGGTGCGACCACCTGATTAACCTGTACCGCGTGGCGGTGCAGCGCATCCCGTTTATCTCGCTCACCATGAGCTCGGCCACCTACGTGTGGATCATGATTTCCGTAGTGGTCTACCTGTTGCGCCGCCATTCGTGGCGCGCGCTGGCCATCTGGATACCGCTGCTGGGCGTGCTCGCCGTGTGCCTGATCGGTCCATGTAACGGATCGACCTACATGCGCTACCTGTACCCAGTCATTGCATGCATGCCCTTCGCCATCGGTGCCACGATCACCCGCAGCGACCTCCTCTGGGCCTAGCCCAAGATTGGCATATCGGGGACAGGTTGCTTTGCGCCAAGGGCTTGCATCATCACGACGCCTTCATTTTGGGGTTTATCTTGCAGGCCGGTAGGTATATCATAACGACGTTTGTTTATATTGCCCGAGCATCCACGCTGGGCTTTAGGTCAAAACCGATAGGAGACACGTATGTCCGGACACTCTAAGTGGGCCACAACCAAGCATCGTAAGGGCGCGCAGGACGCCAAGCGTTCCGCCCTCTTCTCCAAGCTCAGCCGCAACATCACCGTTGCTGCCCGTCTCGGCGGTGACCCGCTGCCCGAGAACAACGCCAGCCTCGCCGCTGCCGTTGCCAAGGCCAAGGCTCAGTCCATGCCTAAGGACAAGATCAAGTCCGCTATCGATAAGGCCTTTGGTTCGGGTGCCGATGCCGCCGTCTACGAGAACATCGTGTACGAGGGCTACGGTCCCGCCGGTGTCGCCGTCTACGTCGACTGCCTGACCGACAACCGCAACCGCACCGCTGCCGACGTCCGTTCCGCCTTCTCCCACGCTGGTGGCAACCTGGGCACCTCCGGTTCCGTCGCCTTCCAGTTTGAGCGCAAGGGCCAGATCGTCGTTGCCAAGGAGGTCCTGGACGAGAACGCCAAGAAGGAGACCATGATCGCCAACGGTGCTGCCGGTGACGAGGATGAGTTTATGATGGCGATCGCCGAGGCCGGTGGCGAGGACTACGAGGACGCCGGCGAGGAGTGGATCGTCTGGACCGCTGCCAACGACGTCATGGCTGTCTCCAAGGCACTCGAGGAGCAGGGCATCCAGGTCAAGGGCTCCGAGACCACCATGGTCCCGACCACCCCGACCGAGGTCTCCGGTACCGATGCCAAGAAGGTTCAGCGCCTCATCGACCGTCTTGAGGAGCTCGACGATGTCCAGGACGTCTACAGCACCATGGACATGACCGACGAGGTCATCGCTGCCCTCGAGGAGGAGTAGCGCCCGCACGGATTGAGCCGTGCATATCTGGGCATAATGAAGCGAGCATGCAAGCCTCGTGGAATAGATGAGCCGGATCCGCGTGCATGAGGCACCGGACCCGGCTCTTTTATAATGATGTGAATCGTTTTGCATTCTGTGGATCAAGATTTGAAGGGAGCGCCGCATGCGCGTGCTCAAACGAGCCCTGGCGATCGTGTATCTTGCCGCCGCCGTCGTGGCGCTGGGCACGTTAGTCTGCCAGTTTTGGGGACCATATACCTATCGCTTTATGCTGCTGATGCGCGATCCGCTGCCGCGCATCGTTGTTACGGCGTGCGGCGGTGTCGTGGCGCTCGGCGTGCTCGTGGGTTTCTTCCGCCTGATGTTTGCTCGTCGCGAGCCGTCCTGCGTGCATCCGGCGGGGGAGCGTAATATCGAGGTCACGCTCGCTGCCCTCTCCTCGTGTGCTCGCACTGCGGCAGAGCGCGACGACCGCGTGATGGTCGAGCATGTCGAGGCGCGCGTGCAGGGCTCCGACGAATCGCGTGTCCGTTTTAAGGTCGACGCCATCGCGCTCGACGACCGGGACGTGGCCTCCCTTGCAGCCGCGATGCAGCAACGTATCGAGGAGGCCTGCGACACCATGCTCGGCACGCCGGGCACGACCGCACGCGTTCGTTTTTTGCCGTCCAAGACTACCGTCCAGACCGTGGAGGTTTCCGGTGAGTGATACCAATCAAGACAAGACCGTCCGCACCCCGCGCCTGACCATCGATCAGAGCGCTGCGCCGGCAGGCGAGGTCGTCGATCCCAAGGTGGAGGGTACCGAGTCGCATGACGCGGTCGCCGATGATTTTGATGAGGCCATGGGTCTCATCAAGGGTACGGGGGCAGCCATCTGGAGCTATGCCGTCCGTCATCCCAACACCACGCTCGGAGCCGTCGCGGGTTTTGTGCTCGCTGTGCTGGTGCTCACGCTCGGCCTGTGGGATACGCTCGTCATCGCATTCTTTGTGCTGATCGGCGCCGTGATTGGCCAGATCCGCGACGGCGAGAACGGAATCGTCAACTTCCTTGGCCGCCTGTTTAGTGGCCGCTAGCATGTATTCGACTGTCGCATCCGCGGCAGGCATAAGGAGGAACCATGGCTTTTAACACGAAGGTCGATGTGGCCGATACCGAGCTCGAGGAGAACGAGGCGGCCGTCGCCGAAGCCGAGGATGTGACGCTCGAGGACGAGGCGCTCGTCGAGGCCGAGTCCGATGCGGATGAGGACGACGAGGAAACAGACGAGTCCGAGGACTCGCTGACCTATTCCAACGGTGTGATTGAGAAGATCGTCGCTATGGCTACCCGCGAGGTGCCGCACGTCTTGGGCATGAAGGGCAACCTCATGCACTTTGTGCAGGAGCAGTTTGGTGCCGAGAATCTGACCAAGGGCGTGACGGTCGAGGTCACCGATGACAACCGCGTGGTCGTCAACATTTCCGTCATTATCGAGTACGGCGCCTACGCGCCCGCGATTTTCGACGACGTTAAGGCACGCGTGACCGAGCGTCTGGCTGCGATGACCGGCCTTGAGGTGGCGGGCGTCAACCTGCGCATCGAGGATGTCATCACCCCCGAGGAGTACGAGCACCGCACCAACCAGCACGAGTAGCCTACCAAAAAGGTAACCTGCCAAAAAGGTAACCTGCCAAAAAGGGACAGGTTTATTTTGGCAGGTTTTATCTGCGAAAACGTCAAACGGCCGGCCGCACGGATGTATGTGCGGCCGGCCGTTATTTGTATGCCCCCCGATGTAGGCATACCGCTCGTCTAACTAGGGGTTGCAATCGTCGCGTTCCGCGTTACCCTAATGGGCGCATTGTTTCCAAATTGTTAACGAGGGGTTGCCGTAATGGCTGACGAGCACGAAACAGAAAGCCAGGCATGGGCAATTGAGGCTGCCGCGGCAGAGGCGGCATCGCGAGCTGCTGAGGAGGTGCATCGTCCTCCCGTGGTGCCGATGGAGCGCGTGGTTGATCGCACCGATATCGAGCGCGGCGAGCGTGCCGGCCAAAAGCGCAGCCAGGAGCCGGGCTTCCCGCGCTTTTTCGCCGAGCTCAATCTGGGCCTGATTCTTACGGCCTTTGCCATCGTTGCGTTTAAAACCCCTAATCACTTTGCTTTTGGCGGCACCTCGGGCGTGTCGGTCATTCTGTCCACGCTGTTCCCGACCCTGCCCGTCGGCGTCTTTATGTGGATTATCAACGCGGTTCTCGTCGTTTTGGGCTTTATCTTTTTGGAGCGCAAGGCAATCCTGTGGAGCGTCTTCGCCTCGTTTGCGCTGTCCGCCTATGTTTCGTTTTTTGAGCTCTTTATTCCGACTGATGTTTCGATGACGGGCGATATGTGGCTCGACCTGTGCTTTGCCGTGATACTGCCGGCGCTCGGCAGCGCCATCGTCTTTGATATTGGCGCCTCGACGGGCGGCACGGACATCCTCGCCATGATCCTCAAGCGCCGCACCACGCTCGAGATTGGCCGCGCGCTGCTGTTGGTTGATATCGGCATCGTGGCCATCGCGGCCTTTTTGTATGGTCCGCGTGTCGGCCTGTATTGCGTGCTCGGCCTGTTTGCCAAGACGCTCGTGGTCGACAAGGCCATCGAGAGCATTCACCTTCGTAAGGTCTGCACGGTCATTTGTTCCGAGCCCCTTAAGGTCGAGGAGTTTATCGTCAAACATCTCAACCGTACGGCGACCATCAGTCGCGGCTACGGTGCCTTCTCGGGCAAGTGCGTGACGGTGATCATGAGCGTGCTGAGCCGTCGCGAGGCTGTGCAGCTGCGCGGTTATGCGCGCGAGGTCGATCCGGGTGCCTTTATCACGATTGTCGACAGCTCCGAGATCGTCGGCAAGGGTTTCCGCGGCACGAACTAGCACAGACGTATTCAACGAACCGCCTGCTGGCGCCGTGTATCTTGCAAATCGGTCATCTTTGAGTATTTGACCCCACATTGGGCAATAATGATGCTAAAGACATCGTTTGCGATCCAGGTGATTCGCTCAAGATACGAAGGGATGATTTCGATGTTCTGCTCGCAGTGTGGCGCCCCCATGGGCGATAGCGATAAGTTCTGCGGCGTGTGTGGCGCCCCCAATGTCGGTGCTGCAGCCTCCGCCCCTCAGGGTCAGCCTCAACCTCAGCAGTTTGTCCCTCAACCTGTCATGAACGTGCCCAAGGGCTGCATGGCTCAGGCGTTTGAGGATATGACCAAGACTCCGGGCGTGCTGCAGCGCGTGTGCCAGATTGCCTTTTTGCCGGCGCTTATCTGTGTCGTGTCGGTGCTCGTGCTGTTTATTCCCGTTATCGGCGGTATTGCAGCCGCTATCGGCTTTTTGGCCGCTTACGTGGCGAGCGTGTGCGGTTCGGGCTTTGGCATCGAGTGGGGTCGCGATCTGTCGCTTAAGATTGATGACGGTATGGATCGTCCGTTGATGCGTTCCACATCGTTTGGCCTTGGAGTCTTTTCGAGCGTTATTTCGGTCGTGCTCGAGGTTATCGCTGCCATTCCCGTTATCGGTGTAGTGCTTTCGCTGGTGGAGGGCGTGGTAATTGGCGCCGCGGGCTCGTATTCTTATTACGGCTCTTATGCGCTCGAGGCTGCGCTGTTCGGTTCGCTCGGCCTGCTTGTCCTGGCGCTAATTGCCTCGGCGATTCTGGGTGTCTTCTTTAAGATGTTCGCCGACATTGCCGTGATGCACTTTGCGGTGACCGGTCGCGTCGAGAGCGCGTTTTCGCTCGATAAGGTCTGGGCGGCCTTTAAGAACAATAAGACCAAGCTGTTTTGCGCTTCGTGGCTTCCCGAGTTTTTGACGGGCCTGGTCGCCAACGTTGTCACATGGATCTTGACAGCCATCTTTGGCGCCATTGCCTCTGTCGGTATGTATAGCTACTACTATCGTCCTACGGGTATTGAGGCGATTGTTGCCGGCGGCGGCATCACACTCGTGCTGTTCCTGGTGCTGATCGCTTTCGTTACCGTATTTCTTACGGTCTTTGGCAAGATGCTCAAGTACCGTGCCGTTGGCTATTGGGTGGCACGTTATGCAAGCGAGTGGGCTGACGAGGACAAGGACGATGTCCTGACTTTTGTATTGCCCTTCGAGAAGAAGTCCGCTCCCTCGGGTTACAGTGCTCCGGATGCTTCGCCGGCACCTGCAGCCGCTCCCGCGACCGAGCCTGAGCCGGCGCCCGAGTCTGAGACGGCATCTGAGCCCGAGCCTGCGCCTGAGCCTGAGCCGGCACCTGCACCTGAGCCGGCGTCCGAGCCAAGCTCCGACGAGGAACCTCAGGACGAGTAGCCATGCCGTCTGCCATTTGGGGACGGGGTAGAAATAGTAGAAATAGCGCTTGACAGATGAGCGGGGGCGGACGTTTCGACGCGTCCGCCCCCGCTTTGCTTTAGCCAGGCTGTTATGGATGGGTGTGACGACTACTCGTCGTGTTTCTCCTCGCGGCGAGCGGCAGCGCGGGCTTCGTGGATGCCTTTGATTGCGGCATGGCGAGCCGTGCGGGCGTCGTGGATGGCGCCACGAGCCTCGGCGGTCGTCGCCTTGGCAGAGCGCAACTTGGCGGCCAGATCGGGGTTGGTTTCGGCGACCGCGGTGATCGCGGGGCCGTCGAGCTCCTCTTGCGTGGGCTCGGCCAAAAAGTCGATAGCATACTGGGCGGCCACCATGGAGCCCTTTGCCAGCACGGTCTCGTCGATCTTGTAAAAGCAGGAATGCTGGGCGTACGTGGCGCCAATCTTGGGGTTACGCGTACCTACAAAGGCGAGCACGCCCGGCACGCGGCGCAGGTACTCCGAAAAATCCTCGCCCGAGAGCGTGCCACGGTAATGGCCTTGACCGGTGGGGCCCAGGCACTTGATTACGGCCTGACGGCAGCGCTCGCTCGAAGCTGCGTCGTTTTCGACCTTGTAGTTGGCGATGGTGTAGTCGGTGAGCTCTGCCTCGGCGCCCAGAGCTGCTGCGGTATGCTCCACGATGCGTCGCATAAGCTCCGGCATTTCCTCGTGGGTCGAATCGCCGTAGGTGCGCACCGTGCCGGCGAGGTAGGCCGTGCCGGCGATAACGTTGCGCGCGGTGCCGCCGTGCAGCTCGCCGACGGTGATGACAGCCGGTTCGTAGGGGCTGATCTCGCGCGAAACGATGGTCTGCAGGGCGTTGACGATCTCGGCGGCAACCATAACGGCGTCGTGGCCGCGCTGGGGCATGGCGCCGTGGCATGAGGTGCCGCGGACGTCGATGCGGAACCAGTCGGTATTGGCCATGCGCGGACCGGGCTCGCAGCTCACGGTGCCGGCGTCAACCTCGCTCCAGATATGCGCGGCGTAGGCGCCATCGACGCCGTCGAGCACGCCCGTGCCGATCATGAGTTTGGCGCCCTGACCGTTTTCCTCGCTGGGCTGGAAGACGATGCGGACCTCGCCGTGGATGTCGTCAGTCATATGGCGCAGGATTTGCAGCGTGCCGAGCATCATGGCGATATGGCAGTCGTGGCCGCAGGCGTGCATGCAGCCCTCGTTGACGCTGGCGAACTCCTCGCCGGTCTGCTCGGTGACGGGCAGGGCGTCGATATCGGCGCGCAGCAGGATGCGGCGGCGCGGCGCGCCGTCCTCGCGGTAGGCGTCGGGCGCGGTGCCGCGGAGGGTCGCCACCAGGCCCGTCTTAAGGGGGCGCTCATAGGGGATATTCATGGCGTCGAGCTGGTTGGCGATGTCGGAGGTCGTGCGCTCCTCGGCGAGGCTCAGCTCCGGGTGCTTATGGAAGTGCCGACGCTGCTTGATGATATAGGGCTCAAACTCGGCGGCGATATCTCGGATGGCCGCGGTGACGTCGTCTGCCGCGCGAGCCTCGGTCGCCGCCATAATCTGCTGTGCCTTGGTCTTCGTCATGATCGATTTGCTCCTTGCTGGGTTGATCGCAAAATCGTACAGGCTCTCTCCAGTATGCCACCTGCCGCTAGGGCTGGCAAAGCTGCCGTTTGCCGCTTGGCATTTTGTAACCGAGACGGGGGAGTACACTCGGGGGTGTTGAATTTCCTGCCAGAGATGGGGATGCCCATGCAACATATCGATCGGATTATCCGCTCCAAGAACGTCTTTACCGCGCAAGACGGCATCGATACTGCTCGTGAGCTGGCGATTGCCATCGCAGGTGACCGTATCGTCGCAGTCGGCAAGCCCGATGACGTGATCGCCGCCGCTCCCGCCGCCACGCCGGTTCTCGACTACGGCGAGCAGTTTGTCTGCCCCGGTTTCCATGACGCTCATCTGCACTTCTTCCATACCTCGGTCGGTTCTTCGCCGTACATGCTCATGGATATGGGCACGTCCGAGGCGGCGCTGGTACAGCACGCGCTCGAGTTTTCCCAGGACCTGCCCGACGACGCTTGGGTTGTGACGCAGGGCTGGCGCGACTACCGTTGGGACCCGCCCGAGCATCCTACCAAGGCGTCGCTCGATGCGGCATTCCCCGATCGTCCCTGCGTTATGTACTCGGGCGACGGCCACACGCTGTGGCTCAACAGCCGCGCACTCGAGGCGCTCGGCGTCACGCGCGACAGCGAGCCGCCAGCGGGCGGCAGCTACGACAAGGACGCAAACGGCGAGCTCACGGGCATTGCTCACGAAGCGGCTGCCATGCAGCTGTTGCCGCGCTGTCTTGAGTGGCTGGGCGAAGATCGCATCGCAAGCGCTTACGCCGATCAAATGAGGCGCATGGCCGAGCAGGGTATCACCTCGATCTGCGATATGTCGCTCATGCCCATGCCGGGCTGTGATTTTATCCGCGACGATGTCTACGACAAGCTGCAGACGACCGGCAAGCTGGGCATTCGTGCCCATCTGTTCCCCACGCTGCTGGATGACCAGTCGCGTCTAGAAGAGCTCCAGGTACGTTACGCGAACAACGCGCTGCTTTCGGCGCCAGGTTTTAAGCAGTTCTTCGACGGCGTGTCGAGCGAACACACGGCATATCTCACCGAGCCCTATACCAATCCGCGCTTCCCGGGCGACCAGGGTCGTCTGACGGTCCCGGCTGAGCGCATGCGCAAACTGGTTCTGGCGGCCGCGGAGCGCGGTCATACCGTACGCATCCACGTTATTGGTGACGGTGCGATTCATGCCGCGCTGGATATCTTCGAGGAAGCAGCCGACCTGTACGGCCTGCCCCAGCACGGCCATAACACGCTCGAGCACCTGGAGAACCTTCTGCCCGAGGACATCGACCGCCTGCGCAAGCTCAACGTGGTTGCTTCGAGCCAGCCCTGCCACATTACACTCGACCCGGGTGGACCGGAGCGCGATCTGGGCCTGGAGCGCAGCCGCATCATGTGGCCGTTCGCAACCTATAAGCAGCGCGGCATTCGCCAAGCCTTCGGTACCGACAGCCCTATCACGCCCGTTACCAGCATGAACGTGCTCTACACGGCCATCACGCGCCAGGACCCCAAAAGCCACTGGCCCGAGGGCGGCTGGTTGCCGAGCGAGCGCATCGATGCGGCAACAGCCTTGCGCAACTACACCCTGGGCAGCGCCTATGCAGCGGGCGACGAGCAAAACCTCGGCAGCTTGGAGCCTGGCAAGTACGCCGACCTGGTAGTCCTGGACCAAAACCCGCTCACCATCGACCCCCAAGAGCTCCAGGCCACCAAGGTTCAGGCGACCTACCTGGCAGGCAACTTGATTTACGAGCGCTAATATTCATGTCGTACCGTTAAACGCGGCTCGCGCAGCCTATTTTGGGATGGCGCTCGAGCCGCGTTTGCATTTTGGTGGGGATCCACCATGAGCGTCCCTGCTCTGTTGGATTTGGGTGCGGGGCGGAGGTGCTGCTGCCCCGCGCTCAATTTGAATACCAGCAATGCTATCTCTTGGTGTTTTGCATACTTCCCATTACAGATTGCATAAAAAGGCTGGGATGTCCTTCCTGATCCTGATGTACCCCCGCCCGTGCCGTGCAAAAAACGGAGTATTCAGCACCGCGAGCTCTGCCGGTGCCGCTGCGGCTGAGTAACGTTGCGGAGATTGACGTCATTTTGGGGTCCGGCGCGGCGCGAAGCATGCCTTTTTGTCCTGGCGGGGTTTGCCTGCCGACTCAAATCGCCGGTCGAAGGCGTCCTTGGGACCAATATGGTGTGTCCGGCGTGTATGCAGCCGTCCTGGCTTGCTGAATACTCCCAAAAATGCACGGCGCTCCCCAGGGGACCCGTGCGCGCAGCGAAAACCATGCCCACGTTCCTATCCGCATCGCCATTTTGCTGCACTGACTTTTCTGAATGCCGGGACCGAATTAGTTAACCTGCCTCCCGTGTG
>UQXT01000060.1 GCA_900545075.1 uncultured Collinsella sp. | reverse complement strand
TGCACTCCATATCAAAGTTCTCGGTCGCATGCAGCAGCTGATGGCTCCACTCGTGAGCGAGCTCGATGGTGTCGTCGACCTGCTTGACGCTCATGGCAAGCTGGCTCATGTTCATTCCAACATCATGCATGGAAAATCTCCTTTTGTATGGGGCAGTTCAGTGGTTCAGATTTTACTACGCCCGCTCTGTGCGCAGCTGCATAAGAAAACGGGTGCGAGTCTGTGTGACTCGCACCCGTTCACTGGGGGCTGTTTGTAACTACCATACTATCCGTGGTCGTCCGCGCCGCGCCCGGCAGTCCGGCGAGCGGTGCAAAAGCGCTCATGGACGGCGGGTAAGTAACAAGCGTATTACAGATGCTTCTCCAGCAGCGCCTGCAGCCTCGCCTTGGGCAGAGCGCCAACCGAGCGGTCAATCTCCTCGCCGTTCTTAAACACAATCAGCGTGGGGATGCTCATGACGCCATACTTCATGGCCAGGTCCTGGTTGTCGTCGACGTTGCACTTGGCAACGGCGAGCTTGCCCGCCAGCTCATCGGCAACCTCGTCAACGATGGGCGAGAGGGATCGACAGGGCCCGCACCACGGTGCCCAAAAATCGACCAGCACGGGCAGGCTGTCGTTAACGATGGAATCGAAGTTCTCGGGGGTAATCTGATTAATGTCAGCCATGGTGACCTCCATAATGCGACGCGGCTCGGCCGCGTAAAACTCAGTACGACCGTGCTTATACCCAGCCGCCCGCAAAGCAACCACTCGCGGGCAGCTCTTTTATATAATGGTGGGCACGCAAACGATTGGAGAGCGCATGTCCACGTCACAAAGCCAGAAAAAAGAAGCCATCGCCCAGGCGGCCGAGCAGGAGCTCACATCGCTTGCGGTCCGTGGCGTGCGTATCGCGGGCAACGCGTGCTCGCCGATCGTGCTGGTCAAAGGCGATTTGGACGAGGCCGAGCGTTCGGGTGGCGAGCTTGCCGCCGGCCCGGATGGCGCGGCGTTGCGCAAGGCGCTTGGGGCCATCGGCTACGCGCCCGAGGATTTTTGCGTGCTGGCAAGCGTCGCCGGCGTGGGTGACGGAGCGGTCGCGGTGGGCGAGACTCTGCCGTGTGAGCTGTTCCGCGAGGCGCTCGAGGCCTTGGACCCCGAGGCGGTCCTGCTGCTGGACGATCGCGCGGCCGATACCATGCGCGAGACCTATGCCGACATGCTCGTGGCAATCGACGACTTCGATACCGCTATGCTCAAGCCCGGCTTGGTCGCCCATGTGCAGGGTCGTCGCGTGCTCGCGCTCGACGGTTTTGAGGCCGCACTGACCGACAAGGCCGCCAAGCAGCGCATGTGGGCCTACATCAAGCAGCTGACCCCGGCGGCCGCGCCGCTGTAGCGGATTGGCGCCGGCGAGCGATTGCCTGGCGGGCATGTCGTCGACCATGCGCGGCGGCCGTCCAAAGATGCCTCCTGCGCTATCGAGAGCTCGACTATCCTCAGCTTGCCAGTCCGAAAATGGACCTACCGCATGATTGAATCTTTATTTCAACTTTACACCTAGGTTTACAGCTGTCTTGTCAGCTGTAAACCTAGGTGTCATACTAAAGCCCCAAGATTCGCCAAAAGAGAGGGGCCTTGATGGCACAGAGCGCGAACATGGATGCATCGGAGCTTGCACGCGATATCGCGGCCGGCCTGGCATCGGCAACGACGGCAACGGAGCGCGCGGCGCTGGTACCCGCAGAGCTCGTCGAGGCCATTCATCAGCTAAAAACCCAACGTGACGCAGTGATCCTGGCGCACTATTATGTGGCGCCCGAGGTCCAAGCCGTTGCCGATTACGTCGGCGACAGCTTCTACCTGGCAAAGCTCGCCAAGAGCCTTCCGCAGCAGACTATCGTGCTGTGCGGCGTGGAGTTTATGGGCGAGAGCGCCAAGCTGCTCAATCCCACCAAGACCGTGCTACTGCCCGAGCCGGGCGCGGACTGTCCCATGGCGCACATGGTCAAGCGCGAGACGGTCGACGCGGCACGCGCCGAGTATGGCGACGACCTGGCCGTGGTGTGTTACGTCAACTCGACGGTCGAGATCAAGAGCTGGAGTGACGTGTGCGTTACCAGCTCTAACGCCGTCAAGATCGTCTCCGAGCTGTCGCAGCAGCACGTCTTGTTCATTCCCGACCAGAACCTGGGCCGCTTTGTGGCCGAGCAGGTGCCGCAAAAGCACGTCATCCTCAACAATGGCTATTGCCCGCGCCATCACATCATCACCGTCGAGCAGATCGTCGATGCGCGGGAGGCGCATCCCGACGCGCTCGTGTTGGCGCACCCCGAGTGCAAGGCTGACGTTCTGGCCGAGGCCGACTACATCGGCTCCACCGCCGGCATCATCAAGTATGCCGAGGAGTCGGACGCCAACGAGTTCATCATCGTGACGGTCCGCGGCGTGCTCTACGAGCTCGAGCGCCGCTGCCAGGGCACCGGCAAGAAGTTCTACTTCCCCGCGGTGCAGCCCACCTGCGTCAACATGGATCTCGTCACGCTCGAAAAACTCGTGCACTGCCTGGAGACGGGCGAGGGTGAGGTGCAGATCGGCGTGTCGGACGAGGCTGCCGACCAGGCCAAACTTACGCTCGACCGCATGCTCGAGTACGCGGCGCGCTAAGCCAATGTGACATGAGGGACAGTTCCTTATGTCACATTACAAGGGAGAGGATTCCTGTGGAAACCAAACAATACCCCGATATGGAGTGTGACGTCGTCATTGCCGGTTGCGGCGTGGCAGGCCTGTATGCGGCTCTCAATCTGCCGACGAGCACGCGCGTGATCATGCTTTCCAAGGGCGCTGTCGACGAGTGCGACTCGATGCTCGCGCAGGGTGGCATCTGCGTGCTGCCCGAAGGCTCGGACTACGATGCCTTCTTTGAGGACACCATGCACGCCGGTCATTACGAGAACCGCCGCGAGAGCGTCGACATCATGATCCGCTCGAGCCGCTCGGTCATCAACGACCTGCTGGCGATGGGCGTGGATTTTGAGCGCAAGGCCGACGGCAGCCTCGACTTTACCCGCGAGGGCGCACACAGCCGTCCGCGCATTGCCTTCCATGCCGATATCACCGGCAAGGAGATTACGACCAAGCTGCTCCAGGCCGTTCGCAAGCTGGATAACGTGCAGATTTTGGAGCACGTGGCCATGACCGACATCCTGACGGGCGAGCGTGACGGCGCCACGGTGTGCACTGGCGTCGTCGCCGTTCCCGTGGACGAGGACAACTCGGTTCGTCCCGCCGACGAACTGGCAAATGCCGCCGGGGGCGTGCATGCCGGCGAGCCGTTTAAGATCCATGCCCGCCACACGCTGTGGGCGACGGGCGGCATCGGCGGCGTATACGACCATTCGACTAACTACCCGCAGCTCACGGGCGATGCCTGCTACATTGCTCAGGAGCATGGCATTAAGATGGAGCACCTGGACTACGTGCAGATTCACCCCACGGGTCTGTTCTCGCCGCAGCCGGGCCGCACCTTCCTGATCAGCGAGAGCTGCCGCGGCGAGGGAGCGATTTTGCTCAATGCCGCCGGTGAGCGCTTTACCGACGAGCTTCAGCCGCGCGATGTGGTCGCCGCCGCCATCCGCGAGCAGATGAAGCAGGACGGCACCGAGCACGAGTGGCTGAGCTTCGCCCCCGTCGAGCGCGATGTGGTGACCGGGCACTTCGCCAACATTCGCGCACGTTGCCTGGAGGACGGCCGCGACATCTTGGACGAGCCCATTCCCGTTACGCCCACGCAGCACTACTTTATGGGCGGCGTGTGGGTCGACAAGGACGGTCGCACCTCGATGCCCGAGCTCTACGCCGCGGGCGAGACGGCTTGCAACGGCGTTCACGGCAAGAACCGCCTTGCATCAAACAGCCTGCTCGAGGCGCTGGTCTGGGGTCGTCGCGCCGCGTGGTATATGCGTACCGGCGAGTCGCTGGCCGTGGAGCAGGCGGGCGATCCCGCGCTCGATGGCCGCCATCGCGCCCTGAGCGCCGATACCCTGGCAATCGATGATTTGGCCCGTGCCGCCGGCACGCAGGCCGTGGAGGAGTAGACCATGAATCCCATTACCATGAAGCTCGTCGTCGATGATCTGATTCTGCAGGCTCTGCGCGAGGACATTACCTTTGAGGACGTGAGCACGGCGAGCGTGTGCCCCACGGCGCGCCCCGCCACGGTGGAGCTTATCGCCAAGGCCGATGGCATCATCGCGGGCCTGGATGTGTTCGCTCGCACCTTTGAGCTGCTGGATTCGCAGAGCTCGGTGCTGTTTGATGTTGCCGACGGTGACGAGGTCCACGCCGGCGACCACGTGGGGCAGGTGCGTGGCGATGCGCGCGTGCTGCTTTCGGGCGAGCGCGTGGCGCTCAACTACCTGCAGCGCATGAGCGGTATCGCTACCTATACGCACCAGATGGCCGCGGCGCTCGAGGGCACCAAGACCGTGCTTGTCGACACACGCAAGACCACGCCGGGCATGCGCGTCTTCGAGAAGGCCGCGGTCGAGATCGGCGGCGGCAGCAACCACCGTTACAACCTGTCGACGGCCGTCATGCTCAAGGACAACCATATCGACGCCGCCGGTGGTGTGACGCGTGCGATCGAGATGGCGCGCGCCCATGCATCGTTTACCACGACGGTCGAGATCGAGTGCGAGAACCTGGACATGGTGCGCGAGGCCGTGGAGGCCGGCGCCGACATCATCATGTTCGACAACATGACCCACGACGACATGGCTGCAGCGATTGAGCTTATCGCCGGCCGTGCCAAGACCGAGTGCTCGGGCAACGTGGATGCCAACAATATCCGCGCGCTCGCCGACCTGGGCGTTGACTTTATTAGCTCGGGCGCCCTGACGCACTCCGCGCCGATCCTCGACCTCTCGCTTAAGCACCTGCGTCTGCTGGACGGTAAATAATGAACGCCCGCGAGCGTCGCCGTGCCATCATGGACGTGCTCGAGGTGGCCAAGGAGCCCGTTTCGGGCAGCGCACTTGCCCGCGAGGTTGGCGTGAGCCGTCAGATCGTGGTTCAGGATATTGCCCTGCTGCGTGCCGATGGGCACGATGTCGTGGCGACCAACCGTGGTTATGTGCTGCAGGAGGCCCCTAGCAGCCCCGCCGTGCCCACGCGCTTGGTCAAGGTTCGCCACGGCGTGGAGCAGGCAGGCGATGAACTCACGAGTATCGTCGACGCCGGAGGCGCCGTGCTCAACGTGATCGTCAATCACCGCGTGTACGGTAAGATCACGGCCGACCTGGACATTCGCAATCGTCGCGATGTTGAGCGCTACCTGCACGATATCGAGAGCGGCAAGAGTTTCCCGCTACTAACGGTGACGAGCGGCTATCACTTCCATCGCATTGCGGCGGAGGACGAGCAGACTCTCGACGAGATCGAGGCCATACTCAAGGAGAAGGGCTATCTTGCCGATTTAATGCCCTATGAGGATGATTTGTCCTAGCCCGATACTGTCTTAATAAGTTGCGGTGAAATAGTTCCTAAAATCGGCACCTAAGCAATGAACCGGGAACTATTCCACCGCAACTGCCAAGGTAGCCCCGTCCCCAATTAACTGCCTATACAAACAAAAGGAGGCCTCCGCGGCGATGCGGAGGCCTCCTTTTTTGTGCACGGTGTACTTTTGAGTGTGCAAGTGGGGGAGTTGTTACTCCTCGACGATCTCGGTGATCGCGCCAGCGGGGCAAGCGTCCTGGCAAGCGCCACAGGCGACGCAGGAGTCCTCGTCAGCGACGGTGGCGACGTCCTGGAGCTCCAGAACGCCAGCGGGGCAGGTGTCGACGCAAACGCCACAAGCGATGCACTCGTCAGCATCAATTACGGGATGAGCCATGGTAGTTTCCTCTCTGTTGACCGACGCTACAGGCGATGCGCGCCGGTTTGATTCGGGCAAAAACATACCACGGGAGCGACCGTTTGCAATACCCTCTGACCGGCATCTTCATACCGTTCGCCGAGTATGCCAAGGTTTACTAAAAAATGCGCAGGTGGGGCCGTTGAGCTGCGCAAATGTTAGCTAAAGGTGACTTGAAATATTGAGCTATTGAGCGCGCCTGCGGAAAGGGCATCCCGTTATTTGGCCGAAAACCGGGTCGCAGTTTCCGGTTGGGCCCGCTAGAGGAAACTGCGACCCGGAATCCACGCTCAAACCGGGACAAGCTTTCCGCAAGGCAGCCCCAGGCACCCTCGGACCCAAACCTCAGCCATCTCTACATAGATCTCAATAGATTTGTCGAGAACTCAAACAGTGCGTCTACCTGCGCATTTGCGAACCTAAACTCTCGGCAATAAGAAATCTTATATGAATTGACTTAGATTTTGTATATTCCGGCCCATAAGGGGATACACTACATCCTGAAAGACAAGCCGAAGCGTCGCGCGACGGACCGTCGAGGCGGCGCGAACGCACAAGAGAGAGGGAATTTCTAATGGGCAAGATTCTTGGTATCGACCTTGGTACTACCAACTCCGCAATGGCCGTTCTCGAGGGCGGTTCTCCGACCATTATCGTGAACGCCGAAGGCGACCGCACCACCCCGTCCGTCGTGGGCTTCCGTGCCGACGGCGACCGCGTCGTGGGTAAGGCCGCTAAGAACCAGGCTGTCACCAACCCCAAGAACACCGTGTTCTCCATCAAGCGCTTCATGGGCCGCAAGTACTCCGAGTGCGCCTCCGAGCTCAAGACCGTGCCGTATGAGGTCAAGGAGGGCCAGGGTGGCCGTGCCGTCGTCGACATCGAGGGCAAGGATTACACCGCCGAGCAGGTGAGCGCCATGACGCTCGCAAAGATGAAGGCCGACGCCGAGAAGTATCTGGGCGAGACCGTCACCGACGCCGTCATCACCGTCCCGGCCTACTTTAACGACGCCCAGCGTCAGGCCACCAAGGACGCCGGTAAGATCGCCGGCCTCAACGTCAAGCGTATCGTCAACGAGCCGACCGCTGCTGCTCTTGCCTATGGCCTGGACAAGCAGGGCTCCGATCAGCGCATCCTGGTCTTCGACCTGGGCGGCGGCACCTTTGACGTCTCCATCCTCGACCTCGCCGACGGCGTGTTTGAGGTTCTGTCCACCTCGGGCGATAACCACCTGGGCGGCGACGACTGGGATCAGCGCGTCATCGACTGGATGGCCGATAAGTTCCAGCAGGAGAACGGTGTCGACCTGCGTCAGGACCCCATGGCCCTGCAGCGTCTGAAGGAGGCCGCCGAGAACGCCAAGAAGGAGCTCTCCGCCGCCCAGCAGACCACCATCAACCTGCCGTTCATTACCATGAACCAGTCCGGCCCGCTGCACCTCAACTACACGCTGACCCGCGCCGAGTTCGAGAAGATCACTCGCGACCTGCTCGAGCGCTGCAAGCAGCCTGTCACCAACGCCCTGCGCGACGCCAAGCTCAAGCTCTCCGATCTGACCGAGGTCATCCTCGTCGGCGGCTCCACCCGTATGCCCGCCGTCCAGGAGCTCGTCAAGACCATGACCGGCAAGCAGCCCAACATGTCCGTGAACCCCGACGAGGTCGTTGCCGACGGCGCTGCCGTCCAGGGCGGCGTGCTCACCGGCGACGTCGAGGGCATCCTGCTGCTCGACGTTACCCCGCTGTCGCTGGGCGTCGAGACCATGGGCGGCATCATGACCAAGATGATTGACCGCAACACCACGATCCCGACCTCCAAGACCGAGGTCTACTCCACCGCTGCCGACAACCAGACCAGCGTCGAGATCAACGTGCTCCAGGGCGAGCGCGAGCTTGCCCGCGACAACAAGTCGCTCGGTAAGTTCCAGCTGACCGGTATCCCTGCTGCCCGCCGCGGCGTGCCGCAGATCGAGGTTACCTTCGACATCGACGCCAACGGCATCGTCAAGGTCTCCGCTAAGGACAAGGGCACCGGCAAGGAGCAGCAGATCACCATTTCCGGCTCCACCGCTCTGTCTGACGACGAAGTCGATCGTATGGTCAAGGACGCCGAGGCTCATGCCGAGGAGGACAAGAAGCAGAAGGAAGAGGTCGAGGTCCGCAACCAGACCGACAGCCTGTGCTACTCCACCGAGCAGACCCTCAACGAGCTGGGTGACAAGGTTTCCGCTGACGTGAAGTCCAAGGCCGAGGCCGCTATCGCCGACGCCAAGAAGGCGCTCGAGGGCTCTGACGTCGAGGCCATCAAGGCCGCCGGCGAGTCCCTGCAGTCTGTGGCCTACGAGCTGGCTCAGGTTGTCTACGCCGACGCTCAGCAGCAGACCGATGGCGCCGCCGGTGCCCAGCCTGCCGACGATGACGTTGTCGACGCCGACTACGAGGTTGTGGACGACGAGGACAAGTAATCATGTCCGCCCGTAAAGCTCGCACGGAGGCGGCTGCCGCTGGCGCCGCCCCCGTTGACTCTGAGGAGAAGGACGTGAAGATTCCCGTAGAGGCCGTCGACGATACCGAGGCCAACGAGGCCGAGGCCGCCGAGGCTGCCGAGAACCAGGTAGAGGATTCCAACAAGGAGGCGACGATGACCGAGGACGAGATGGTGGAAGCTGCTATCCGCGCCGGTGAGGAAGCCGCCGACAACGACTTTAAGCTCAAGTTCGAGCAGGCCCAAAAGGAGCTTGCCGACGTGCGCAGTGAGCTCGATGCTGCGGCAGAGGCTCAGAAGGCCGCCGAGGATAAGGCAAAGGACGCCACCGAGCGCACCGCCCGTCTGCAGGCCGACTGGGAGAACTTCCGTCGCCGCACCGCCAACGAGCGCATCGCCGAGCGCGAGCGCGCGACCGAGAAGCTTGTCACCGCGCTGTTGCCGGTGATCGACGATATCGAGCGCGCGATCGACCATGCCCGCAGCCAAGAGCTTTCCGACGACTTTAAGCAGTTCGTCGACGGCGTCGATGCGGTTCATGCCAAGCTGCTCGATGTGTTTGCGCACGAGGGCGTTGAGCCCATCGACCCCAAGGGCGAGGCGTTCGATCCGCTCGAGCACCAGGCTGTGGGCCGCGTCGAGGACGCATCGCAGTACGACGAGACCGTCAACGACGTATACCAGAAGGGCTACCGCATGGCGGATCGCATCCTGCGTTCCGCGATGGTGACGGTGACCTACGGTGGCGAGAAGCGCCCCGCACCGGAGCCCGAAGCGGCGCCCGAGGATGCTACGGCCGATACGGCCGAGAGCACCGAGGAGTAATTGAGAAGGGCCCCGGGGCAACACCCGGGGCCCTTTCTGGCCAAGTGCCATATGACAGCATGAGCCGCCGTCCGCAGGGGCGGCGGATGTAACAGGAGAGGAGCTACGATGGCTGCAGGCAAAACCTTCTATGACATCCTGGGCGTATCCAAGAGCGCCTCCGACAAAGAGATCAAGAGCGCGTTTCGCAAGCTCGCGCAAAAATATCACCCCGATGCCGGCGGCGACGAGGCCAAGTTCAAGGAGATCAGCGAGGCCTACGAGACGCTTTCGGACGAGAAGAAGCGCAAAGAGTACGACCAGATGCTCATGTTTGGCGGCATGCCGGGCGCGGGTGGCGCGTATGGCGGCGGCTACGGTGCCGGCGCGGGCGCCAGCGGCTGGGGCGACATCTTCGATAGCATCTTTAGCGGCAACGGCGCCTGGGGCAGCGACTGGGGCTCGGGCTTTGCCGGGGCTGCGGGCGCTGCCGGTGCCGGCGCGGGCCGCAGCCGTGCTCGCAAGGGCGGCGACCTGTCGCTGACCGTCGATGTGACGGCCGAGGACGCGTTTCGCGGCGTGACGCACAAGGTCACCTACCGCATTCCCTCGACAGGCGAGCAGCAGACCATTACGGTCTCGGTGCCCGCGGGTGCGGTCGATGGCGGCAAACTGCGCTACAAGCGTCGCGGCGAGTACGGCGTCGCCGGCGGCGAGCGCGGCGACCTGGTCGTAACCACGCACGTGGAGGAGCATCCGCTGTTTAAGCGCAAGGGTGCCGACGTGACCATGGAGGTACCGGTCTCGGTCTATGAGGCGGCGCTCGGCTGCACGGTGGACGTGCCCACGCCCGGTGGGGCGACGGTTCGTCTGAAGGTGCCGGCGGGCACTCAGACGGGCAAGAAGTTCCGCTTTAAAGAAATGGGCGCGCCCGATGTTAAGCACCGTGGCCGCACGGGTGCGTTGCTCGTCGAGATCAAGGTGCAGGTCCCCACGAACCTGTCCGACGACGAGCGCGATGCCATGACCAAGCTGCGCGAGGCCGACACGCGCAACTATCGCGAGAAAGTCAACCGTTACAAGGCGACGTACTAGGGCGGTTGCGGCGCACGCCCACGCTCGCGGGCTTATGATGGACGATAACGAGACGGAAAGGGGTCAGGTAGCATGGCCGAGGACAATAGGAACAAACCGCTGTACATGATCAGCGTGGCGGCCGAGCTGACCGGCATGCATCCGCAGACTCTGCGCGTCTACGAGTCCAAGGGCCTGGTGAACCCCCAGCGCTCGGGCGGCAACACGCGCCTGTATTCGCGCGCCGATATCGAGCGCCTGGAGCTCATCAACCAGCTGACCGACGAGGGCATCAACCTTGCCGGCGTGGTGCGCATCCTCGATATGAAGGAGCGTGCCGAGGAGCGCGAGCGCGAGAACGAAAAGCTCCGCGCCCGCGTGCGCCAGCTCGAGGACGAGCTGCACGAGTACAAGATGCAGAAGAAGATCACCGCCCTGGCCCCGCGCGACGGCTCGGTTAACCCCGAACAGGTCATGCGCAAACTGCTGGGCGCCGGCGGGGATTTGTAGTTACGCGGGTTTACCAACCCGCGTAACGGGCCGACGCTGCGCGCCGCCCAGAGCGACAATTTGTCATTCAAAAGGCAAGGCATGACCAGAAGGTCTATGCCTTGCCTTTTTCATGCCAACTTGTTCGCTCTGGACGTCGCTCGCTGTCCGTCCTCTACCTGCGGCGTTGCCTTGCTCCGGATGCGGCAGTCATGGGGGACGTTTTTAAATGACTAGTCGAAAGGGACACTCTTGCACCAAATCTGCCGGTCCTGCACCGGGCTCGTCCTTTACTTTACCGAGATAAAGTGAACGTGCAGATTCGTAACCCACTCGCAACCGTTCTATGGCACGATATTGAACGAATGTATGCTATGCGCCCAAATCTTTTGGGCAGAGTGGGAGACAGTATGGTCAAGCTGTACGAGGACGGCATCTACCTGCGCGGCGGCAGCGAGGTTGTGCCTGCGGTCGAGGCTGCCGAGCGCGGTATTACGCAGACACCCGAGGATGCCAAGCGCGGCACCATCGCGTATTCAATCCTTCAGGCACACAATACGTCCGGAGATCCCGAGGCGCTCAAGATTCGCTTCGACGCCATGGCGAGCCACGACATCACCTTTGTCGGCATCATCCAGACGGCGCGCGCCTCGGGCATGGAGCAGTTCCCGCTGCCCTACGTGCTCACCAACTGCCACAACTCGCTGTGCGCCGTGGGCGGCACCATCAACGAGGACGACCACGTCTTTGGTCTCTCGGCTGCCAAGAAGTACGGCGACGACGTGAAGGTCTCCATGTACATGTACGACCGTCCGTCCTGGACCGGCGAGGTCTACGAGACCGAGGCTTACTTCCCCACGTGGATCAACAAGGAGACCGCTCCGCACGTCAAGGCTCTCGTCGACGCCCACAAGGCCATGTTTGGTGACGAGCGCATCGGCTGCGAGCCCAGCATGGACAAGCGCACCGGTCGCCCGCTGTGCGACAAGTGGACCTTCTCCACGAACTGTGTCTCCATCCAGGGCCGCTACGGCATCCCCTGCGTGGGCTTTGGCCCGGGTGCCGAGTCTCAGGCTCACGCTCCCAACGAGGTCACCTACAAGGACGACCTGGTCACCGCTGCCGCCATGTACGTGGCTGCCCTGAACCTCTACGATCCGAGCCAGGCCGATGGCGACGCCACCGTGTTCCGCGCCGGTCTGACCAACAACAAGATCGATTAGTCCCATTCCTCGATTTTGTTGAGCCGGGGGCCGCTCGTGTCCCCGGCACCCCCTGTTGACTTGGGGCCCGCGGTCGTTATCTCCCATGCTTCCTCAACGGTGGCGGGTCCTCGTCATGGTGCTCTGCATGTTCTAGCCACACGCGCATGCCGGAGCACATCTACTCATTGCGATCGTTTCATCTTTAGAAAGGATATTTACATGGACGCTAAGTTTACCGAGCTCGTCGAGCAGCTGAACGACCTCGATTTTAAGGGTATGTACGGCAGCGATTTCCTGCACACTTGGGACAAGACCACCGATGAGCTCAAGGCTCTCTACATCGTCGCCGACGCCCTGCGCGAGCTGCGTGAGAACAACGTTTCGTCCAAGATCTTCGACTCGGGCCTGGCCGTCTCCCTGTTCCGCGACAACTCCACCCGTACGCGCTTCTCCTTCTCTAAGGCCGCCAACCTGCTCGGCCTTGAGCTGCAGGACCTGGACGAGAAGAAGTCCCAGATCGCTCACGGCGAGACCGTCCGCGAGACCGCTACCATGATTTCCTTCATGGCCGACGTCATCGGCATCCGGGACGATATGTTCATAGGCGAGGGCCACAAG
>UQXT01000059.1 GCA_900545075.1 uncultured Collinsella sp. | reverse complement strand
CTCCGAAAGTTCGCGCACGCTGGCGATGCGGCCGTCAATCTTGACGCGGCTGCGGCCCTCGGCGGAAAGGCTGCGCTGGACCGTGAAGCCTTCCGTGTCGTGCGGGCCGTCAAACAGGCGCGCCTCGACGCTCGCCAGCGCCTCGCCCTCGCGCACCGTCGACGAATCCGCGCGCTCACCCAAAATAAGCTTGAGGGCCGAGAACAGCGCGGTCTTGCCGGCGCCGGTCTCGCCGGTCAGGACAGTCAGACCGGCACTCGGCACCAGCGTCGCCTCGCGAATGAGTGCAATGTTAGAAACCTGCAGCTCATCGATCATGACGGACTCCGTAGAAAACGCGGCTCACCGAGTTATAGAAGCTCTCGGGGCCGTAATCGAGCAGCAGCACATCTCCGGGCCCGCGGCGCACAGCCACGCTCTCAACGGTGCCATCGCAGGTAATAAACTGTCCATCGATAGCAATCGCCGGAACACTCGGGCGATCATCGGACATAAAGATTTCGACGACATCACTAGGCGAAGTCAAGAAGGCACGGGCCTGAATGGTGTGCGGCGCAATGGGTACGCAGACCATGCCCGTATAGTCGGGGCTCACGATGGGGCCACCGGCACTGAGCGCGTAACCCGTAGAACCAGTCGCCGTCGAAACGACGACACCGTCACCGCGTAGGCGGTCGATATGATGGCCGGACACCGTGATGTCGAACTCGACCATATCGGACAGGGGTCCGCGCGTAAGCGCCATATCGTTGAGGGCAAACGTGCGCACGACATCCTTCGTGCCGTCTTCGCGAACCGAAACGATATCAGCGGCGATGGTGGCGCGGCGGCTCACATGGAGCTCACCGGACAGGGCATCGCTCACGACCTGCAAAATGTCGCGCTCCTCGGGGCTCGCGGCCGTCAAAAAACCCAAATGACCATAGGAAAGACCCAAAATGGGAATCTCGCGGTAGTTAAGGATGCGGGCGGCACGCAAAAGCGTACCGTCGCCGCCGAGCGTAATGACCAGGTCGGCATCGTCAACATCGGGCGCAGTCTGGATTTTGGAGCGCTGGTCGGCAGCCCATACGACCTCATAGCCCTGACGCGAAAGCCAAAGCTCGAGCATCAGGCCGCTCTCGACCGCCTCTTGCTTATAGTAATTGGGAACCAGAAAGACCTTCATAGCGTTGCAGCTTTCTCGCTCAAAACCGATACCTGGGATTGCAGCACGTCTTGCGAGCGGTCGCCAGATTCAAATCTCGTGCCGTACAGGAAAAACTCAACGTTACCCTTGGCACCATGAATGGGCGACACGCACACATCGACCGGGAACAGCCCCTTGGCAGCAAAGAGCTCAACCGCCGACACGATCGTATCGCGGCGTACAGCGGGATCGCTCACAATGCCGCCCTCGCCCACCAGCGCCGCCGGAGCTTCAAACTGTGGCTTTACGAGCGTGCAGAATGCACCCGTAGGCGCCAGGCACGCCAGTACCGCATCGATAATGTTCGCGATGCTGGTAAACGAGACATCACACACAGCCAGGTCGATGGCGCCGGCATAGCCAAGCTCAGGCAGCTGCGTCACGTTTGTGCGCTCATGCAGCGTCACGCGATCGTCCTGACGCAACGACCAATCGAACTGGGCGCGACCCACGTCCACAGAGACAACGGTCGCAGCTCCGCGCTTGAGCAGGCAATCGGTAAAACCCCCGGTAGAGCAGCCCACATCCAAACAGGCAAGGCCCGTCGGATTGATGCCAAACGCATCAAGCGCGCCTTCGAGCTTAAGACCGCCGCGGCCAACATAGGGAATGCGCCCTCTCACGTGCAGCGGCAGCCCCGGCATCACCTTAAGACCCGGCGAAGTCAAGCGCTCACCGCCACTCGAGACCAAGCCGGCCATAAGAGTGCGAAGGGCATCCGCGCGATCGGCGCAGATGCCCTGTGAAATCAGTTCGTCATCAAGACGCACGCGTTTCATGAATGCCATCAACCATTCGTATCCGGAGACGCGGCCTGGCTATCCTTGGATTCGTTTGCCGCATCCTCATCGTATTCCTGCTCGAGCTTATCCGCCTCGCGAGGCGTCAGCTCAAACTTGTCGACCATGTCGACCGCACGAGATCCCAGCTCAATCGCCTCGTCAAACAGATCGAGCGAACGCTCCAGGGACGTATCCTTGGAGCGAACGGTCGCGATAATCTGGTCCAAGCGGTCCGAGATCTCGTCGAAGTTGCGGACGGAACCCTCTGGCATGGCTACTCCTCGACGTAACCGGTCTCGGCCTCGGCGACCTCGGCGTCCTCATCGAGAACGCCGGCCGCAGCCTGAGCGGCGGCAACCTTGGCGGCAGCCTCAGCAGCCTGGGCCTCCTCGCGGGCACGGTCCTCGGCCAGCAACTCCTGATACAAGTCCTCGCCCGGCAGCTCCTCGCTACGAGCAATCTTGCCCAGCACGCCGTTGACAAACGACGCGGACTGGTCGGTGCCATAGGCCTTGGCAAGCTCGACGGCCTCGTTGATCACGATGGCGTCCGAGACCTCCTCGTCAGTGAGGAAGCGCATCTCGTAGACGGCGATACGCAGCAGATTGCGGTCGGCGCCGGGCATGCGCATAAGATCCCAGTTCTTGGCGACGGCGCGCAGAGCGCAGTCGATACGATCGATATGCTCGTAGGCACCGCGGCAAAGCTCCAGCGCATAGGGGTCGAGGGGACCCTTCGAGATCAGGAAATCGCCCTCGAGGACGCGCTCGAGCGGGCTGTCCGTGGCCTCGGCCTGGAACAGCAGCTGCAGCGCCTGACTGCGGGCAAGCGTGCGCCCGCGATAAACCTTAAGGCTCAAAGGTTACTCCTTGGGGAAAACGAGGCCGTCGATGCAAACGTCAACGCGCTCGACCTCGACGCCCACCTGGGCATCGATGGCGGCGACCACGGCGGCGCGAACGGCCTCGGCGAGTTTCTTGAACGGATAGCCAAAGAACACCACGACGCGCACGGTAAGTGCGAGCTTGTCGCCGATGACCTCGGCCTCGACCGCCGGCTCGGAAGCGGGGGCCTTGGACGAAAGCATCATAGAGACAAGGTTGGTGGCAAGGTCCTTGACGCCAACGGAGGCGATGCCCTCGACATCCGACACGGCGCGCGAGACGATGGCGGTCAGAACATCGGGCGAAATGCCGATGCCGTCAATCTTGATTTCCTGGGGCATGAGTCCTCCTAGAAGAGTTGGTTGCTAGACGCGGGAGACGAACTTGCCGTCGCGGGTGTCAACCTTGATGACCTCGCCTTCGTTGAGGTACATGGGAACCTGGATGACGGCGCCGGTGTCGATGGTGGCCGGCTTGGTGGAACCCTGGACGGTGTCGCCCTTAAAGCCCGGGTCGGTCTGGACAATGGTGGTCTCGATGAACATCGGCGGAGTCACGCCCATGAGCTCGTCGTCGGCGAAGAGCAGCTGGCAGGTGTCGTTCTCGCGCAGCCACTTGGCGTTCTCGCCCACCATGTCCTCGGGAACGGGAACCTGCTCGTAAGACTCGTTGTCCATGAAGATGTAGTCAGCGCCATCGTTGTAGAGGTACTGGAACTCACGGGTGGTGAGCATGACGCTCTCGAACTTGGTGCCGGCGTTGCAGGTGTTCTCGACGACGCGGCCGCTCTTGATGTCGCGGGTCTTGTAGCGCACAAACGCGCCGCCCTTGCCCGGCTTGACATGCTGGAACTCGACGATGGTGTAGACCTTGTCCTTAATGCGGAGACCGAGGCCGTTCTTGAAGTCGGCGGTAGAGATAGTAGGCATAGCAACCTTTCTTGTTATTGGCGAGACGCACAAGCGTCCAAATTACATACGACAGAAATTATACACTTGCAGACGGCGCCTGCGGCGAGCGCATAAAAAGAGAACGCGGGGCGTCCGAATCGATCCGGACGCCCCGCCCCAAACTATCTACCGAAGTAGACTAGCAATCGATAATGTGCAGGTCGTGCGGGGTCTTGGTGAAGGGCTCATAGCCGTTCTCGGTGACGACGCCGTAGTCCTCCAGGCGTACGCCGCCCACGCCGGGCAGGTACACGCCGGGCTCCATGGTGATAACCGAGCCAACCTCGATGATATTCTTGCTGCGGTTGAAGTTGGGCAGCTCATGGATGTCGATGCCCACGCCGTGGCCCAGACCATGGTTGTAGTAATCGCCATAGCCGGCATCGCCGATGATCTTCTTGGAAAGCTTGAAAATGTCGTTGCCCTCGACGCCAGGATGGATAGCGGCAACGCACTCCTCGTGGGTGCGGCGCACGAGCGCGTAAAGGTCGAGCTGCTCCTGGGTGGGCTCGCCCATCACGACGGTACGAGTCATGTCGGAGCGGTAGTCGCAGTAGCCCGCACCGTAGTCCATCAGGACAAAGTCGCCCTTCTCGATCACACGGTCGCTCGGGACGGCATGGGGGTTGGCGGTGTTGGGACCGCTCGCGACAATAGAGCCAAAGGCCAGGCTGTCGGCACCGTTGGCGAACATAAAGTTCTCGAGCTCGTTGCGGACCTGCTTCTCGGTCATACCGGGCTTAATAAAGCCGAGCATGTGCTGGAAGGCGGCGTCGGTGATCGACTGTGCATGGCGCATGAGCTCGATCTCCTCGGCATCCTTGATGGCGCGCATCTTGCGGATGTCGTCGTGCATCAGCGGCAGCATGCAGGCGACGGAGCGGTCCTCCAGACCACGCTGGATACCCTGGTAGAAGTTAATCTGCATGTCATCCTCGACGGCGCAGACGCGGCACTTGTTGGCCGCAATCTTGCCGGCGACCCAGCCGGGAATGGTGCCCTCATCCATGTCGTAGACCCAGGGGCTGCCGGCGGGCGTGTTCTCCTCAAAGCTGTTGAGATAGCGCGAGTCGGTGTGAAACAGGCACTGATCGGCCGTAATAAACGCGGCGTGCGGGAACTCGAAGGTGTAGTCGAAGACGCCCTTAACGCCCGTAAGCCAACGAAGGTTGGCCTCGTCGCGCACCACGATGGCGTCGTAGCCACGCTCGGCCATCAGGACACGGACACGCTCGATACGACCGGCAGGACCGGCAGCAAACTCAGACATGCAGATTCCTTTCTTGTTGTCCTCAAAAAAGCGGGACGGGCTTCAAACGATTAGCGGAATCACAAGTGATTCGCAACCGATTGAAAACCCGTCCCTCAAAATGATACGAAAGACGATGGATGTCAATAAAGTTAGAGAAGTTCCTTGCGAGAAGCCAAATACGCCTGTGCATGGCGCTCGAGCACATCGTCGTCCACGGCGTTAAGACGAATGGCGCCGAGTGCCGCGGGCAGCGGCAGCATCGTGCGATTGGAGCGTGCGAACTGCTGCCTGCGGAACTCCGAAATAAAGGCGGCGGGCTCCAGGTCGAAGGCAAGCTCCTCGATGCCAAAGTCCTCCAGGCAGTCATCGACCTCAAACACATAGTCGATATCGAAGTCGCAGGCATCATGTGCTAGGCGCGCCTCAAATCGCATGCCCTCGGAAAGGAGCTGATATGCGGGGACGCGAGCCGCGACATCGCCCAAGCAGGCGCGAAGGGTGCGCTCCCCCGTCTTGCCAAAATCAAGCGCATGGCGAGCACTGGGGTTCGTGGCCATGAGCACGTCTTTGCGCGCGGTCTGGGACCACTGCACGGCATTGACGAGCGCGACCTCCTCACCAGAAAGAATCTCGGGGACCATCTCGGAGAACTGATTCCAGCGCGATTTACTGCTGGAAAGCATGGTGCCCACGAGCACCGCATAGCCAAGCTTAAGGTCCTCGGCGCTGGTCTCGCGAACAAGGTCCAGATTGCACACGACCAGACCGGGCTCGGGGCGCACCGCAATGGCGGGCAGCGCGTGGTCGCCCGAAGCAACGAGCGGCTCCATCGTCGTGGCGACCGAGAGCATAGCATCGAAGGTCGTCGGCAGCAGGGCGCACTCCGTGCGTCCACACCACTGATTGGCGCACCAGGCGACAACAGAGCACATCGAAGCGTCACCGACGGCGACAATCAGATCGTCGCAGGTAATTCCATTGGTCGACAGACCGCCAAAGACGGCATCGGCGTCAGCCAAGGTCGCGCCGGCGGGCGAAACCTCAAGCAAAAGCTCCGACACAGCAAAGCCGACATCGACCAGAGCGTGCTCAACGATCTTGCCAAAGCGGTCGGACACAGCGCTGTTCCAGACAACCATCGCACGCTTGGGCTTACCCACGGCCGAGGCAAACATACGCGACAGCTCACTAAACGCGTCAAGCCCAACGCGAACATCGACACTGCGATTTTGGAAATTGATGAGTTGACGGCGAATCATAGCAGTCCACGCTCCAAAAGCATCTCGGCACAAACATAGGAAACGTCCTCAAAGGACTTATTGCGAATATCGAGGGTAATATCGGCCGCTTGGCGATACAGCGGACGTCGATGCTCAAACAGACGGGCCGCATGCTCAGGCGAGCGGAAATCAGGACGCGTGTCGGAGCGGCGGATCTGGCGCATCGAGTCCTCAAAGTCACCCTCGAGGTACACGCAAGTACCCATCTGGTGCATGAGCTCGATATTGACCGGCGTCTCGACAATGCCGCCCCCGCACGAAACCAGCAGGCTGCGCTCGCTTTGGAGCGAACGGAGCGCCGAAGTCTCGAGCTCGCGAAAACGCTCCTCGCCCTCGGTCTCAAAAATCTCGGTTACCGATTTTCCGCAACGACGCACGACCAGGCGGTCGGTATCGATAAACCGACGCTTGAACATGGTGCCCACGTTGCGCGCTAGCGTCGATTTGCCCGCACCCAAAAACCCGATAAAGAAGATATGGTCGCAGCCGTGCTTGGTGTGCTGGGACATGACGAAACCTATTCCTCGCAGGGAAGGTCGCGCAGGGCCCGGCGCTCAAAAATACGGAAGATCTGCGTATACCACAGGTCCTGCGTGGCCTGCGGCTTTACCAAAATCGTATCGACGCCGGCAAAGTTGCCGCTCCACACGTCCGTGTACAGCTGGTCACCGATCAGCACGGCCTCATCGGCCGTGGCACCCAGGCGCTTAAGTCCGGCCTTGAGAGCAAACGGCGCGGGCTTCATGGCATGGCTGATGGCCTCGAGACCCAGCTCGCGTGCGGAGCTCATGACCTGGTCGCGATGCCAGTTGTTGGACACCATGCACAGCTTAAAGCCCTTGGCATGGGCGGCCTCGAGCCAAGCGGAGACCGCAGCGGGAACCTGCTCGGTATCACGCGGCACCAGGGTGTTATCGCGGTCGAGCAAAATGGCGCGCTTGCCGTCGGCCCAAAGGGTATCGAGGTCGATGCGATCGACCGAGGCAACATATCGTTTGGGGCTGAAAATCCTCATGTTTAATTCCAAGACTGTTGATGCTCTTCGTAGGTCTGAGAGAAATACTCCTCATCCTGCGTAATGTAGAAATACAGGTCATCGGAGTCGGTAGGCTCAAGGGTTGCCTTGAGTGCCTCGAGCGACGGAGAGCAGATGGGCGTGGGCGGTAGCCCTTCATGCTTATAGGTGTTGTAGGGACTATCGCTCTGCAGGTCAGCGGCGGTAACTTCGCCGCCGGTAACATACATCATAGTCGCATCGCTATTGAGGTAGCGCAAACCATCGAGCTTGCCGGCAAGACGGTTGTAGAACACCGAGGCGACATGCGCACGCTGGTCGGCGTTGAGGCCCTCGCGCTCAACGATGGAAGCGAGATTGATGATGTCGTAATCGGACATCCCCACGCCGTAGCGCTCTTTGATCTTGGCCTCGCAACCGGCAAAATCGAGCGACTTGTACTCGGTGTTGAATTGATCGAGCATGGCGCGGATGACGTCATCGGCGCTCGGTTTTTTGCCCAGCGAATAGGTCTTGGGGAACAGGAAACCCTCGAGCGAATCATTCGCAGCGCCTTTAAGGAACGGATAGTCGTTCACATAATTACTGGCCTTCGCCTGGTTGAGGAAGTCATTTTTGGAGATGCTGCCGTACGCCTGGGCCACACGGTCGGCAACCTGGTCGACCGTCAGGCCCTCGGGGACCGTCAACGCATCGGAGCCGGCATTGGGTCCCTCAATAAGCTGCTGGACGACCTTGGTCGCATCCATCTGCGTCGTGAACGAGTACGTGCCAGGTTGAAGCGACATGTCCGCGTTGAGCTTTTTGACCGCCGCGTAGTAATCCTTGGGATTCTCGACTATATGGTTCTCGGAAAGAATCGAGGCAATCGTGTCGCCCGAGGCGCCATCGGGAATCGTAACGGTAACCTGCTGGCCAGCGGTGACGCTTGCGTCCTCCCCGCCCAACAAGCCCTTGACGGCCGGCACGGCGAAGAAGGCGATAACAGCGAGAACGACCACCGCAACCACAGTGCCGATAATCATAGGCACCGGCGAGCTTTTCTTTTGGGCGCCGCGCCGAGCATGCGTGTTATAGCTCGAACGCGCGGCCGGAGCCACGCCATGCGTGCCGTGAGCGTGATGCGCGTGCGATTGAGGGGCCTGCGCGCGCTGGGTGGGTGCCTGCTGCTTAAAGCGGGCGCCGCCTGCGGACTGGGCCGCTCGGGCGGCGGACTGCTGGGCAGGACGACTAGCAGGCTGCTGGCCCGGACGCTGCGCGGGACGGGAGGAGGGCTGCGCCGGACGTGCGACAGGTTGGGCCGCGCGCGGGGTCAGCTGCACCGGACGCTGGCCGGACGGCACAGGGCGCGACGCAGGCTGTCGTGTACGATTCGGCTGGCGCGGATCGGAAGCGCTAGACATGCGAGACCTCCTTGTTTTTGCGATCGAGCCATGTCTGCAAGAACAGGCTGGCGGCAATCATGTCAATCTTGCCCCTCATCTGCTTTTCGTTGAGTCCCTGCTCACGCAGGATACGCTTGGCCTCTTGCGAGGACAGACGCTCATCCTCAAACTCGAGCGGAAGATCGAGCTCGTCGGCGATCTTTTGCACCACGGCGGCAACGCGCTCGGCCTGGGGACCGGGCTCGCCGGCCATGGTCAGGGGGCGTCCGCTTACCAGGATGTCGGGCTCATAGTCCTCGACCAGGTAGCGGAACGTCTTGGCCATACCGGTGACCTCGGCGGCCGGGAGCACCTTGACGGGCATCGCCATCTTGCCATCACGGCTCGAGACGGCGATGCCAATCCTGGTCTCCCCTATGTCCAGCGCAAGCGCGACCACAGTGACTTCTTAGATTCTTAGGCGCCGAGCGCGGTCTTGGCGGCCGCGAGGGCATCGGCGATGCCGGCAGCATTCTTGCCACCGGCCTGGGCCATGTTGGGACGGCCGCCACCGCGACCGTCGACCAGGCCCGCGATCTGCTTAATCACGTTACCGGCGTGGAAACCGGCCTTCACGGCGTCATCGGAGCCGGCGGCGAGCAGGGCCGGGGTGCCCTTCTCGGTCACGCTAGCAACAACGCAGGCGACGGGGCCGGCAACCTTCTGGTGCACGGTATCCCAGACGTTGCGCAGGTCAGCAGCCTCAAGACCCTGGAGCTCAGCGACGACAAGCTTGTAGCCATCGAGCTCGACGGCACCCTCGATAGCACTGGAGATAGCATCGGAGGAGCCACCGGTCAGCGCCTTCTTGAGCTTGTTAGATGTCTCGCGCAGCTCTGCCTGCAGGTTCTCCACACGAGCGGGAACCTCGTCGACACGGCACTTGAGCGCAGCGGCAGCGGCGTCAACAAGTGCCAGGCGGTCGGCCATGTAGTCGAGGGCGCCCTTAGAGGTCACGGCCTCGATACGGCGGACGTTCGAGCCCGTGGAGGACTCGGAGATAATCTTGAACAGGCCGATCTCGGCGGTGTTGGCAGCGTGCGTGCCACCGCAGAGCTCGCGAGAGAACGGCTGGTCCTCGGCGCCCACGGAGACGACGCGGACGACATCGCCGTACTTCTCTCCAAACAGAGCGACAGCGCCGGCAGCCTTAGCCTCGTCGATGCCCATAACACGGGTCACGACCGGCTTGGAGGCGAAGATCTGCTGGTTGACCAGGTCCTCGACAGCCTTGAGCTGCTCGGAGGACAGGGCCTCGAAGTGTGTGAAGTCAAAGCGCAGGTGCTCGGGCGTCACCAGCGAGCCGGCCTGGGAGACATGCTCGCCCAGGACCTGCTTAAGCGCGGCGTCGAGCAGGTGCGTGGCGGTGTGGTTGCGGCGCAGGAAGCCACGGCGCTCGGCGTCGAGCGTGGCGGTCACGGTTGAACCGACGGTCAGCGTGCCCTCGGCAATGTGGGCGACGTGGGCATACAGGCCGTTGTGGTTCTTTGTATCGGAAACGACCAGCGAAACGCCCTCGGCGGAAATCTCACCGACGTCGCCCTGCTGGCCACCCATCTCGGCGTAGAACGGAGTACGGTCAAGCACGACCTCGACATCCTCGCCCGCGGCAGCGGACTCGACGGACTCGCCGTTGCGAACGATGGCGACAACCTTGGCGCCCTCGATCGCATCATTGTCATAGCCGTCGAAATCGGTCGCAGCGACCTTGTCGGAAAGCTCGACCCACACGTCGTTGAAGCTGCCCCAGGCATCGCCCTTGGCGTTGGCGCGAGCGCGGGCCTTCTGGTCCTCCATGCAAGCGGTGAAGCCGTCCATATCGACGTCGTGACCGGCGGTGCCGGCGATCTCGACAGTCAAGTCGATGGGGAAACCAAAGGTGTCGTGCAGCTTAAAGGCAACATCGCCCGGAAGCACAGCACCCTCGGCAAGCGCTGCCAGGGCCTCATCCAGGTAGACGCGGCCGTTATCGAGCGTCGTGGAGAAGCGCTCCTCCTCGGAGGCGACGATACCCTTGACGAGCGCGACGTTCTTGAGCAGCTCGGGATAGGCCTCGCCCATTTGAGCGTTGACCTCGTCGATGAACTTGGTCAGGAAGGCGCCCTCGATGCCCAGCAGGCGACCGTGGAACACGGCACGGCGGAGCAGACGGCGAAGGACGTACTCGCGACCCTCGTTGCCGGGAAGGATGCCGTCCGAGATCATAAAGTCGACGGCACGGGAGTGGTCGGCGATGATACGCAGGGAGCGGCTGGCGCCGGAGTAATCGTCGGCGTCATAGGTCTTGCCGCTGATCTTCTCGCCCAGTTTGATGAGATGCTGCATCAGATCGCCGTCGTAGTTAGCAGTCTTGTGCTGCATGATAGCGGCCATGCGCTCCAGGCCCATGCCCGTATCGAGGTTGCGGTGCGGCAGCTCCGGCATGGAGCCGTCCTCCTGGCGGTCGTACTGGGTAAACACGAGGTTCCAGAACTCCAGGAAGCGATCGCAGTCGCAGCCGGGCTTGCAGTCGGGGCTGCCGCAGCCGACCTCCTCGCCCATGTCAAAGTAGATCTCGGAGCACGGACCGCAGGGGCCGGTGGGGCCAGCGGCCCAGAAGTCGTCCTCACCCAGACGCGAGATGTGGTCCTCGGCAACGCCCAGGGAGCGCCACACGTCGTGGGTCTCGTCGTCCTCGGTAAAGACGGTGAAGTACAGGCGGTCGAGCGGCAGCTTGAACTCCTTGGTGATGAGCTCAAAGGCCCAGGCGCAAGCCTGCTCCTTGGAGACGCCGCCAAAAGAGAAATCGCCGAGCATCTCGAAGAACGACAGGTGACGGCCGTCCTCGCCGATGCAGTCAATGTCGTTGGTGCGGACGCACTTCTGACAGGAGATCGCGCCGATCTCCTTCATGGTCTTCTTGCCCTGGTAGTACTCCTTAAACTGGTTCATGCCGGCGTTGGCAAGCAGCAGCGAGGGATCGTCGGGAACAAGGGACGAAGAAGGATAGAGCTTAAGACCGCGCTCCTCAAAGAAGTTGAGGAACTTGGAGCGGATCTCGGCCGTAGTCATTGACGGGTAGTCAGCACTCATAGAGGGAATCTCCTCGGTTTCACATCGAAACAGTTCAAACGTAACGATATTACCATCCAACCGCCCCCGTGCAAAAAAGAGGGCCGGCACAATGCCGGCCCTTCAGCGAAATTGCATGTTAGCGCGTATGAATGTTAACCCGAATTACCCCGCTAGTTGTCGTCATCGTCCATGGAGCCGTCGATGCCGGTTTTGGTGTCGTCATCCGTGTTGGAATCGTCATCCTTAGCAAAGGGGTTCTTGAAGAAGCCCGTGGCATCGGGTTGCAAACCCGAGAGCTTGATCCAGGGATTATCGAGCTCGGGCTTGGGCATGGCCTTGGCCTCGGGAGCAGTCTCGTTGCCGATGAGCTCGGACTCGTAAATGAACGTATCGTCTCCAAGCGCGTCGTAGGCAGCGACCGGGTTGCCATCGGCATCGCGGTACGGTGTGCCCTTAAACACGGCGCCGTCATAGGCCACAAGCTGGCGGCCGGTCTCATTCTCGAAGTAGTACACGAAAATACCCTTGAGGGCCGCGCACAGCGGGATGGCAATAATCATGCCGATGGGCCCCATGAGTGCCGAACCAATAACGAGGGCCGTGAGGCTCATGATGGGATGCACCTGCACTGAGCTCTGCATGACCTTAGGCGAAATCACATTGTCGGTGACATTTTGTGCGACCATCGTCACGATGAGCGTCCATAACGCCAACATGGGGCTGAACATGAAACCGAGCACTGTGGCGATTGCTGCGCTCACCCAGGGACCGACGACCGGAACCAAATGCATGATGCCGGTAAAGATAGCCATGAGCGCCGCATACGGATGGCCGATGATCATAAAACCGATAAAGGCGAGGAAACCACCGCAGATGGACGTCACGACCATACCGCGCATGTAGCCGCCGACAGAGCGAGAAAGGATGGCGACCATAAAGCGGTACGAGGTCTCCT
>UQXT01000058.1 GCA_900545075.1 uncultured Collinsella sp. | reverse complement strand
TTCTGCCGCGCCGCCATGCAGGGTGCGAGCCTGACGCTCTTTGCCAACACCACATCCATGAAAGACCGGGCGCGCGCCGAGGAGCTCGAGGCGGCGTGCGATGAGCTGCTGGATACGTGGCTGCCGCGCGCCGATGCGCTGGCGCGCCGTGCTGCCGACGCCGCAAGGAAGAGGGGATAGCCATGGCCGAACTGTTGAAGGGTGCTCCCGTTGCCCGTGCTTTGACCGAGGAGCTCGCTGCTCGCTGCGCCGCCCTGCGCGAACAGGGCATCGTGCCGACACTGGCCATCGTTCGTGTGGGCGAGCGCGAGGACGATCTATCCTATGAGCGTGGCGCCCTCAAGCGCTGCGAAAAGGCTGGCATCGAGGCTCGCCGCGTTTTGCTTCCCGCCGATGTTTCGCAGGATGAGTTGCTGGCGGCTATTAAGGACATCAATGCTGACTCGGCCGTTCACGGTTGCCTGATGTTTCGCCCGCTGCCCGCTGGGCTTGATGAGGATGCAGTTGCCGCGGCACTCGATCCCGCCAAGGATGTTGACTCCATGACGCCGGCCTCGCTGCTTACCACGCTTTCGGGGCGAGGCAAGGGCTTTGCTCCTTGCACGGCCGAGGCCGTGTTGGCGTTGCTGGGCCATTACGGCGTTGAGCTGGATGGGGCCAAGGTCGCGGTCGTCGGTCGGTCGCTGGTGATTGGTCGTCCCGTAGCCGCCATGCTTACGGCTCGCAATGCCACGGTGACGACCTGCCATACGCATACGCGCGACTTGGCTGCCGAGTGCCGTGCAGCTGATATTGTGGTTGCGGCCGTTGGACGTGCGCGCACGATTGGCACGGATGCGGTTCGCGATGGCCAGACAATCATCGATGTTGGCATAAATTGGGACGAGGCCGCTTGCAAGCTGGTCGGGGACGTGGATTTTGATGCTGCGGAGCCGATCGTTGGCGCAATTACTCCCGTGCCGGGCGGCGTGGGGGCTGTGACTACCGCGATCCTTGCCAAACACGTGATTGAAGCGGCGGAGCGCGCATCGAAATAGGCATTTTGGGCTGTATAGAGGGTCAGTTATATACCCGCTGTGCAAAAAACGCCAAATATGAGTACTGTTGCCAAGATAGTCACATATGTTTTATGGGATTTGGGCTTCCTAGCGATATCCATTATCGTTAGGAAGCCCATTTTATTGAACCTATGGGGAATAACGTTGTCTTGCTTTTGCACAAATGGGGATTTCCGGCACTCGTTACAAAGAAATTTGCTGCTACTAAATTGGTGACAGTACTCATATTTGGCATTTTTTGCACACAGGGGTCCCGAGGGGGTCTCGAGGGGCCGTGGTTTCGCCCTTTTCGCGCCGAAGCGATACACTGTTGCCGTTTGATTTCTTCGCTCAAGGAGGATGCGCATGCCGTGCACAACGATTTTGGTTGGTAAGAACGCGAGCTACGACGGGTCGACGCTGGTCGCCCGCAATGAGGACTCGTCCAACGGGGTGTTTGAGCCCAAGCGCATGCGCGTGGTGCATCCCAATGAACAGCCGCGTGTCTACACGAGCGTCTTGAGCCACCTTACCGTTGAGCTGCCCGATAATCCCATGCGTTACACAAGCGTCCCCGACGTTGTCCCGGGTCATGGCATTTGGGCCGAGGCCGGCTTCAACGAGCTTAATGTTGGCATGTCCGCAACCGAGACGCTCACCACCAACGAGCGTGTCCGCGGCGCCGATCCGCTCGTGGACTACGTGCCCGCCAAGGGCAACGAGGGCGAGGACGGCTATGTTCCGGCGCAGCCCGGTGGCTTGGGCGAGGAGGACACGGTGACCCTGGTGCTGCCGTATGCCAAGTCCGCCCGCGACGGCGTGCGTATCCTGGGCGACCTGCTCGAGCGCTACGGCACCTACGAGAACAACGGCGTCGCCTTTAGCGACGTTGACGAGATCTGGTGGCTCGAGACCATCGGCGGCCACCACTGGATTGCCAAGCGCGTGCCCGATGACGCCTATGTGACCATGCCTAACCAGCTGGGTATCGATAGCTTTGACCTGAACGATGCCGAGGGCGCTCAGGTCGACCACATGTGTTCCGCCGACCTGCGCTCCTGGATGGCCGAGTGGCATCTGGATTTGACGCTGGGCGTTAAGGGCGACGGTCCGGCGACGGTCTTCAACCCGCGCGAGGCCTTTGGCTCGCACAGTGACAGCGACCACGTCTATAACACGCCGCGCGCCTGGTACATGCAGCGCTGCCTCAACCCCAGCGATGTGTGGGACGGTCCCGACGCCGACTACACGCCCGAGAGCGACGACATCCCCTGGAGCCGCGTACCCGAGCGCAAGGTGACCATCGAGGATATCAAGTACGTGCTTTCGAGCCACTACCAGGGCACGGAGTACGACTGCTACGGCAGCAAGGGCACGCCCGCCACACGCGGCGCCTATCGTCCCATCGGCATCAACCGCAACAGCCAGCTCGCCGTGCTGCAGCTGCGCCCCTATGCGCAGCCGGCGTATCGCGCCGTGCAGTGGATGGCCTTTGGCTCCAACTCGTTTAACGCGCTCGTGCCGCTGTACGCCAATGTCGAGACCATGCCCGAGTACTATGCCGACACGCAGGCTCGCGTGACGTCCGAGAATTTCTATTGGGCAAATCGCCTGATCGGTGCCTTGGCCGATGTTCGCTTCCATGAGTGCGGTCGTGCAGTCGAGGATTATCAGGAGAAGGTCGGCGGCATGGGCCACAAGCAGATCCACGACATCGATGCCGCCGTGGCCGCGCTGCCCGAGGCCGAGGTGCCCGCCGAGCTCGCCCGCGCCAACGAGGCCTTTGCCGAGCGCGTGCGCTTGGAGACCGATGCCCTGTTGGGCAAGGTGCTCTACACCACGAGCTGTGCCATGAAGAACTCCTTCGCGATGAACGATAACATTAGGTAAAAGCCGCATTGCAGCGAACGAGCGGGGCAAACGCCGTCAAAGGCTTTGCCCCGCTCGATTTCTATCCCGGCGACAAACGATTTTGTGTCGTTCGCCCAATCTTGGGTACAAGAAGGCCATTGCAGTTGTTCACGATTGGAGCCAACCATGGTTATGAAATTCGATCAGCTTGTTAACGGTGCCATCAACGTGGGCTTCGGCGCCGCTGCCGTTGCCGTCGAGGGCGGCAAGAAGGTCCTCGACGACCTCAATACCAAGGGCGAGCAGGTCCGCAAGGACGCCGGCACCCCCGATATCGCCCGCAGCGTGTCCGACATGTTCGAGCAGGCCGGTGGCACCATCTCCGACCTGACCGAGCGCCTTGGCATGCAGGGCGAGACTGCGGCACAGCGCGTGCTCGACGAGCTTATCCTGGCCCGCGTCCGCGTTATGACCGCCCCCGAGCGCACGGCCTTCCTGGCCCATGTGCGCGACATCGTCGATTCGGTCGAGGATAACGTGACCTCGGTGCCCGTCGAGTCTGTTGAGCCCGACGATGCAGAGGACACCGAAGAGGCCGAGTAACAGCGCAGATGGCAGATTCCACTACCGATTACAACAATCTAGATCCCTTGGGTGACGAGACGGCGGTTGTCGATGAGGTCGAGGCCGCCGTCTCGGGCGCTCGCAAGAAGCCGCGCGCTGTCGATATGGTCCCCGAGGAGCCCGACGCGATGGCGCCGGACGAGGAATACCAGCTCACGCCGGCAGGTCGTCGCGAGCGCATTGGGCAGATCGTTCGCCTGATCAAAAAGTACCGCGTATGGGATAACCTCACGCCGGTGCGCCTGCGTCGTCTGCTCGAAGAGCTCGGTCCCATGTTCGTCAAGATGGGGCAGATTCTGGCCAACCGCTCTGAGATCTTGCCGCAGCGGTTTTGCGACGAGCTGCGCCGCCTGCGCTCCGACGTAGAGCCGGTGCCGTATGAGGTGGTGCTCCGCTGTTTGGAAGAGGAATACGGCCAGCGCCTGGGGCAGATGTTCGACGCGATCGACCCCAACCCACTCGGAAGCGCGTCGCTCGCGCAGGTACACCGTGCCCGCCTGGTGACCGGCGAGGACGTGGCCGTTAAAGTGCAGCGTCCCGGCGCGCAGCAGGTGATGGCTCAGGACATCGACATCATTCGCTCGGTGGTGCGCATCGTTTCCAAGTTCGTCAACACCGACCAGTTTGTGGACCTGCATGGCGTGGTCGAAGAGCTATGGACCTCGTTTCGCGAGGAGACCAACTTTTTAGCCGAGGCCAAAAACCTCAACGATTTCTACGACTTCCACAAAAGTGTGCATGGCGTGTCGTGCCCCAAGTCCTACCTGGACCTTTGCACCGAGCACGTGGTGGTCATGGACTACATCGACGGCATCTCGATTGCCGATCCCGAGCGCCTGGTGGCCGAGGGCTATGACCTGGAAAAGATCGGCTCGGCGATTGTCGAGGACTATTCGACGCAGGTGCTCGACGACGGCTTTTTCCATGCCGACCCGCATGCGGGAAACATCATCCTCAAGGACGGCATCGTCTACTTTATCGACCTGGGCATGGTCGGGCGCATGTCGAGTCACGACCGCGGTATCGTCAAGGACATGATTTTCGCCGTGGCCGAGGGCGACGTGCCCAAGCTCAAGGATTCGCTCATGCGCTTTGCCGTGACGCGCGGCGACTCGGCCGAGCTCGACCATTCGGCCTTTTTGTCCGATTTGGACTTTATCGTTGCCGACTTTGCGGGGCTCGATCTTAAGGACCTGGATATCGGCGAGTTTTTGACCTCGCTGCTAAACCTGGCGCGCAAAAATGACGTTGAGCTGCCGAGCGTGGTGACGATGTTCGCGCGCGGCATGGTGACACTCGAGGGCCTGCTGACCGAGTACATGCCCAACGTCAACATGATCCAGATCATCCAGACGCATATCAAAAACGAGAAGAGCACCTATGCGCGCGTCCGCGAAATGGGGCGCGATCTTGCCGCGAGCAGCTATCGCGCGGCAAAAGGCTCGCTCGAGGCGGCCGAGTATCTGGGCTTGGCGTCACGCATGCTCACGCGCGGCCAGCTTAAGGTGAACACGCAGATCATGAGCAGCGATAAGGCGCTGCGGCAGCTGGGTGGAATTATCGACCGCATGTCGATGGCAATTGTGATCGCCGGTCTGTTTATCGGTTCGTCGGTGGTGTACTACGCGCGCATCGAGCCGGTTGTGTTCGGTATCCCGGTCATTGGCTTTATGGGCTACGTGAGCGCGCTGGTGCTGGCGCTGATGCTGGGCCGCGAAATCTGGCGCAACAGCCACGGCGGCAAGCGTTAGCATTTTCCGGGATCGAAGAAACGGGTTATTTTGCTCAGCACTCCATCCCCACCCTTTTCTATTGCAAACCATAGCTTTTACCTTGGGCTTCGCCTGCGTGCGGGGCCCTTTTGCGTGATACCATAATGACAGTAATAATCGATGGCCTAGATGGTGGTGCGGAGACGCACGAATGCGCGGTTTTCCTGCGCGTTTGGGAGAATCGGGGTGCAAGTCCCCGGCTGTACCAGTAACCGTAATTCCTCTTGGCTCGGGATGTTCGCGTCGCAGATCGGACGACGTGCCCGAGTCGTTAAGGTTAAGTCGGATCGCCTCCCATCTTGCACGCGGCCGCGGCGCATGCCGCCGGTACGCGTTGGGCTCTGGAGGGAAGGAGGACCCCGATGGGGGTACTCGAGCGCAATGTGCGCGATGACGTGGGGCAGCCGCTGGGCAATGCTCCAAGTTCAGACAATAGGAGACAAATGGATATGTTTGAGGACGAGTGCCAGCGCGCCTCGTGGCGTCGCCATGGAGCGATTGCCCGTGGCGTAGCCAAGCGCGGTCTGGTGGCGTTCCTGGCTTTTGCCATGGCTTTTGGCACCACGCCGGCGCAACTTTGGGCCGAGGGCGCCGAGGGCATTGCCGAGGCTGTGGTTCAGGCCGCAACGGGCGGCGAGGGCGCGGCGGCCGACGATGGCACTGTTGCCGCCGATACCGGTGCGAACGGTGCGCCAGCGAGCGCTGCTGCCGATGGCGCCGACGCAGATCAGGGCGCAACTGCGAGCGCCGCGAATGGTGCTGACACCGCCGCAGACAACGCGACTGAGTCCGAGAGCTCTGCTGCGATGCCTGCTGCTTCGGAGCAGAAGAACGCCGTTGCCGCCGCTTCTGCCACGACGCTTTCCAGCGAGGCCAAGGTCTTTATCCAGGACACCAAGGATAAGGACAACTCGTATTCCACGAAGTCGGGCGCGCTCAAGGCTGGCGAGACGCTTTGGGCCAATATGTACGATGAGGTGGAGACCGAGGACGCTTGGGGTGACCCCACCACTGAAACTCAGTCCGTTGCCAACCTCGGCACCTGGACCTACACTTGGCTTGCCGGCACGGTTAAAGCGAGCAGCAACGTCGCCGATTACACTGAGGTCGTAGGCAACGAGCAATCGCTCACCGTTACCGATGCCATGGAGGGCGAGTACTTCATCTGCAAGGTGACTGCGGATGGCAAGGATTACTACGGCCCCTCGGTTTCGTACGGCTCGGGCATTAACGCCAAGGACATTCCTGGCCCCGTGCTGGGCGCCGGCCAAATGGAGCTTTACAGCGTCAAGCTGAATAGCGACAGGCCGAGCATAGGCGATGCCCTTACGGCGACGCCGTACAAGGATTGGTCGAGCCCCGCGGGCTCCGACGCCAAGGTTACCTATACATGGTTAGCATCCACCTCGCAGTACTCGGGCTTTACCAAGATCGAGGGCGAGACGGGCGCTACGCTCGTGGTGGGCGACGACCTTGAGGGCAAGTACATCAGGGTCGAGGCCAACGCTGGCGTCAACACGGTGAACAAGACCACTTCCAGCAAGGTCAAACAGGCCGGTGCAGTGGACGTCGACGCGGTTTCGCTCATCAATCCCAAGACCAACAACTCCGTGTTCGCGGTTGGCGATACCGCCCAGGCTCGCGCCAAGGAGAAGGGCGCCTCGACGTTTATCGACGCGAGCAAGCTCAACTATCAGTGGCAGTGCTCTGACACCAGGAGTGGCACGTATACCGACATTGCGGGTGCCACGGGTGAGACCCTCGAGCTAACCGATGCTTTGGGCGGCAAGTACCTCAAGTGCAAGGTGTCTTCGAAGATCGGCTCTTCGAGCAAGACCAACTCGACGGGCGCTCTCGTTGCAGCCGCCGGTTCAATTCATGTTACGAGCGTGACTATGAGCCCGGCTTCGGGCAAAGTCGAGGTTGGTTCCACGATTACGGCGACCGCCAAGGCGGGTTCCACCGACGTTACCACCGATTCACATGTCACGTGGCAGTGGTATAAGGGCACCTCGAACACCGCAAGCTCGTGCAACACGCCTATCGAGGGTGAGACTGGCAACACCCTGACAGTGACTGCCGCCCTCAAGGGCTACTACGTCGTGGCCAAGGCCAACGGCGGTTACGGTGAGCAGAGGCCTAACGGCTATTATGCGGCGGGTCCTGTCTCCATCGCTGGCCAAGTTGAGCTTTACGACGTGCAGTTCGAGGGCTCTCCTGCCACCAACGGCGTGCACGTTGGCGATAAGCTCAAGACTAAGGTGCGCAAAAAGGACGGTTCGCGCTACAGCTATATCGACCGCACCGATAATGTGGCCTACCAGTGGCAGTATGCAAATAGCAGCTCGAGCTCCGACTCCGCTTACACCGATATCCCCGGTGCCACCGAGGCCACCTATACCGTTGACGCTGCCTATGCCGGCAAGTATCTGCGCGTGAAGGTGACGAGCGAAAATACCGTTTTCAGCACGCAGAAGAAGAGCTCATACGGCCAGACTGTTGCCCCGCTCGGCCCCGTGACGCTTAAGGGTCAGTACAAGCTGGCAGGCATTGAGCTTGCCGATAAGAACGTTACGCTGAGCGTGGGTTCAAAGATCACGCCGAGTGTGCAGGTGCCGGGCAGCTGGTCGGGCTCGACCAAGGACGTGCCCGACGATGCCGAGCTCACCATGGCGTGGTATGCCAAGGGCGAGGGCGATGCCGATTGGACCGAGCTTACCGACGGCATCGATACGACCGATGGCAGCCTGACTATTTCGGACGCGCTTGTTGGCAAGCGCATCAAAGTTACGGCGAGCGCCCTCGACAACACCGTTGAGTGGGTTTCGTCCGATAGCGTTACCGCAGCGGGGGAGTATAACCTGCTGCGCGTGACCACTACGCCGCAGATCAATAGCGATTCGACCCATCTCGTCTCGGGCGATAGCGTTAAGGCGACGGCGCAGGCCAAGCGCGCCGACGGTTCGGCCACCAACGGTATCGACGTCACCGGTCAGGCGACTGTTGCCTGGTATGCGGCCGACGACGCGAAGGCTCCCGCGGCCGACTGGACGCTTCTGTCCGGTATGTCGGGCGCCGAGGCGACGGTCTCGGCATCTGCTGCTGGCAAGTATCTGAAAGCTGTCGCCAAGAGCGGCAGCTCGACGGTCGAGCTTGTCTCTGCCAATCCCGTGATCGCCGCAGGCTCTCTTGAGGCCGCAGTCCAAAAGCTCAACGATGCCAATAAACAGATTGCCGTTGATTACAGCGCTAAGGGCGGCAACGTCAATGACGCGCTGAAGGCGCAGCTTGCCGATCTGGGATTTACCGATATTGACGTCAAGGTCTCCGAGGGCGGCGTTGCCTTTAATGCAGAGGATGACAAGGCCACGGTCGGTATCTCCGACGCCCAGGATAAGACCAACGGCGATGTGACCTTCTTCTACATCGACCCCAACGACTACGCCGGTTACAACATCGACGGTCTGCGTAGCGCCGAGGTCGTGTTTGAGCTGTCGCGCGATGGCAAGACCGAGTATTACCAGCCCAGTAAGTCGGTGCAGGTTGCTTGGGACGAAGCCCGCGTTCAGCAGATGCTCGACGATGCTGCCGAGCAAATTGCCATAGGCTACGCTTCGGGCGATTCGGCCGAGTCCGTCATGTCGAATCTCACGCTTCCGTACCGCGCAGGCTCCAAGAGCAAGTTCGAGGTTGAATGGAAGAGCTCCGACGGCGATGTCATTTGGCCGTCCGGTTATGGGACGACTACACCAGCAAGGTGACGCGCTTTTCGAGCGATCGCACCGTAACGCTGACCGCGACCGTTTCGTTTGTGAGCGGTGGCCCGTCTGACGTTAAGGGCGCGCACGACTTCACCGTGACCGTCAAGGGTGATCCCGAGAAGGTCGCCGCCGACAAGAAGGCGCTGCAGGAGAAGGTCGATGCGGCCTTTACCTACGATAATATCAAGTACTCCGGCACCGACGCGGTCGCTAACAAGGATGGCCTGACCGCCGATCTGCAGATGCCGCGCACGAGTACGCTTAATATCGACGGCAAGTACTACAAGGTCGAGTACTCCGCCAGCACCGATGACATCACGTTTAACGGCTACAAGGGCACGGTCTACCAGCCGCTGCCTGGCGCCGAGGCGGCGAAGACCAAGATCACCCTTACGGTGACCGATAAGTCCAACGCCGAGGTCACGGCAAGCAAGACCCTTGACTTTGCGATTGCTCCGCAGGACCAGGGCGAGCTCGATGCCGAGCTTTCTCTTATGGAAAAGGCGAAGTCCGGCTATGCTGACGCCATTCTGAATGGCCAGGAAGCCAATGCCGTTTCGGCGGACATGCACGCGTTCCAGAAGGCCTATCTTGATGCCGACGGCAACCTTGCTTGGAGCTACGACAAGGCGACGACCGATTCGACGTCCCTTGGTATTGTTCCGGTGGATCTGCCTGGCTATGACGCGATGTCCGGGCAGGATTGGCGTCTGTTTAAGTCGAGCAACAGCTCTATTGTCTCCGCAGAGAACCTCAAGGTCACGCAGCCGCAGTACAACACGAAGGTTGTCGTTTCCTCCCGCCTGACGAGCGAGAAGTACGCTCGCTATGCTAAGCGCTATCCCGACAATGCCACGTATGCCAAGCTTGCCAACCAGGATGTCTCGGCAACGTTGACGGTCGTGGGTACGAGTGGTCAAAACGATCCCGAGGTTACGGCGACGTGCACAGTTATCGGCGTCGATTCCAAGGGCAAGCAGCAGACGTGGGCCGCCGCGACGCGGTACACGCTCAAGAACGGCTCGACTGCCGCCGATCTTTCCGAAGAGCTCTTTAAGCAGGCCGGTCTCAAGGCCGACTACGACCCCAATGGTTCTTGGGGCTGGGTGCTCAACTCCATTACGTCGCCTTTCGACGCTGATCGTACTCTTGCGTATGATTCCGCCACGGGTGCCTATTGGCAGCTGTTTATCAATGGTGTTGCGGCGTCGGTTGGCGCTGGCAAATACACTCTCGAAGCAGGCGACTCTGTCGTCTGGTGCTACTCGAAGTACGGCGACGCTGCACCCACCGACCAGCTTTCGGTAAGCTGCACCGTTATCGGTCAGGACGCTTCGGGTGCTCAGCAGACGTGGGCGCAGCCTACGACCGCGCTGGTGGAAGAGGGCTCAACGGCCGCCGATCTTTCCGAGCAGGTCTTTAAGCAGGCCGGTATTGGCGCCGACGTCCAAACCGGTTCGTATGGTTGGTTCCTCAATTCGCTGACTTCCCCGTTCAATAAGAACGTGACGCTTTCAACCGTACGGGTTAACGAAAGCACCTGGAAGTCCTGGCAGTTCTTCGTTAACGGCAAGATGGCCAATGTCGGCGCAGGCAACTACACGCTCAAGACCGGCGATGAGATTACCTGGGTCTATGGTTCCGATGGCACCATGCCCGGTCAGGTTGCTGTCTCGATGGAGATCATCGGCAAGAAGGGCGATAAGGCACAGCGCTGGACCGATCCTTCGACGCAGGTGTTTGTTGGGGGCACGACGATCAAGGACGCCACTGCCGCCTACTTTGATGCTTTGGGCATTGAGTCCGTGATGCTCAATGATGGGGGCTATTGGAATGTCCATAGTCTCGTGTCCCCGCTTGATGGCACCAAACTGACGGGCTCCTGGTCGTTCTTTGTTAACGGTGTTCCCGCAAATCAGCTTGACAGTGACTACGTGCTCAAGTCGGGTGACGAGATTGTCTGGGCTTATGCTGCTGGCGATACGGTGCCTAATCCCGACGAGGTCGTAGTCGATCCGAGCGCCCCGCGTCCGACCGATTGGAAGTCCGATTGGGATGGCAAGTCCAATGCGGTGGTCGAGAACGTTTCGACGCCTACGGGTGCGCTAGCGAGCTCTTGGACGTTCGATTGGAAGGCGTATTCTGGTTCGGCGTATCCCAACGCGAGTGAACCTATTGTCGTGAACGGCAACGTGTATCTTGCCGTCAACAAGCGTTTGCTAAAGATTGACGCCGAGTCGGGCAAGGTCCTTGCCGAGTCGAATCTTAAGACTGCGGTCGGTTACACCTCGCGCCCGATTTATGCGAACGGTTTGGTTATCGTTCCGCTTGATGGCGGTGCGGTCCAGGCCCTGACGGCTGACGCGCTCACAACGGTTTGGGTCACTGACTCCGTGAGCAGGACTGCTCAGTCGAATTCTCAGCTGACGGTTGATGGCAATTACCTCTATGTCGGCACCGTTGATGTCGACTATGGAAAGGGTACGTACAATAACGGTCATCTGACGCGTATTAACATCCTGACCGGCGCTGTTTCTTGGCAGCATGTCAATGCCGACGAGGGTTATTACTGGACGGGCGCGACGGTGGGCGATGACTATGTCTTGGTCCCCACCAGTGCCGGTACCGTCGAGATGCTCAGCAAGTCTTCGGGCGATGTGCTCGGAAGTGTTTCGGTCGGTGCTGTTGTCAACTCAAGCTGTGTGCTTTCGGCTGACGGTAGCCATGCCTATCTAATCTCGCGCGACGGCAAACTGCACGTGTTGGCGATTTCTGATGGCGACTCACGCGATGCGGATGCCGCTTCGCGCATTACTGAGGAGCGCGTGGTTGACCTTGGCCTTACCGGCTGCGCGTGCGCGCCTACGATGCATGACGGCAAGCTGATTGTCGGCGGCGAAGCCAATGGCAGCGCGGCGCTCGCTATCATCGAACTGAACAACGACTTTGCTACGACGCTGATCACGACGGCAGACGGCTCCCAGCTGACGGCTGGCATTCTTGGTGGCATTAAGGGCGCTCCGCTGGTGAGTGCCCAGGCGGATGGTACGTATGTGTACTTTACGGTTAACTACGGCGAGACCTCTGATTTCGTTAACTACACCTCAGGCGGAGGCGTTTATCGCTACAAGCTGGGCGATACCGAGGCATCTGGTGTGTTTAGCGCGACGGGGCACTATAACTGTTGCGACTCGCCGATCGCGTGCGATGCCAAGGGCAACCTGTACTACATCAACGATTCTGGCGCGTTGTTTAAGCTGAACGCCGGCATGAAGATCTCGTTTAACACTGGCGAGGGATCCAAGGTCGATTTCCAGACCACGGCTGCCAACGGCTCTGTCACTAAGCCTGCCGATCCGACGCGCGAAGGGTATACCTTCGCTGGCTGGTATACCGATGAGGCTTGCACGAAGGCGTACAAATTTGACGCTGCGGTGACGGCTGATATGACGCTGTATGCTAAGTGGACCAAGAAGGCCACTGACAACAACGGCGGTTCTGGCGGCAATGGCGGCTCCAATGGCAATGGCGGTAACTCCGGCAACGGCACGAACGGTCAACAGTCTGGCGGTGCCGTTGCTCCGGGTCAGAAGCCGGTCTCCACGACTGAGACCAAGGACGGTAAGGATTCCAAGAGGGATTCCGATAAGAAGGACAAGGACTCCGGCAAGAAGGACAAGAAGTCTGACAAGAAGTCCGGCAAGTCTGGCAAGTCTGATACGGGCTCGGCTGCCGCGACTACCGCTAAGAAGTCCGCTGAGGCTCCTGTGCAGCAGTCTGGCTTCAATCCGCTTGCCGTCGTTGGTGTTGCGGCCGGCGTCATCGGTCTCGCCATCGTCGGCGTGTTCGTGTTCACCAAACGTCGGTAGGTGAGGGCTGTGTCCAATAAGCCTCAGGACGCCAAGTCCAAGCAGCCCGACTCGTCGTTCATTCAGTTCGACGATGCTAAGCAAAAGGGCGCCGCTTCGGCGGCGCCCGCCCCTCGGCGCAAGGCGTTTGTTGGCGTTCTGACAGCCGCCTGCATCGTGTTGATTGTCGTCTCGCTGGGTTTCGTCCATCCTTCTACAAGCGGTGCCTGGTCCATCGACTGGATCATTCAGACCGTGACGGGGGAGAGCGTCGTCACCGAGGACACCAAGGCGTCTGGCTCGACTACGACTTCGGGCGAGGCCAGCTCCGAGGACTCCAAGTCATCGAATGATGCAAAAGACGAGTCCAAGGACGATTCCGAGTCTTCAAACAAGGAATCGGATAAAAGCTCGGATAGCAAGAAGTCCGATGGTCAGGACGGCAAGAAGTCTGGCGATAAATCCGCTGCCCAGAATACGGGAGCCGGCGATACTTCCAATGTGTCTGGCGGTGCTTCTTCGGGCGGCGGCCAGTCGTCTGATGGAGCCTCCAGCTCTAATGGTGGAAACGCCTCCTCGGGCGGCCAGAGCGGCTCGCAGGAGTCCAGCTACGTAACAGTGACGGT
>UQXT01000057.1 GCA_900545075.1 uncultured Collinsella sp. | reverse complement strand
CCGTCGCGCGGTTCCAGGCAACGGTGGTCTCGCGCTGGTTGGAGATGCCGATGCCGGCGACGTCGGCCGGATCGACCCCGGTCTCCTCCACCACGGCACGCGCCACGGCCAGCACATTGGTGGCAATCTCGGCCGGATCATGGCTCACCCAGCCGGCTTCGTTGACAATCTGGCGATGCGAGCGGTCGGCACGATGAATCAGATGGCCGCCCTCGTCCACCAGCAGCGCCTTGGTGCCCTGCGTGGATTGATCGATTCCGATGATGTATTTGCTCATGTACTCTCCCATTCCTTCCGCCAAATCAAAGACAGCCTGGCGGACAAGGAGCGAGCGGCCGTCAAGTGCCGCAGATTGCCGTGAAAGAGGAGCGCCGCGTACTTTGTGTACGCAAGCGACGGTTTGAACGACAAGGTGCGGTGCTTGGCGGCCGCGCAGCGTCTGTGTCTACTAGTTGCCGAGGAACTCGGCGACGGTCTTGGCGATTCCGGCACCCGTCAGGCCGTAGTGTGCGAAGACCTCGGGGCTCGTGCCGGTGATGACCGGCGCGTCGGGCAGGGAGAGGCACTTGACCGGACGCGGGCAATGCTCGCCCACCACCTGCGCAACCATAGAGCCCAGGCCGCCGAAGGGGCTGTGCTCCTCGACGGTCACGACGGCGCTCGTGGCACCGGCGGCCTCAATCACAGCCTCGGCGTCAAGCGGCTTGACGCAATACATGTCGAGCACCGTTGCCGAGATGCCCTGCTCGGCCAGCAGGTCGGCGGCGTCCACGGCATGGCGGACCATCTCGCCGGTGGCGACGAGCGTCACATCGGTGCCGCGACGCACCCAGGTGGCACGGTCCATCTGGAACGGGCACTCGTCCTCGGTGTACACGTCCTCGACCGGATTGCGGCCCACGCGGATGTAGGCCGGCTTGTTGTCGGCGACCAGGGCCCGCACGAGTTCGGCGGTCTGGAAGCGATCGCTCGGCAGATACACGCGCATGTTGGGAATCGCGCTCATGGCGGCGATATCCTGCGCGGAGTGATGGCTCATGCCCAAGGCGCCGTAGGACACGCCGCCCGAGATGCCGATGAGCTTGACGTTGGTATTGGAGTACGAGACGTCGACCTTGCACTGCTCATACGAGCGCGTGGTCACAAAGGACGCCGGCGAGGCGGCCCAGGCCTTCTTGCCGCACGAAGCCATGCCGGCGGCGATGCTCACCAGGTCCTGCTCGGCAATGCCGACCTCGACGGACTGCTGGGGATACTGATCAAAGAACGGCGTGAGCGATGCGGAGCCGCGGGAATCGGAGCACAGGACGACGAGGTCTTTATCGGTCTTCGCGGCCTCGAGCAGCGTGTCGCAGATAACCTTGCGATTGGCGATCTTGTTAGCCATTGATGGCCTCCTTATGGGCAGCGAAATCGGCGATGATCTGGGCATATTCCTCATCGTTGGGCAGGTGATGGTGCCAGCTGGCCTTGTCCTCCATGACGGACGAGCCGTAGCCCTTCACCGTGTTGAGGATGATGACCGTGGGCTTACCCTTGGTCTCGGCAGCAAGCGTCAGCGCAGCGTCGATGGCCTGGACGTCGTTGCCCGGAATGGAAAGCACGTTCCAGCCGAAGGCGGCCCAGCGCTCCTCCTGCGAGTCCTGCTTCATGACGTCCTCGGTGCTGCCACTGATCTGCAAGCGGTTGCGGTCCACGAGCGCGCACAGGTTATCGAGCTGGTAGTTGCCGCCGCTCATGGCGCCCTCCCAGACCGAGCCCTCGGCAAGCTCGCCATCGCCCATGATGGTGTAGACACGGTAGTCGCGGCCGTCCATCTTGCCGGCGAGCGCCATGCCCACGGCCACGGGCAGGCCGTGCCCCAGCGAGCCCGAGTTCATCTCAATGCCCTTGAGCTTGTTGTTGGGGTGGCCGATGTAGGGGCTGCCGAACTTGGAGAAGCGGGCCTTGACGTCGTCGAGGTCAAGATAGCCCTCGTGGCAGAGCACCGCGTAGTAGGCTTCCATGGCGTGACCCTTGGAAAGTACGAAACGGTCGCGGTTGGGATCGTCGACGGTCTCGGGCGAAATGTTGAGGTGGTTGGCATAGAGGGTCATGAGGGCGTCAATCACCGACATGTCGCCGCCGATGTGGCCGCCGGCGCCAGCCATGATGATGTCGACGCAATCGCGGCGGAGATCCCAGCGCAGGGACTCAAGCTCTTCGATAGTTGCCATTTCTACTCTCCTCGCAGGTAGGCTTTAACGTCTTCTTCAATGGGGTCGTATAAATCAGGGGCAATGCCGAGGTACTTGCACGCCTCGTAGAGCACCGGCACCACGTTGGCGTGGATAGCGACGCAGTGGTGGATGTAGGGGCCCTCGACGATCTTGGCCTCGAGGCGCTTGAGGTTGTCGACCTCGACCCACAGATAGGTGCCCATGCCGGCCGGGCCGTCGATGCCGTGGGCGTTGCCCAGCAGCAGCGAGTACTCGCCGTTGTCGCCGTCAAAGCGGGCAAGGGTGAGGTCGCCGTGCTTGGCCTCGGCCGTCAGCGCACCGGGGTGGTCGAAAGCCAGCGGATAGGTGAGTTTGGGCTTGACGGCCGCGCAGCTGCAGGGCCAGGGGCCGCAGTGCTGCAGCAACTCACCGTTCTCATTGTCGGGATGGCGCACGGTCCAGTCGGCGAACATGCCGCGGTGACGGCCCAGGTCGGCGGCCTCGACCATCAGCGCGGTAATGGCGCCGTGGATATCGGTCTCGCATACGATAGGGATGCCCATCTCGTTGAGGACGGCGTTGGCGGCGCAGGGCATAATGCCCAGCTCGTCCTGCAGAGCGTTCCAGCACTGAATGGCACCAGCATTGCAGCCATACTTCTCGACCAGGCGCTTCATGGCGATGGCAAGACCGGCGACCGCGGGGACCTTGTCCTCAGGGATGCGGATCTCAAAGCTGTCGTTGATGTGGGCCAGCATGGCGGCCATGGCCTGCTCGTCGGTCTGGGCGTCGCGCACGGCCTGGACAAGCTCGGTCATGGGGATAGGCGAAAGCTGGATGTTGAACTTCTCGAGCAGCTCGCCCTCGTTGCACATGGTCGACCAGAAGTCGAACGGACGGGTGGCCATCTGCAGGATGCGGGTGTGCTTGAAGGTCTTGACCACGTTGCAAACGGCCAAAAAGTCCCAAACGCCGCGCTCGAACTCGGGGTCGGTCAGGCGACAGTTGGTCATGTAGGTGAAGGGAACCTGGAAGCGGCGCAGGACCTTGCCGGTGGCGAACAGGCCGCACTGGCTATCGCGCAGGCGTGTGCCGTCGGGCTCGGGGCGCTCGTCGCGCGGACCCCACAGCAGTACGGGTAGACCGAGCTCGCGGGCAAGGCGAGCGCAAACGTACTCGGTGCCAAAGTTGGCGTGGCACAGCATAATGCCATCGACGCCCTCGGCGCGGAATTTCTTGACGATGGGCTCGATATGGCTGTCGTCGAACAGCAGGCCCTCTTCATTGATGTCGTCGATATCCACGATGTCGACGCCAATCTCGCGCAGGCGATCAGCCGTCAGGCCGCGATACTTGATTGCGTCCGGCGCGCTAAAGATACTGCGGCGCGTGGGCACAAAGCCGAGCTTGATCTTGTCCATGTACGTCCTCCCCTAATCACATGTTCAGTAAACAGACGCATGTTTCGTTTTGTTCTGTTTACTAAGTGTTTTACTCTACTGTTTAGAAGTTTAACGCGAAATACCCGTAGACGGTAGAGAAATCAGCCTAAACGGTATGTAAACAAACTGAACATACAAGGGCATCAAAAAGAGGGCCCAAAGGACCCTCTCTTAGTAGCGTTATGTATGGCTGCCTTAGCGAGCTTTGCCTCCCTACGGCCCAGTGTTGCCTTTGCCTAGATCTCACGCACGCTTTGGCGCTCGACAAAATAGGTCGACACGGCCGTCTTGCAGGTATAGCTCTTGGGATTGCGGATGTTGCCCACCAGGCGGCGCACCGCGATCTCGCCCACCTCGTGCTTGGGAACGTGCACCGTGGTGAGCGGCGGATTGGAGAAGGCGCCCAAAGACAGATCGTCAAAGCCGATGATTGAGACATCCTCGGGGACACGTATGCCGTACTCGTTCAGCGCGCGCATGGCGCCTACGGCGAGCACGTCGTTTTCGGCAAAGAAAGCCGTCGGCAGGTCGTCGCGCGAGACGCTGTCGAGCCATGCGCCCATGTCGCGATAAGCACCTTCGAGCGTGGTGCCCAGTGTGACGCGCCATGTCGGGTTGGCCTCAAGGTCCGCATCCTCAAGCGCTTGGCGATAGCCGCGCTCGCGATCCTTAAAGTTGCGGATGCGAAGGTCGCCTGCCAGATAGCCGATTTGCTTGTGACCCTTCTCGATAAGGTAGTCCACGGCGCGCAGCACCGAGTCGGTGTTGGCAATGACTACGGCATCGAAGTACTGACGATCGCTCCAGCCATCGAGCACGATCAAGTGGGCGGCAGCGTTGGCGAACAAGGCATAGTCTTCCTCACCCAGTTCGGTACCCATCAGCACGATAGCGGCGGATGGATCGGCGATCAGGCCCTCGACCTGCGGACGCACGGCGTCCAAGTCGCTAAAGTCGAGCGAGACAAAGCTCGTGCTCATACCGTGACGGCGCGCCTGGCGCTCCACGCCCTCAATGACCGCAGGATGGAAGGTGCTCTCGTCCAGAATGGCGCCCGTCTTGCGCGCAAGCACGAACTGAATGCTCTCGAGCTGCGTCGACTGCTGATAGCCCAGCGACTGTGCGCACTCCAGGATGACCTTGGCGGTCTCCTCACTCACGCTGCGCTTGCGGTTGAGCGCGTTGGACACGGTCGCAGGCGAAAAACCGGTGATGCGGCTGATCTCGCGAACACTTGCTTTGGCCATTGTTCCCCCTAGCAACGGCCGTGGCGGAGCATCGCAACTCGATAGCTCGGCAAATAAACGACCGCAAATTCAATCTAAACAGAGTAGTAAATGTTTATTAGCTAGTTTAGCCTGTTGTCAAGCGAAGTGGCACGACTATTCCCCCAACGGGCGCATTTGTCCATCTTAACGTTATTACGCAAGGTCTTCGCCATTGCTTGCTATTACGCGTCGGTACCATTCGAAGCTTTTCTTTTTACGTCTCTCAAACGAGCCCGCACCGCTATCGTCTCGATCGACATAGATAAACCCGTAGCGCTTACGCATCTGTCCTGTGGCGACCGAAACCAAATCGATCGGGCCCCAACAGGTATATCCCATGAGTTCCACCCCGTCGAGCTCGACGGTCTCCCTCATCGCCTCGATGTGGGCCCGCAGGTATTCAACTCGATAGTCGTCTTCTATTTCACCCGAATCTTCCGGCACATCAGGAGCACCCAAACCGTTTTCGACGATGAACAGCGGCTTTTGATAGCGATCCCAGATTTCATTCATGGTGACGCGCAGCCCTTTGGGGTCGATAAACCTCCCCCAAGGCTCCTGTTTTAGATACGGATTAGGCGCCGAGCGAAGAAGGTTCGAATCGAACTGACCTTCCGCATGCGCTTTTGCGACGCGCGTCGAGTAATACGAAAACGAGACGAAATCGACCAGGTTTGCAGCCAGTACTTCGCGGTCATCATCCCGATAGGGCACCTCAAAACCATGGCGGGCGTATTCCTTGAGAACATAGCTCGGGTACGCACCGCGCACCTGGACGTCGGTAAACATGTAATGGCTGCGATTCTCAGCCTGCGCAGCCAGCACATCGTCCGGATCACATGTAGCCGGATAGAAGACACCTGCGTTGAGCATGCAACCGATCTTCGCCCCAGGGCACAGTTCATGACACGCCCCGACCGCACGGGCGCTCGCAACCAATACATGGTGCACGGCCGTGTGAACCGTTGCATAGCGATTCTCCCCTTGCTCGAAGATGATCCCCGCCGCCATAAAGCACGCCTGCGTCATGATGTTGATCTCGTTAAAGGTCAGCCAATAATTGACCAATCCCCGATAGCGCTCGAACACGGTACGCGAATATCGCTCGAACAGGTCGACCAACCTGCGATCGCGCCATCCGCCATACGCATCGACGAGATGCATGGGGACATCATAGTGGTTGAGCGTCACCAAAGGCTCAATGTCATGCGCGCGACACGTCCTAAAAACATCCTCGTAAAAGGCAAGGCCTTCTTCATTGGGCTCGGCTTCGTCTCCTTTGGGAAAAATGCGGCTCCAGGCGATTGATAAGCGCAGGCATTTAAAACCCATCTGGGCAAACAGTTCAATATCCTGCTTGTACCTATGGTAAAAATCAATGCCCTTGCGAGCGGGATAGAAGCTGTCGGGTGCCAACGCACGCGGATCAAGGTCTCCCCGCATGACGTCCATGCGTTGATCGCCAAACGGCAGCATGTCGGAATTGGCTAAACCGCGACCGCCTTCGTTCCATCCTCCCTCGCACTGGTTTGCAGCCAGAGCCCCGCCCCATAAAAAATCTTCTCTAAACATTATGGTGTCGTCCTTTCTATCAAATTCCCGGCCCACACTGTCGAACGCAACGGACTCGGCAAGTGCCGCGCAACAGCACAGTACCGTTGCGCGGCCAAGGGGTCGGACCGCGCAACGGCTGGGGAGCATATTTGTGTAGTAGCCTCTTATGCCTCGACGGATTCAACGGCCTCAGAATCGCCGCTCTTGGACTTCAACGGCATCTTCTCCTGTCCTTCAAATCCAAAAATCATCGCCAACGCAAACGTCACGGCACCGCCAGCAAGACACCCGATGGTGCCAGGGATGATATCCTGAGCAAACATGAGCACGTTCATCCATGGGAAACCAACGCCAGTGAAGATATAGACGTTGGCATGAAGAAGGCTTACCAGCAGACCACCGACAGCACCACCAATCATGTTCCAGGCAAGAGCCTTCTTGTCGCGAAACAGGATGCCGTAGATGATGGGCTCACTCACGCGACCGAAGGCATAGGTGATGAACAAGTTCCAGCCCGTGGCTCGACTCTCCTTGCCCTTAGCGCGCAGGCCATAGGCGAGCGCGATGGCAAGCGTGGTGTAGGCTACAACCGCGGTGCCGGGGTATAAGATGGCGTCGTAACCGTTCTGGAGCGCGGCGGGCAATATGGCGGTATAGATCGGCACGTGCATGCCGGTGGCGATGATCAGATTCCAGAATGCGCCGATAACCGCGGTCGCAGCGGGACCGGCAACAGAGGCGAGCCAAATGATGAAATCGGCCACAAGGCCCATGACAAATTGGACGGCAGGGCCGCAGAGGCACAGCGCGACCGGCAACATCACGAGCACCGTACCCACGGGTACGATCAGAATGCGCAACATATCAGGCGAGATCTTCTTAAAGAAGCGCTCAACATAGGACTGGGCCCAGGTGATCAAGATGACCGGAAGAACAGCCTGGGTGTAGTTGACGAGCTGCATGGGGATGCCGAAGACGCTGAAAGGCTTTCCGTCCTCAACAATAGCGAGCATGTCGGGATAAATCATCACAACAGCGATGAGCAGTGCCAGCACAGGACTCGTTTTGAACTTCTTAGCCGAGCTATAGGCGGCAAACACCGGGAAGTAGTAATACGCCGCATCGCCCACCAGGGAAAGGATCCGATACAGGTCGCTCGTTTCGGACATAAAACCGGCGCCTTCGGGCCCAAACAGAATAACGAGCATCTTGAAGATACCGGCGACACAAAAGATCGGAAGAATCGGGGTGATAGCGCCGCTCACGGCATCGAGCAGCTGATTGAAGAGGTGCTTGGGCGCCAAGCGCTCCTTCCAGCTAAGCTGAGGGCCATCGAGTTCCTCGTCAATCGATACCGTGACCTCGAATCCGCCCTGCTTACAAACCTCGTCGTAGACCTTGTCGACCGTGGGCCCGACCACCAGCTGCACCTGCCCTCCGGCGTGCACGACGCTGATGATAGACGAGATGTCCTCAAGCTTCTCATCATTCGAGAGGCTTTCATCCTTGAGGTTGAAGCGCAGGCGCGTCATGCAATGCGTAACCGAAGCCACGTTTTCCGCCCCGCCCACAGTGGAGAGAATCTGCTCTGCCACCTTTTTGTAATTTGCCATCATTGGCTCCTTTGCACAATCTTGGCTTACTGTTCGAATCGGCAAAGGTCATGCCCCGAATGGCTACGGGTTACAATCCTTTTTTGGAGATGATCCGGTTGAGATGGATCATCAGATAGAGTTCCTCCTCCTCGGAGAGCGTGGCGTCCCACGTTTCACGACAATAGGAACCGATATGCTTCACGCACTCTGCCAACTGCGGAAACTCCTCACGAAAGTTCTTGTACATCTGCATGTTGGCGCTGTTCAGCGACTCGCCGGCTTGAATGCGCTTGAACAGGTACCGCAGATGCGTGGCATAGCGAGTGAAATCGTAGGAATCGCGGTAAACGATGATGCGAAAATCACTCTCGACGATCTCAGTGACATCTTCTAGCATATCGTCAAACTGCTTGGTGGGTTTGCTCGCGGTCTCGATGGCCTGAACAACCCGCGCATTGACGAGATTCATCGCAATACTGGCAATCTCATCCTTGGGAAGCCGCTCTCCGAGCTCCTTCTCGAGTCGCATGACGATAAACTGGGCAGCCTTGTATTCCTTCGGATACGTCTCCCGCACTTCATAGGCAAGAGGCATCGCGATGCGGACCCCCTTTTGGGCTCGCGCAACGGCAAACGACAGGTGATCAGCCATGAACAGCGTCGCATTGGTCGAGAGGTCGTAGGGCAGTTCGTTGGCAACGATGTCCATAACTTTCGCCGCAAACATCACGATATCCGAGGGAAGATCCCTCATGACATCTTGTCCTTTAGGATCAATGTCGTAAAACGTATGCTCGATTTTAGAAAGAGGGAGCTCTCGAGGAAAATCTCCGCCGAAACCGACGCCCCTGCCCATGGCGATGACATCTCGCCCCTGTCCGTCACGGCAAAGAACCGCGTTGTTGTTAAGCTTTTTAATTGCAAGCATGGTGAACCTCCTTTCAAGAACACTCACAGAAAAAGGCATGATAGCCAATAGCAGTGCTATTGCGGTCATGCCTTACGTAACAATCCGTGTTGTATTGCTCTTGGGCATGCCTCCACACAGGAGTAACAATCCAAGATGCAGAATGCATTATAGCGCTCTCCCCGCCCCGGGGACCATCGGGCTGGCGAACGGTAGATGTCGGCCCGCCAGCGGCCACATCGAGCAGATGGGCGTGCTTCGATCCCGAGCCTAGCCTAGGATGCGGGCCATGCGCGCCTTGAACTCGGACAGGAAGCGCGGGACATCCACGGTCAGCGCCACAAGCGCACTCTTGTCCGGATCGGACAGGCGGTGCTCATCGCAAATGGTGCGACCGCGATACTCGCCCAGCAGATCAACACGCAGATTGCAGCCGAGTGCACCTACGAGCGTGGGGTCGATCGCCACGGCAACGGCCAACGGATCGTGCAGCGCACAACCACCCAGGTAGGGTGCGTTCATCTCGTACGAGCCAATGTAGTGCTCGACCATGCTAGCAAATGCGCAGCCCGCCATGGTGCCCGAGCCCGTCCAACCGGCAATGTCGCGGCGCGTGAGCACCACGCGATGCGTCACGTCCAGGCCCACCATGGTGAGCTTGCGGCCCGAGCGCAGCACGGCATCGGCCGCCTCGGGATCGCTTGCCATGTTGGCCTCGGCACCCGCACTCACGTTACCGGGCACGGTCAGGGCACCGCCCATTACCACCACGCGGCCGATAGACATCACCGCCGCCGCATCGCGCTCCAGGGCAAGCGCCAGGTTGGAGAGCGGGCCGGTCGCTACGTAGACCAGATCGGGACCATAGGTGCGCGCGGCATCGATCAGATAATCGACCGCAGCGTTGCCATCAGCCGATGTCGCCCCCACCGGCTCGTAGGGCGACGCGGGCACGCTCGCGCCGCCGATGCCGTTCTTACCGTGAATGAGCGCGGTGGACGCCGGCGGCGTATAAGGCTCAGTCGCCTGCAGAGGACGGTCGGCACCCAGGTACACCGGCACCTCGGGACGGCCCAACAGGTCGAGCACCGCCAGGCAGTTATGCGCCGACTGGTCGACGCGCACGTTGCCAAAGCACGTGGTGATGCCGACGAGCTCCACCTCGGGGCTCGCGATGGCATAGGCAAGCGCCATCGCATCATCCACACCCATATCCAGATCAAGGATCAGCTTCTTGATTGCCATTGTTCTACTCCGCTTCTCCGTCTTGTACCAAATCGTCTAAATCAAACACGCGATCAACTTCGGCGCGCGTGGGAATCGACTGCTGTGCGCCCAGGCGCGACACCGTCACCGCCGAGGCGCGTGCACCCGCCGCCATGCACTCAAAGAGCGGCAGGCCCTCCAGACGAGCCGCGGCAAGCGCACCGATAAATGTATCGCCCGCGGCCGTCGTATCGACCAACGTGCTCGAGAGCGCCGGCATGCGCAGCGGCTCGCCGTCATCGCCGAGCGTAACCGACCCGGCGCCGCCCAACGTGATGACCGCAGCTCCGGCACCCTTGGCGAGCAGGGCATTGAGCGCCGCGACGCAGCTCGCATCATCCGCGGGCAAGATGCCCGTCAGCACCTGGCACTCAGTCTCGTTGGGACAGACCAGGTCGACCGCAGGCCAGGCCTCCGCAGGCAACTCGCAGGCAGGAGCTGGATTAAAGACCGTATAGAACCCCAGCTCGTGAGCGCAAACGAGCGCCTCGGCCGTCGCTGCAAGGTCACATTCGCCCTGGGCGATAAAGACGCTTCCGACAGCCGGGGCAATATCGCTGGCGTCTCCGTCGAGCTTATCGGCTACCAGACGCCTCAGCGCGCGGGCAACATCCTCGCCCGCGAGCGCATGGTTGGCGCCCGGCGACAGCACGATGCGGTTGTCGCCCTCGCAGCGAATGATGGTCGCCGTTCCCGTCTCCACGTCATCGCGACGCGCTACAAAGACACAGTCCACGCCGGCGTCTTGGAGCCCCGCCACGAGCGACGTGCCAAATGCGTCGCAGCCGACCGCGCCGATCATATGCGTGTGCGCGCCCATGCGCGCAGCAGCTACGGCCTGGTTGGCGCCTTTGCCGCCGGCGTTGGTGATAAACCCGCTGCCGCCAACGGTCTCGCCCGCACGCGGCATGCGCTCGCACGCCACCGAAAGGTCCATGTTCATGCTGCCGAACACCGCAACGATGCCGCTATCTGCCATGGAAACCTCCTCGTCCGCGGGCTCTGCACCCGCCTTTGGCCGTCAATCGTGCGCTCTCGCGCCTCTATAACTTTAGTTCACTTTGATGTGGACGCGCGCTTGAGCTTGCGCCGGCAGCAAGCATTCACAGGAGCAGGCGGTTACAATGAAGACGTGCTGATTATTCTCGTCATTGGATGATGTTTTATGGAACAATTCCCGCGATCGAGTTCGCGCAGCTCACGCCACGCGAGCGATCAACAAGCGCCGCACGAACGTTCGCGCGCTAACCGACAAACCACCGAGCCGAGCCGCGCCGCAGGCTCTCATCGCGCGCCCGCCAACAAGGGTGCCCACACCAACAGCGCCGCAAATGAACAGGCGCCCACGCGCCCCAAATCTCGCTATATCCCCGCCCTCGACGGCCTGCGCACGCTCGCCGTCGTCGCGGTGGTGCTCTATCACCTCAACCTCACGTGGGCGCAGGGCGGTCTGCTCGGCGTCACGATCTTCTTTGTGCTTTCGGGCTATCTGATCACGCGCTTGCTTCTCAACGAAGTCGCTAAGACCGGCCGCATCAACCTCAAGAGCTTCTGGATCCGCCGTATCCGCCGCCTGTTCCCCGCCGTGGTGACCGTCGTAGTGGTGACCTGCGCGCTGTGCACCATCTTTAACCATGTGATGCTCACCAAGATGCGCCCCGACATCCTGCCGTCGCTGCTGTTCTTTAATAACTGGTGGCAGATTGCCCAAAACGTCTCGTACTTCAATGCTCTGGGCGACCCCTCGCCGCTCACGCACTTTTGGTCGCTTGCCATCGAGGAACAGTTCTACCTGATTTGGCCGCCACTGCTGTTTGCCATGGTATCCATGCATGTGAGCAAGCCCAACACGCGCCGCGTGGTTCTGGGCCTTGCCGCGGTATCTGCCCTCGCCATGATGGTGCTTTACAACCCTGCCGCCGACCCCAGCCGCGTGTACTACGGCACCGACACCCGCGTGTTCTCGCTGCTGCTGGGTGCCTGGATGGCCTTTATCCCCGATCGCGACCTGGCGCCGGTGCGTCTCGCTCATCGTTTGGGGCTCGATCGCCTGGCAGGCGCCGCCAAGCACGGCAAGAACGCCGAGGACAAGCCTAGCAAGAAGGTCGACGAATCAGCCGATACCGCCCCGGCACAGCCGAGCGCCCTCGTGCGCTTTTGGTCCTCGCCCGCATCCATCGATGTCTTGGGCGTCGTGGGTCTGGTTGGCCTTGCCGCCATGGTCGCGCTCACCAACGGCTACACCGCGTTCCAGTATCGCGGCGGCACGCTGTTATGCTCCATCCTCACGCTCATGGTCATCGCGGCCTGCGTGCAGCCCCAGGGAATGGTTGCCCGCGCGCTGTCCGCCGAGCCGCTCGTATGGATCGGCAAGCGCTCCTACAGCATCTACCTGTGGCACTATCCGCTGCTGCTGCTTATGAACCCGGTCGCCAACATCAGCGATACGCCCTGGTGGCAGTATATCTTGCAGGTACTTGTGGTGGTCGCCGTAGCCGAATGCTCCTATCGCTTTATCGAGACGCCGTTTAGGAAGGGCGCCTTTGGGCGCACCGTCGCCGAATTCCGCGATGGCACCACCACGCCCGCCAACTGGGCACGCACGCACGTCCCTGTCTGCGCAGCCTGCGCTGTCGTGTTGGTCGTTGCACTGGGCGGCCTGATCTTTGTGCCCGAGACGTCTGCGCTGAGCGGCGAGGGCGCCGAAGTGCTGAACAAGGAAGCCAAAAACACCGCTCCCACCGACCAGCAGGCGGCCGACGACACCGACAAGGACAACGACGGCTTCCCCGATGGCTCCTACGACCTGTTGATGATCGGTGACTCCGTGTCACTGCGCGCCGTTGATTCCTTTGACGGCGTGTTCCCGCACAGCCATATCGATGCCGAAAAGGGCCGCCAGTTTGATGCGGGCCGCGCGACATTTGAGGGCTATATCCAGCAGAACCTTGCCGGCAAGATCGTGGTCTTTGCTCTGGGCACCAACGGCTTGGTAACCGACGACCAGATCGACGCCATCATGGCCGATGCAGGAGATAAGCGTATTGTGGTGTTTGTGAACACGCGCAGCCCGCAGCCGTGGGTTGGCTCTACCAACCAGGCCATCGCCAACGCCGCTACGCGCTACAAGAACGCGCGCGTTATCGATTGGTACGGATACAGTGCCAACCGCAACGACCTGTTCGATGGCGATGGCACGCACCTATCGACCACCGGCGTGACTGAATACCTCAACTTGATCCACGATGCAGTCAAGAAGGACCTGCCCGTGCATCCCGAGGATCACGTCAACGATCCGCAGCCGGCAGCCGTCAAGTCTGCCACCGACGCACTCGTCAATGCGCTCGCTCTCAAGCCGCACAAGCTGGGCACCGACAAGTAACCTGCAGCGCAAACTTCCCACATCCGGAGGGGGTGTCTGCCACGGCAGACACCTCCTCCGGCAGTTAGGGACACTCCTGGCGCAGCCAAT
>UQXT01000056.1 GCA_900545075.1 uncultured Collinsella sp. | reverse complement strand
TCATCGATGTGGGCGTGCCTGCGGGTGATATCAACTACATGCTGCTGCAGGGCGCGTACATGTTGGTGTGCGCTGCGCTTTCGCTGGTACTGGGCTTGGGTTATGCCCGCACGTCCGCCCGCGTTGCCTCGGGCCTAGGCGCTAACCTGCGTGAGGCCGAGTACAAAAAGATTCAAACGCTCGCCTTTGGCAACCTGGACAACTACGACGCCAGCTCGCTCGTCACCCGCATGACCACGGACATCACCGTTATCCAAAATGCTGTGGGCAACGGCTTTCGCCCTATGGTGCGCGGCCCGGTGACGCTTATCGTCGGCCTTATCTACGCGCTGATGCTGTCGCGCCCGCTCGCCACCGTCTTTGCGATCATCTTGCCTGTGCTGGCAATCGTACTGGGCGTCATCACCTATCGCGTCAGTCCGCTCTACCGCCAACTCCAGACCTCGATGGACCACCTCAACGGCGTGGTACAGGAGGACCTCACCGCCGTACGTGCCGTCAAGGCCTACGTTCGTACCGAGCACGAGGAGGCCAAGTTCGACACCGTCAATACCGAGCTCGCGCGCACTGCGACGAAGACCTTTGGCAACGCGGTGCTCAACCTGCCGGTGTTTCAGCTGTCGATGTACGTGGCTGCGCTCTCCATCCTGTGGATTGGCGGCCGCATGATTCTCGCCGGCAAGCTGGGCGTGGGCTCGCTCACGGGCTTTATGAGCTACGTGCTGCTGATCATGAACTCGCTTATGATGATTTCCAATGTGTTTTTGCTGCTCACGCGCGCTCTCACGAGTGTGGGCCGTATCGCAGAGGTGCTCGATGAGGAGCCCTTTATCGCCAGCCCTGCGGGAGACCTCGCGACTGCGGCGCCAGCGGACGGCAGTATCGAGTTCCGCGACGTTTCCTTTAAATACCGCGCGGATGCAGACGAGGATGTGCTCGAGCATATCGACCTTCGCATCGAGAGCGGCTCGACGGTGGGCATCCTCGGCGGCACGGGCTCGGGCAAGAGCTCGCTTGTGCAGCTGATTGCGCGCCTGTACGACGCTACCGAGGGCGCCGTGCTTGTGGGCGGACGTGACGTGCGTGACTACGACCTCGCCGCCTTGCGCGACGCTGTGGGCATTGTGCTGCAAAAGAATGTGCTGTTCACGGGCACCGTGCGCGAGAATCTGCAGTGGGGCAATCCGCAGGCGTCGGACGATGAGCTCCTCGCGGCTTGCCGCGCGGCGTGCGTGGACGAGTTCCTTGATCGCATCGGCGGGCTGGACGGCGAGTTGGGCCAAGGCGGCGCTGGTGTTTCGGGTGGCCAGAAGCAACGCCTGTGCATCGCGCGCACGCTGCTCAAGCACCCGCGCGTGCTCATTTTTGATGACTCCACCAGCGCGGTCGATATGGCGACCGACGCTAAGATTCGCGAGCACATCGCTCGGATTCCCGATACGACCGTGCTCATCATCGCTCAGCGCATCGCGAGCGTCATGGATGCCGATCACATTGTGGTGTTGGACGACGGTCGTGTCCACGGCGTGGGCACGCACGAGGAACTGCTGGCGGGCGACAACATCTACCAGGAGATTTACGCCTCGCAGATGGAGTTTGCGGGGAACACGGACGCCAGCGACGGCGGCGACGATGGCTGCGCGAATGATCCGTTTTCCTCCGTTCCCAGCGGATCGCCCTTGGAAGGGGGTGAGCGCCATGCCTAAGACCGCAGCCCAAGCACGCCCGGCCGACCTCAAGCGCACGGTGCGCCGCCTGTTCTCCTACATGGGGCATGCCAAGTTCTCGTTGCTCGCGGTGGGCGTGCTCGCCTCCGTCGCCGCCATCGCGAGCCTCGCCGGCACCTACATGGTGCGCCCCATCGTTAACGGTTTGGCCACGGGCGGGGAGGAACTGCTTGCCAAGCAGGTCATCCTGACGGCGATCATCTACGCCGCGGGCGTGCTTTCGGCCCTGGGCTACTCGCAGATCATGGTGCGCGCGGCCCAACGCGTGGTGTCCGATATTCGCCGCGACCTGTTCGCGCACATCCAGACGCTGCCGCTCAGTTATTTTGACAGCACGCGCTCGGGCGACATCATGAGCTTTTTCACCAACGACGTCGATACCGTCTCCGAGGCGCTCAACAACAGCTTTGCCAACGTGATTCAGGCCGCCATTCAGGTTGTGGGCACCACGGCCATGCTCATCATCCTTAACTGGCAGCTCACGATTATCACGCTCGTGTGCGATGCGGCCATTGTGCTGTATGCGCGCTACTCGGGTGCGCGCTCTAAGCGTTTCTTTGCCGCCCAGCAGGCATCGCTTGGCGACCTGGACGGATATATCGAAGAGATGGTCTCGGGCCAAAAGGTCATCAAGGTCTTTAACCGCGAGGCGGCGAATGTCGCCGGCTTCACCTGCCGCAACGACGAGCTTCGCCGCACCGGCACCGCCGCCGTGAGCTATGCCAACTCCATGGTGCCCATGACCGTCGTGATTGGCTACGTCAACTATGCCATCGTCGCCGTGGCGGGCGGCATGCTCTGCATCAAGGGCCTGGCCGACGTGGGCGCGCTTGCAAGCTACCTGGTCTTCGTTCGCCAGGCGGCCATGCCCATCAACCAGTTTACGCAGCTGGGCAACTTCTTGCTCAATGCGTTGGCCGGTGCCGAGCGCCTGTTTGCGGCTATGGACCTTAAGCCCGAGGTGGACGAGGGCTGCGTGGAGCTGGTGCAGACGGGCGACGCCGCATGGGCGTGGAAGATTCCCGAGGGTCAGGGCGTGGGCGCGTACGGGCACTTGCATGACGTGGCAGCCGTTGATGAGTCGGGCCGCGCGGTGGCCGCCGACGGCATCGAGCTCACGTGCGGCTTGGTCCCGCTTGCCGGCGACGTGCGCTTCCATGCCGTTGACTTTTCCTACGTGCCGGGCACCCGTGTGCTCACGGATCTCAACCTGTTTGCCAAGCCGGGGCAAAAGATCGCGTTTGTGGGCTCGACGGGTGCCGGAAAGACGACCATCACCAACCTCATCAACCGCTTCTACGAGGTCGATGACGGCGAGATCACGTACGACGGCATCGACGTCAAGCACATTGCCAAGGCCAGCCTGCGCGGGTCGCTCGGCATTGTGCTGCAGGATACGCACCTGTTTAGCGGCACCATTGCGCAGAACATCCGCTTTGGCAAGCTCGACGCGACCGACGAGGAGGTACGCGCCGCTGCCGAGGCCGCCTGCGCCGACTCGTTTATCCGCCGCCTGCCTAGAGGGTACGACACACCGGTCACGGCCGATGGCGCCAACCTGTCGCAGGGCCAGCGTCAGCTGCTCGCCATCGCGCGCGTGGCCGTTGCCGACCCGCCGGTGCTCATCCTGGACGAGGCCACGAGCTCCATTGACACGCGTACCGAAAAGCTCATCGAGCGCGGTATGGACCGCATCATGCGCGGACGCACCACGTTTATGATTGCGCACCGCCTGTCCACCGTCCGCGACGCCGACGCCATCATGGTCCTCGAACACGGCCGCATCATCGAGCGCGGCACGCACGAAGAGTTGCTCGCCCAGCACGGCGAGTACTGGCAGCTGGCGCATGGCTTAAAAGAGTTGGATTAACCCGTTCGAGCACGATGCTTTGACCCCTCCGTGCCTCTCACCTCGCCTCAAACCATCACAACATTCGGCGTTTTTTGCCAAAATCGGGAAAAGCATCGAATGTTGTGATGGTTTTTCTGCCACTCGACCGGGTGGAATCGCTTTCTTGCGCGCGAAGGTGTGCGGACCCGCGGGCGGGGGAATAAGGTTGGTTATCCGACTCCATTGGAGGGCTCATGGACCTGCCGATCGTCCTGTCCCATAAGACTGCCTGGCTGTACCACAACGTGGCGCGCCCGTCCGAGCCGCTCTCGCGAGCAAGCAGCCTATACGATGAGGACTCGCTTGCTAACGAGGCAGAGCCGACCGCGAGCCTGCCCAAGTTGGGACTCGATGCCAAGGGACTGAGGGCTTCAACGGCCGTCGGGATTGTTACCGACTATCTGGTTTCGCTCGGTATTCCACGAGAAGAGCTCGATCATATCGACACGCTCGTCAACTTCAATTTTGAGCGCTCGACGCCGGCTGGATTTAGGTGCCACGTGTTTGGGGCGCCGGTACCTTCAGACCATCTTATCGAGGTGGCAGAGGGCCTTCTGGTGGTTGATGAGGCCATGTGCTTTGTCCAAGCGGGTTCGTGGATGAGTGAGCCCGAGCAGCTGGAATATGGCTACGAAATCTGCGCCCGATACCATTTGAATCATCTGTCGACAGGCGATTATATCGAGATGGGGCAGAGGTATACCGTTGCCGACTTGATCGCTTATTGCAATGAGAACCGATCTCGTCAGGGGGCTATGCGCGCGGCCGCCGCGCTCAAGCGCGTGCACGATGGCGCGCGGTCGCCCATGGAGACGGCCACCGCAATCATGGTCGTAGCAAAACGTTCCCAGGGAGGGCTGGGATACGCCAAGATCGAGCTCAACCATCGGGTTGATGTTCCCAACGAGTTCAAGTATCTCGCAAAGGCCGGGTATTTCGAGATCGACGTATATGCGCCTGCGAGCAATGCGGGGATTGAATACAACGGCTCGGACCATCTTGATAAACAGCGCAGCGCGTCGGATGCGGAGCGTATGACCGTGCTGAGCGCGCTGGGCTTTAGGATGATCGTCCTCACCGGGACTCAGTTTGCCCATCAGCTGCAATTGCATCGGGCGATGAACGCTATCGCGCTCGCTATGGGCCTTAAGTGCGACCGAAGCGAGGTGTTTCAAAAACGTCAGAACGACCTGCGAGAGTTCGTGATCCGGCACTGGGACGGCGGCCTTTAGGGACGCTTTGGTTCTTCTGCGGGGTGCCGTGGGCAGGCAAACCATCACAACATTCGACGTTTTTTGCCAAAAACGGGAAAAGCGACGAATGTTGTGATGGTTTGTATGCTGAGGATGGGCTTGGAAAGTCCGTTTTGATCGAAGCGACCTGTCCTGTCGTACGGGTGTCGGCATGATTCTCTCGTGGGGTATTATGTTTTCCGAAGAATAAAACGCCGCGTGAGGGGAGGGCTGCGTGGACGGGCACGTGCAACATGACGGCTTTGGCCGCGACATCAACTACCTGCGCATTGCCGTTACCGACAAGTGCAATTTCCGCTGCATTTACTGCATGCCGGCCGATGGCGTGGCGCCCCGCGCACACGACGAGCTGCTCAGCGCCGAGGAAATCGCCCGCTTTGTGCGCTTGGTGGCGGGAGAGGGCATTCGCCGCGTGCGTCTGACGGGTGGCGAGCCGCTGGTCAGCCGCCGTATCATCCCGCTCATTCGTGACATCCGCGCGATTCCGCAGATCGAAGACATCTCACTTACCACCAACGGCGCCCTGCTGCCCAAGCTGGCGCCGCAGCTCAAAGACGCAGGACTTAACCGCGTCAACATTTCGCTCGACACACTCGACCGCCCCATCCACCTGCGCTTTATCGAATACATGCCCATCGGCGACGAACACACGAGCTCGCATTGCGCTGTGGACCCGCATGCGCCCGCGCTCAATCCCGAGCTGTGGGACGCGAGCGATACCGTGCCGAGCGACGAGCTGCGGGCGCGCATCAATGCCGGGGCCGCCGCGACGGGACTGGGCGAGCTCGAGCCGCTCGACATCAACGACGCTCCTGCCGGCGCGGGCCCTGCGCGCTATTGGCACTTTCCGGGCGCGGCGGGAACGGTTGGCTTTATTAGCGCCATGTCCAATCATTTTTGTGCGAATTGCAACCGTCTGCGCCTGACGGCCGATGGCAACGTGCGTCCGTGCCTGTTCAGCGATGCCGAGTATTCGGTGCGCGACGCCCTGCGCCGTGGTGATGATATGCAGGTACTTTCGATTTGGCGCGATGCCGTGGCCCACAAACCGCAGGAACACGCGATAATTGAGGGCACGCAACGATTTATGTCCCAAATCGGAGGATGATCATATGGCCAAGAGCAGGTACGCCGATGCCACCAAGGCCGCTCGCAGGGCCGCGATGTCTGCCCACAAAGTCACGGCTGCGGCGAATGCTGGCAACGCCGACGGGTCTGCGCGGCCGACTGTCAGCGCTGCCACCGAGCCCGCCCGTGACGCCCGTCGCGACGAGCTGACGCACGTGGACGCCAAGGGCGAGGTACGCATGGTCGACGTGTCCGACAAGGCCGAGACCCATCGCATTGCCATCGCCGAGGGCACCATCCTCATGCATCCCGAGACGCAGGCCATGGTGCTGCAGGACCGCGCAAAAAAGGGCGACGTGCTTGCCTGCGCACGCGTGGCGGGCATCATGGCCATCAAGCGCACGAGCGACATCATTCCCATGTGCCATCCGCTGCTCATTACCAAGAGCAAGTGCGATATTGCGCCCATCGCTCCGGCGGGGACGCCGACCGAGGACGTGCCCGAGGGCTGGGCGCCGGCGCGCGCGGACGGGCAGGTTGGCTTTCACGTGCTGGTTACGGCTGGCGTGACGGGCAAGACGGGTATCGAGATGGAGGCTCTGACCGGCGCGAGTGCCGCGTGCCTAACGATTTATGACATGTGCAAGGCAGTTGACCGCGGCATGGAGATCGTCGACGTGCGTCTGCTGCACAAGGAAGGCGGCCGCTCGGGCATATGGGACCGCGCAGAGCGTCAGGCCGCTGCTGTTGAGGCCGTGGGAGCCGCGGGCGACGCACCCGCGAGCGCACCCATCGCCGCCGCGCCTGCGGCACCGGCCGTCCCCGCGATCGCGTTTATCGGCTACCAAAACTCGGGCAAGACCACGCTCGTCGAGAAGGTTATCGCCGAGCTCACCCGCCGCGGCCTGCACGTGGGCTCGCTCAAGCATCATGGGCACCACGGCTTTGATATCGATGTGCCCGCTAAGGATACGTGGCGCCATCATCAGGCCGGATCCAAACACGTGGGCCTCATCTGCGCCACGCGCTGGGCGGAGTACGCCGACACGCGCGAGGAGGACGAGATGCCCGCGCGCGAGCTGCTGTCGCGCTACAACGATGTCGACGTGGTGATCATCGAGGGCTACAAGACCGAGGGCTTCGACAATATCGTGGTCGCGCGCTCTGGTGTCGACCGTCTGCGCGGCAAGAGCTCGCTCGACCTGGTCGATGGCCACACGCTGGCCCTTGCCTGCAATGAGGCCTTGGCGCGTCAGGCCTTCGACGCCGGCTTTGCGACCCGAGCCATCAACATCAACGACGCCCGAGCCATCTGCGATCTTATCCAAGATCACCTTTAAGGGCTGGCTCGCTGCGCTGCCATAACCTGCCAAATAGGGACAGGTTTGTTTTGGCAGGTTTTATCTGGGCAAACGTCACTTCCACCACAAAGGGGCCAGGCACCTTTGTGGTGGTTTTTGTTTAAGTAGATGTGTGGGACATGCCTTACAATCTACCAAGTAGTTCATGACGGGCGAGAAACGGAGAGAAGGGGCTTGATGCGTCCTTAATGTTTCATGCGGATAGATTGATTCGACAGACGGTGGCGAATGCCCGCCGTCCGCATTCGTATGAAACAAGGAGTCTCCATGCTCGTCTCTCTTTTCTCAAAGTCTCAGTCATCGCTGTCCGTGCAGGCCAAGCGCCTGGTGGCGATGCGCTTTCTCATCTACACCGGTTTTCAGACCAGCTACTTTATCGGCGTCATCGGAACGCTCACCTATGCAGACGATGCCTCGGTCGTGGCGACATCGCTGGCCGTTCTGTTTATGAACGTATTCGTGATCTTGGGATCCTTTGCGGGTGGCGCGGCGCTCGACGCCTGGGGCCCGCGCCTTCATTTCTTGCTGAGTATCGTCGGCACGCTGGCGACGGGTGCGGCAATCATCGCCTTTGGCAGCGCGACCGGCATCGTCCTGCTCGGCGCGGTGCTCCTGGGCTTTGTGATGGGGTTTGCCCAGCCAATCACCACATCCTATCCAGCCTACCTCACCGACGATCCTGTCGAGCTCAAAGACATCAACTCTGCCATCGCCATGTTCTCTAACGTGAGTATCATCGTCGGCCCCATGATGGGCGGCTTTGTCGCGGCGGCTACATCGTCACGCGCGGTGTTCGTGCTCATGATGATTTTTACCGTACTGGCGTTCATTGCCGGCTGGGGCTTTAGACCGCAAGCAGTTCGCGTCGCCGCGCGTGAAAGTACTCCCGCGGACAGCAGTACAACGGCAATCACTGCCAGCCATAGCTCCAACCCCAGCACGTTCGCCCGCGTCACCTTCGCGACAAGCATCAAGACAGTCTTCACCAACAGTATCCTCGCCTTGCTGTTCTGCATCATCTTCCTCTCGAACTTTGGCTACGGTGCCTTCGATCCGCTGGAGTCGTTCTTCTACCGCGATGTCCTGCGCGTCGGTGTTGAGTGGATGGGCTGGCTCTCGTCGGCCAGCGGTGTAGGCGCGGTGCTGGGCGCCGTCCTCGCGCTCCGCTTGCCACCGCACCTGGTCAACCTTAAAACGCTGCTCGTGGCGCTTATGTCCGTGGGCCTGGGAAGTTTGCTCTATGTGGGAACGCCGTACGTGGGCGTGGCCCTTGTCGGCCAGATTGCCCTGGGCGTGGCTTGGGGCGTCGTCAACCCGCTCCACAACACCATCGTGCAAACGACGGCACCGCTCGAGCAACTCGGTCGCGTGAACTCGGTCATGGGCTTTGGCAATATGTTCGCTGGCGTGGCCCCGTTGGCGATTGCCCCGTGGCTGGCGGTGACGTTTGGCGTGCAGCAGACGCTCATAGGGGCGGGCATGGTCGTGACAGCGGTTCCCGCGGCGTTGCTGCTGTTTGGCCGCCGGCATTTTGATCGTGCCGCGAGGCGGTAAAAACCATCACAACATTCAGCGAAAATCGCGATTTTGCCGAAAAACGTCGAATGTTGTGATGGTTTGCGCTCCGGCCAGGCCACCCTTCGGGTTCGGCCACCACAAAGGGGGGCAGGCACCTTTGTGGCGATCGGGTCCCAACGGCCTGCGCCTTGGTATACCATGTACACCATTTCCGACCACATTCGGTACCGCCGCGCAACCCAGAAAGGCCCCCATGGACACCACCTTCAGCCACATCAAAGCCGTGTTCTGCGATATCGACGGCACGCTGCTCACGAGCCAGCACACGGTGTCCCCGCGCACCGTGGCGGCGATCCGTGCCCTGCGCGGGCGCGGCGTGCTGTTTGGTCTGTGCACCGGGCGCGACGCCCACGCGACCGAGGCCATGTACGAGCTCTGGGGTATCGAAGGCCTGGTGGACGTGCTCGTGGGCTGCGGTGGTGCCGAGGTCATCGACCGCGCGCACGACATCAACGAGCTGAGCTATCCGCTGCCGGGCGAGACCATCGCGCGCATCTGCAAGCACATGGCGGACCTGCCGGCAACGCCTGTTTGCCCTCGGGACGGCGTGCTCTATGTGCCCGAGAGCAATGCATGCGTCGAGCACCTGTCGCGTGTCGACGGCGTGCCCTACAAGGTGGTCGACTTTGCCGAGTTTTTGCGCGAGCCGCAGACCAAGGTGATGTTTACCATGGCGCCCGAGGTAATGCCGCGGGTGATTGAGCGGGCGTCGACATTTGCCGATGACACCGTTAAAGCGGCGGCTCTGCAAACCACGCAGCGACTCTACGAATTCATGGATCCGCGCGTGTCCAAGACGCGCGGCCTTGTGTGCGTGGCGGAGCTCAACGGCATGGAGCTTCAGAACATCTGCGTGTTTGGCGATGCCGATAACGACACCTGCATGGTGGCCGACGCCGGCGTGGGTGTGGCCATGGCAAACGGCAGCGACGCCACCCGTGCCGCAGCCGACTTTGTAACCGCCAGCAACGACAAAGACGGCATCGCGATCTTTATCGAGGAACATCTGCTGTAGCGCCGGTGGAGAGAGACCGCAAAAGGGGACAGGCTCCTTTTGCGGTGGCCTCAGGCGATTTGGGCGAATTGATGCCTAAAATCTGCGCGAAAATTCAAATTTAGTTGTCTGAACATCATGCTTCTAACCACCGATGGGTTAAAGATATTCTCATCAGTTTGGTAGGATATTCCTCCCGATTAATGAGCTGCCGCTCACGGTCGATTTTCGACCGTGAGCGGTAGGTTTGCTCTTGAGCAAAATGTTGTGCAAATAAATAAAATGCTATTAAAAAACTGATAACTAACTTAATTACCAGTAGAAACAAAGAATAGATAGCGAATAAACGAAGGCAAATCTGAGTAAATGTCAAGAGAATTGAGAACTTGCTACAAAACTTTCGGTTTTTGTTGCTTGAATGTCTAAACAATCGTTACAATATGCAGTCTAAGCGTGCACAATTACAGGTTGCGCAGATACGTTTGATAGTGAAAGAGCAAGATCGCAGTCTCTTGGGGAGGAGACATCGATGAAAGCGAATTCAGAAAAAACTAAGCAGAGTAAAAAAGCGACGCGCCGTGTACTGGCAGGCGTTTTGTGCGGAGCCTCCGTGTTGAGCCTGGTACTGTCGCTCGTCATGCCTCCGATCTCGCAGGCCATTGCCAACGATGCCCAGACGGTTTCTGCCGAGGAAACTGTGATGGGGGAGGGTTCCTCAAGTGAGTCTACTGATGTAGGCAACACCAACAACGGGGATACCGAAAACCAGAATAGTGACGAGACCGAGGGCGACGAAGCCGACCCTTCAAATGGTGTTGAGCAGGGTCAGCCTGAAGGTAAGCTGCAGGCCGAAGATGGCGAGTTGTCGGATGGCAACGCCGTAATGCTGGCTGCGGAAGGTGGGCAGACTAAAACGGCATCCACTGAAATACGAACAGCTGACGGGTTGAAAAGCCTGGAGAATGCAAGTGGTGCGGCTAGTTTCAAGCTTATGAATGATATTGAGACCAGCGAGACGATCACGCTCAACAAGGACGGCAGCAATATCACGCTGGATCTAAACGGCCATAAGATTAAGCATACGAGTCAAGGTCAGTCTTTGTTCAATATCACCGGTGGCGCGACACTTACAATTAAGGATACTGATCCTAATAAACCGAGTGAAAGTGTCGACAGCGGCAAGCAGCTAAATGATCAGGGTCAGGATTTAAATCCCAACAATTATGGTAAAAAAAGCAGTGTTGTCTTACGACAATGGCATTCCGTCTAACCTTACCTACTATGTGACCCAATCGTCCCCGAGTGCAACAGACACAACCAAGACAACTGAGACGCTTTACGAACATAGCGTCGATATTAAAGGCGCCATCGTGGCATGCGGTGGCAATGAAAACCTGAAGCTCATCTACATCAATGGCGGTCATTTCAGTCTTGAGAACGGCGTGCTCACACAAGAGAAAGACTTCTATGTCCGAAACCTGGTGTACGCGGAGAATGAGTCGACCGTCAATATGAACGGTGGTTACGTTTGTGGAGGTTATTGTCGGTACAATGGTGCCGGCGCAGGAATATCTGTCAATAATAATTCGACTCTTAGCATTTCTAACGGCGTAATTGCTGGCAACTGCGCTCCTAGTGGCGGCGGTGTATATGCCAATGGGTCTGCAGTCACAGTGGCCGGTGGCGTAATCTCCGGTAATAGCACGCTTGATGGCATTAACGGATTTGGTGGCGGCATCATGGCCGAAGGCGGCAGCGTTACTGTTTCCGGCGGTTACATTACGAACAATCGCTATGCCAATTTCTGCGGTAATGATGGCTATGGTTGCCATGGTGGCGCTGGGCTTGCTGCCATAAACGGCGCCCATGTCACCATTTCCGATGGCCAGATTACCGGCAACTACTCCAAGGAAGCCGGTGGCGGCGTTTACGTTTCCGATCAGTGGGGAAACGGTTCTATGGCATGGCTCAACATTACGGGAGGAATTATTGCCTCTAACGTGAGCTACCGATCTGAAGGTGCCGGCATCCGAGTGGGCCAGAAGGTTGACGCGTTTATTAACGGACCTAAAAAAAGTAACGGCACTAAAAGTAAAGTCTACATTACCAACAACACTTGCCTGTCTCGCTTTGACTGGGGCGGCGGCGGCATCTTTGTTCAGGGTGATTCGAAAATCGCGGAGAACGCAGGCAGGCTGTTTGTATACAACTCGTATATAAGCAGCAATACCGCTGGCGGCTATGGTGGCGGCGTTGCAGTCTGCCCGACGGGCAAGACGTTGGTAACGAACACTAAGGGCACGGCAATCTTTGGCAATTCGTCTGCTAACAGTGAGCAAAAAGCCAACGGGTTCAAATCGGCAGAAAACACGGGTAATGATGGTACGCCCCATCTTTCAGCTGGTGGTGCTGATGATACTAATAAGACTGAAGATCAAGATGCATACAACTCGGACAAGTTCCGCGAGAACGGTCATGCCGATTTCTTCCTCGCAGCGCGGGGTCACAATGCGCCGATCGCAGTGGTAACCGGTAAGATGCTTGGTGGTGGAGACGCCCGGTACTCGGGAAGCATCGAACTTGAAAAAGCTATCAACATCCCCGCCAACGGTGCTGTTGGGGTAAAAAATAGCATCGGCCTGACCTCGGGTGTTATGTCGGGTGTTATGGCCAAGGATGAGGCGGCGATTCAAGCGCGGAATGATGCGCAGAATGAAGCGACAACTTTCATCACGGGCAACTATTCCTGGGACCATGGTGGCGGCATCATGTCGAATGGCGACTTGTACCTAGGCGAGCCTGCGGATGCGTACGTCTACCCGAGCCTTAAGCTGAAGGCGACCAAGGAGTTGGCCGGCCGCGACCTCAAAGATGGGGAGTTCACCTTTACGGTTTATCGCAAGGACTCGGATACTGCGAAGGCGCCTTCTTGGGACAATAATGGTAATTTCAGCCATGGTGGCTGCGGGTTTGTCAAATATGCCAAGAATATCGCTGGCAACATCGCCTTTGACCTTAGCGAGAAGCTTAGCGAGCAGCTTCATGACGGTAAACAGCTTAGCGAGCAGCTCTTAAAGAATGGTACTGGCGAAATTACATACTACTTGGTCGAAAATGCGGGCAATCTTCCTGGTGTCATATACGATCGTGCTGTATATGAGATTAAGGTGACAGTCAAATACAACAAGACTGTACTTATGTCTGTTCCGATACAGGGAAATTCGAGTGCGACTAGAAATCTTAATGTCCATAACTACACGATTGATGGTGTGTACGTGACTAAGATATCTGGGGATTCAGCTGGCTCGTCGAGGACTGCGTCAGTAGATGCTAATGGGTATTATTCGATCGTCGACTCCAGCAGCGCAACCTCCACCAACAAGGCAACCTTCACCAACAAGTACGACCCTGAGGTTTCTTGGACTCCTGAGGCGACTAAGGTCGTTGAGGGTGGCGAGATGAAGGAGTTTACACTTCAGCTTGCGGAAGACAGCAAATTTAACAACATGATCGGTACTGCCGTGACCTCTGGTTCTGAGAAAACGCAGACGCTTCCGTTCATGGACGAAAACAATGAGACGGTTGAGCTCAAGTACTCGCTTTCTGATATCAGGAATAATCCCGACGACCTGGGTGGCTCCACGGGTGGCTCTTTCAAGACCTTTACGTACTATGTGCGCGAGAAAACCGACGGTTCGCAGTTCTCGCACTACACGTACGACCACTCGGTCTATAAGTTCACGGTTGAGCCAACGTATGACACCGAAAAAGGAGAGATCAACTGTAAGGTGACCTACAAGAAGGGAACCGTTGACTCCGCAGGCAATTGGACAGCAGACCCCAAAGCCGAAGAACGGACGTTCA
>UQXT01000055.1 GCA_900545075.1 uncultured Collinsella sp. | reverse complement strand
TCGAGAACTCCGCAGCGCAGGTATCGACCGTCTTCATGCTGGGAACCACGCCCAGACCCTTGCGGTAGGCGCGCACAAAGCGCTCGTCCGAGCCGGTCAGTGCAGCGATCTCGGCGTCGCTCGTGCCGTACTGCTTGAGCAGGCGCATCGCGTCGGCATCGATATCCTCCACGCGCAGGCCGCGGATGCTCTCCTGGATCTGCACCATGTCGTTGATGCGGTTGAGATACCACGGGTCGATGCCGCAGATAGCGTGGATACGCGCGATATCCCAGCCGCGGCGCAGGGCCTCGACCACAAAGAAGATGCGATGCTCGGTCGGGGTGACCACGGCCTGAGCGAGTTCGTCGTCGCTCAGCTTGTCGGCACCCTCCTTGCCACCGGCGCAGATACCTTGGTGACCGTCCTCCAGCGAACGCATGGCCTTGCCGAAGGCCTCCTCAAAGGTGCGGCCAATCGCCATGATCTCGCCCACGGCCTTCATGCGCGTGGTGAGCGTGGGGTCGGTGCCCTTGAACTTCTCAAAGGCAAAGCGCGGCACCTTGACCACGCAGTAGTCAATCGTGGGCTCAAAGCAGGCAGGCGTGGCCTTGGTGATGTCGTTGACGATCTCGTCGAGCGTGTAGCCAACGGCAAGGCGCGCGGCGGCCTTGGCGATGGGGAAGCCCGTGGCCTTGGAGGCAAGCGCGGACGAACGGCTCACGCGCGGGTTCATCTCGATGACGATCAGGCGACCGGTGTTGGGGTTCACGGCAAACTGCACGTTGGAGCCGCCGGTTTCGACGCCGATCTTCTCCAGAATGGCGAGCGAGGCCACGCGCATGCGCTGATACTCAAGGTCGGAAAGCGTCTGCGCCGGCGCCACGGTGATGGAGTCGCCGGTGTGCACGCCCATGGGGTCGAGATTCTCGATGGAGCACACGATGATGCCGTTGCCGGCGTGGTCACGCATGACCTCCATCTCGTACTCTTTCCAGCCCTCGATGGACTCCTCGACCAGTACCTCGTGGGCGGGAGAGAGCTCCAGGCCCTGGCTCACGATAGAGACGAGCTCCTCGTGGGTGTGAGCGATGCCGCCGCCGGCGCCGCCGAGGGTAAAGCTCGGACGCAGCACGCAGGGATAGCCCACGCGCTCGGCGATGGCCTCGGCATCGGCCACGCTGTAGGCATAGCCCGAGCGCGCGACCTCCAGGCCGATCTCGGCCATGGCCTCGTTAAAGAGTTTGCGGTCCTCGCCGCGCTCGATAGCGGCCAGGTCGCAGCCGATCATCTCGACGCCGTACTTGTCCAGCGTGCCGTCTTTCGCCAGCTCAACGGCGGCGTTCAGACCGGTCTGGCCGCCCAGCGTGGGCAGCAGCGCGTCCGGGTGCTCTTTCTTGATTACGCGCTCGATAAATTCGGCGGTGATGGGCTCGACGTAGGTGCGGTCGGCCAAACCCGGGTCGGTCATGATGGTCGCCGGGTTGGAGTTGACCAGGATGACCTCAAAGCCATCCTCCTTGAGCACTTTGCAGGCCTGGGCGCCGGAGTAGTCGAACTCGCAGGCCTGGCCAATAACGATGGGGCCCGAACCAATGACGAGGATGCGCTTGATGTCAGTACGTTTAGGCATGTTAGTTCTCCTCGGTCTCGGTCGCGGCGGTCTCAGCAAAGTTCCAACCGGCAAGGCGGTCCTTCGCGGTATCGATGTCCAGGTAGTTCTCCTCGCCGTCCATGAGTCGCGTAAAGGCGGTAAAGAGATAGTGGGCATCGGTGGGGCCGGGCGAGGCCTCGGGATGATACTGAACCGAGAAGCACGGGGCGTCGAGCAGCTGGATGCCCTCGGCGGTACCGTCATTGAGGTTCACGTGCGTCAGGCGAATGCGGCCGAAGCGCTCGTTCATCACGACCGGCGCGATGCCGCGACGCACCCAGGCGCGCAGATCGCCATCGGCCACATGCTCGGTCTCGCCGCCGGAGAGTTCGGGGATTAGCTTGCCCAAGCTGGGGAACAGCAGGCCAAAGCCATGGTTTTGCGCGGTAATCTCCACGCGACGGCTCACCAGGTTCATAACCGGCTGGTTACCGCCGCGGTGACCGAACTTAAGCTTTTCCATCTGGGCGCCGCAGGCCAGGCTGATCATCTGATGACCCAGGCAAATGCCAAAGACCGGCACCTTACCAATCAGCCGCTGCACCTGCTCGTAGGTCTCCACCACGGCGTCGGGGTCGCCGGGGCCGTTGGACAAAAAGACGCCGTCGGGATTCATATCGAGGACCTGACTCGCGGGCGTATCCCACGGCACGACGGTGAGATCGCAGCCGGCGCGGACCAAGCCCTCCAGAATGCCGCGCTTCACGCCGCAGTCGTAAGCGACCACCTTGTGACAGGCAGGAGCGGCGGCAGCGAGCGCAAAGTCATGCGTAGCGGGCAGGTCGGCAGCTGCAAACTCGTGAGGTGCGGGGCAGCTCACGGTCTTGACCAGGTTCTCACCCACCAGCGTCGGCGCTGCGGCCAGACGCTCGGCAAGCTCGTCGGCGTCAAAGACCTCGGTCGAGATAATACCCATCTTGGAGCCGTTGTCGCGCAGGTGGCGCACAAGAGCGCGGGTGTCGACGCCCTCGATAGCGACGATGCCGTGGGCACGCAGGTATTCCGGCACGCTGACGGCCGAGCGCCAGTTGGAAGGCGTAGCGCACATGTCGCGGACGATCATGCCGCGCATGGCGGGAGCACTCGCGGGGCGTGCGGCGTCGCCGGGGAAGGCCGACTGGACGTCGGTCTCGTCGATACCGTAGTTGCCGATCTGCGGATAGGTCATGGTTACGATTTGGCCGGCATAGCTCGGGTCGGTCATGACCTCAAAGTAGCCCTCAAGCGAGGTGTTGAAGCAGACCTCGCCGGTCGCAGTACCCTCGGCGCCGCATGCGCGTCCATAAAAAATGGTCCCATCCTCAAGGTACAGGATGCAGGGACCGCAGGTGCCCTTGCTGGTTTTGGCCAGCATACGCTGGCAAAGCTCGCTGGGCGCGATGGTGCGGGCGGCAGCGCCCGCGGTATGGTTGTTCGCCATAGTTCTCCTTCCCGGTCTCTCCGGACCGGCTTAAAGGTTGGTAGTTAGGCCTTGCGGTATTTTAACCGCAAGTATGCGCCATGGCGTTAATTTCATCGAAATGTTTACGAAATGATAATTATGACTTTCTATGCATAATGTTTTTTAATCCCCGTCCCAGAAAAATCATCCCGCGGGGCTTGTGGCTCACGCGGGATGATGGCGTCTTATTTTTTCTTGTCCTGCTCCAGCAGTTCGGACGGTGTGCGATCGGGCTTGCCGCCACGGAAAATCTCGCGGCCATGCAGACGATGCTCCAGATCGCGCTCGGCTTTTTCCTCGTCAATCTTGGTCTGGCTCACCACCGGGTCCTCAATCAACGACGACACCGAGTTCACCTGCTTCTGAATGCGCTCGGCGATGGTGTCATCCATACTCACGATGCGCATCTTCCAGTCGATACTCGTGGCGTTGGATGAGCTCTTGGTCCACACAAACGTCAAAATGGCGCTCTGATGGCCCCGTGCGGGAAACATGCCAAAGAAAGAGTCGTGCTGGATCTTGCTGTCCTCATCGATATAGGCGTGCACGTTGTACACCACGCGGTCAATCTTATCGTTGAGCAGCGCGTTGGTCGCAAGCGCCGCAGCCTGAATCTGCCCGTTGGACAGCAGCTCGAGCTCGTTGGCAGACGACGTGTCCAACACCGTCACCTCTACCGTACCCGTGCGCTCGTCTGCCTCGTCGACGCTAAAGTCGAGTGGGAACTGCGTAAAGCCGTTGCCCCACTCAAGGCCGCCCTTGAGTGCTGTAGAAACGGTATCGACCGAAACGCTCTCGGACAGATTGGCGGTATTCAGACGGCGCATCACGCCGTAGCCAATCTGCATGCCCACGATCAACACCAGAATGCCGATAACTACGGCCATAGCGGTCTTCGTAATGGTATGGCTCACCTGCGAGCCCGAAGGGTCGTCCTCGGACAGCGGGTCGATCTGCTTTGTCTGGCTCGCGCGATCTTCGCTGCGAAGCTGCGCCAGCGCCGCCTTGTCGCCGCGCTTGGCCGCGGCCTCTTTTTCGCGCATGCGCTCGGTGCGCTTTTTGGCAAGCGTCGGATCCAAAACGCCGGATGCGTCGATCTCGGAGAATAACTCCGTCACTTCTTCCGGAGTCAAAGGGTTCTTCTCAGCCATATACTTCCTGTCATATCAATCAGTCGAGCTCGTGCGCACTCGCACCTTCGAACTGCATTCGATAGTAACGGGCATAGGTGCCGCCACGGGCGAGAAGCTGCTCGTGCGTACCACGTTCCACAACGCGACCATGCTCGACGGTCGCAATCTCGTCGGCATGCTTAATGGTCGAGAGACGGTGGGCGATGATGATCGTGGTGCGGCCGCGCGCCAGGCGCTCGAGCGACTCCTGCACCGCCTCCTCGCTCTCGTTATCCAAGGCGCTCGTCGCCTCGTCCAGGATCAGAATCTTGGGGTTCTTGAGAAACACGCGCGCAATGGCGACGCGCTGCTTCTGGCCACCCGAAAGACGGCTGCCGCGCTCGCCCACAATCGTGTCATAGCCTTGCGGCAGCGACTCAATGAAGGCATCGATATTGGCGCGGTGGGCGGCCTCGGCGACCTCTTCTGCCGTGGCGCCCGGCTTGCCGTAGGCGATGTTCTCGCCAATCGTACCGTCAAACAGATAGACATCCTGCTGCACCAGGCCGATGGCGCGACGCAGGCTCTGCTGCGTCACATCACGCACGTCCTGGCCGTCGATGCTAATGGATCCGGCAGCCACGTCATAAAAGCGCGGCAACAGCGAACAGGTCGTGGACTTGCCACCGCCCGAAGGGCCAACCAAAGCGATGGTCTGCCCGGGCTTGATGGACAGATCCATATGGTCGATAACGGGACGCTCGTCGGCATCGCCCTCGCCCAGCTCAACGTCCTCGTAGTTAAAGCACACGTCGTGATACTCCACGGCGCCGGCAGTCACCTGCAGATCCGTGGCGCCCGGCTTGTCCTGGATATCCGGCGCGGTCGAGAGCACCTCGTCCATACGCTTAAAGCCGGCGATAGCCTTCTGATACGTTTCGGCCGAATTGACGAGCGTCTCAAGCGGCGTGCAGAACAGCGAAATATAGAGTGCAAAGGTCGCCATATCGACCGCCTGCAGCTGTCCCTGGGCGACCAGCCAGCCGCCCAGCAGCACCACGATCACATAGAGCACACCCGAGAGCAGGCCATACGTCGCGGTATAGACGCCCATGGCGTGATACATGTTCTCCTTGGACGAAAGATAGCGATTGTTTGAGGCGCGGAACTTGAAGCGTTCGGTCTCCTCATTGGCAAAGCTCTTGACCACACGCATGCCCGCCAGCGAATCCTGCAGCTGCGCATTGATGCCGCTGATTTTTTTGCGGTTGTCGCTAAAGACCTCGCGCATGCGCATGTTCTGCCAAAACATGATGACCGCAAACGCCGCCGTCACCACGGCCATGGCGAGCGCCAGCACCGGGGCAATGGTAAAGAGGATCACAAATGAGCCGATGATCTCGATGCCGCAGATGATGATCCACTCGGGCACGTGGTGTGCCGCCTCGCAGATATCGAACAGGTCGTTGACCACGCGGCTCATCATGTCACCCGAGCTGTTGCGATCGAAGTACGCAAAGCTAAAGCGCTCGTACTGATCGAACAGGTCCTCGCGCATCTTGGACTCCATGCGCGCGCCCATCACGTGGCCCCAATAGCTCACAAAGTAGCGGCAGGCGCAGCGGACGGCGTACATCAGTACCAGGCCAACCGCAATCATACCGAGCGCCTGCATAATAGCAGCCTGACCCTGGGTAAAGAGCCCGCCGGTCAGATTGCGCAGAATGATAGGAAACGCCAGGTCAATGGCGGCAAGCACCAGGGCGCAAACAGTATCGGCAACAAAAAGCCCCATCTGGGGCTTGTAATAAGAAAGAAAACGCTTAAACATGCAGTCCTCGAGGAGAAATAAATAGGGTGAGAAATCTGGTTGAACCGTTCGAGTTGAAAGAAAAGCAGCCCAACAAGCATAACGCCGATGTTCTGGCAACGTCAGCGAAAACGTCCCTAAGCGAGCAAGGTGCCTTGAAAGAGGAGCGACGCGTACTTCGGTACGCGAGCGACGATTGAAAGGCAGATTGCCGCTTAGGGGCGTTTGCAGCGTCGACTCGTTACGCGGTTTGGTAAAACCGCGTAACCTAGAGTTCGGCTCCGCCCAACCTATGCGCGATGCTATCGCAGGCCAAGGCGCCCACGACGGTCTTGGCATCTTCGATCTTGCCGTCGAGCACGGCGTCGATCAGCTCGTGCAGCGGCACCAGATCCACGTTGACGAACTCGTCATCATCGGGGTTGGGTGCATCGAACTCGAGCTTGGTGGCCAGGTAGATGTGAATGATCTCGTCGCAGAAGCCGCAGGACGTGACGATCGACGTCAAAAAGCGAATGCGACCGGCCCTAAAGCCCGTCTCCTCATGCAGCTCGCGCTTGGCGCAATCGAGCGGGTCCTCGCCTGGATCGAGCTTGCCGGCAGGAATCTCGACCGTCACGCGGTCGATGGCGGTGCGGTACTGACGCACCAGCACGATCTTGCCGCTCTCGGTCAGTGCCACAACGGCCGCCGCACCCGGATGGCGAACGATATCGCGGGCGCTGCGGTGACCGTTGGGCAGTTCAACCTCAAGACGGTGGACGTCGAGGATCTTGCCCTTCCAGGCGCACTCCTCCGAAAGAATCTTCTCGTGCAGCTCGGCATCGTGCGGGTCGTCGTCGCCCAGCACCAGCGCCGGCTCGTCAGCGACCTCGCCACCAGGCTCGCCATCGGCGTGCCCATACATGCGGCTGTCCTCTTCGACAATCTGCGCGTCCACGAGCTCTTCGTTCTTCTCGTCCATCCGTCTCATTCCTCTCAGATTTTAGGCATCCCAAGCGTCGCGGCCGCGCAGCGCGCGCAGGCCGATGTCGTGACGCAGGGTCTTGCCCTCAAAATCAATCTTCTCGCAGGCCTCGTAAGCAAGGTTGCGAGCGTTCTCGAACGTGTCGCCCAGAGCGGTCACGGCAAGCACGCGACCACCATTGGTCACGAGCTGACCGTCCACCACGGCAGTGCCCGCGTGGTACACGGTCACGTTCTCCATGGCCTCGGCATCGGCGATACCGGTGATGACCTTGCCCTTCTCGTAGCTGCCGGGATAGCCCGCGCTCGTCAGGACAACGGCCACGGCCCACTCGTCACGCCAGTCGAGCTCAATCTGGTCGAGCTCGCAGTTGGCACAAGCCAGCATGACCTCGACCAGGTCGTTCTTAAGGCGCGGCAGCACGACCTGCGTCTCGGGGTCGCCAAAGCGGGCATTGAACTCCAGCACCTTGGGGCCGGCAGGCGTGAGCATAAAGCCGCCGTACAGGCAGCCGCGGTAGTCGATACCCTCGGCAGCGAGCTCGGCCACGGTCTGCTCCATGACCTTCACCATCGTGGCGTGCTCCTCGTCGGTCACGATGGGCACCGGGCTGTAGACGCCCATGCCACCGGTGTTGGGGCCAAGGTCGCCCTCGAGCGCACGCTTGTGGTCCTGCGAAGTGGCCATGGGGCGCACGGTCTTGCCGTCGGTAAAGGCCAGCAGCGAGCACTCGGGGCCGGTCAGCATCTCCTCGATGACCACGGTATTGCCGGCATCGCCAAAGGTGCCGCCAAAACACTCGCGCACGGCCTCTTCGGCCTGCTCGAGCTCAGTCGCCACGATAACGCCCTTGCCTGCGGCCAGGCCGTCTGCCTTCACGACCAGTGGGGCGCCCTGCTCGCGCACGTAAGCGAGAGCCGAAGCCTCGTCGGTAAACGAACCGTAGGCTGCCGTCGGAATGCCCGCACGCTCCATGAGCTGCTTGGAGAACAGCTTAGAGCCCTCCATCTGGGCGCCCTCGGCACCCGGGCCAAAGCAGGGAATACCCGCCGCGCGCACGGCGTCGGCCACGCCCGCCACGAGCGGAGCCTCGGGGCCAATTACCACGAGTCCGCATCCGTGGCTCTGAGCAAACGCCGCCACGGCCGCAGGATCGCAGTCGTCGAGAACAACGTTCTCGCCACAGCTCGCGGTGCCGCCGTTGCCCGGCGCGATGTAGAGCTTGCCGGCGCGCGGTGATGCCGCGAGCTTAGCTGCCAAAGCATGCTCACGGCCGCCGCTGCCCAACAACAGGATGTCGATGGTTTGAGTGTCCGCCTTCAAGGGTGCCTCCTCTATGGATTAACGGCTCGCTCCGCGCGAGCCCTTTGCAAGCAAATATACCCCTCGGCCGCCCGCTTGGGCTGCAAAGGGGTATATCGCAATAACCAAATAGTGCCGATTACTTCCAGAATCGGTTGATAATCTGCTCGCGACCGGCGCCGACGCCAATGAACGTCACACGGGTGTGTGCCAGATCCTCGATAAACGCCACGTAGTCCTGAGCCTCCTGCGGCAGCTCGTCAAAGCTGCGGCAACCGGTGATGTCGCACTTCCAGCCAGGGAGCTCCTCGTAGATGGGCTTGGCATGCTCAAAGCGCACCTGATGCTCGGGCACGCTCGTGTAACGCTCGCCATCGACGTCGTAGGCCACGCACACCTTGATGGTGTCGAAGGCCGAAAGCACGTCGAGCTTGGTCACGGCGATGTCGGTGAGGCCGTTGACGCGCGAGGCATAGTTGGCGATAGGACCGTCAAACCAGCCACAACGACGACGGCGACCGGTGGTCACGCCGTACTCATAGCCCTCCTCGGTCAGCGTGTGGCCGGCCTCGGACTCATAGGAAAGCTCGGTGGGCATGGGGCCCGAACCGACGCGGGTGATATAGGCCTTCATGACGCCCAGCACGCGGTCGACATTCTTCATACCGACGCCGGAGCCGGTGATGGCGCCGCCGGCGGTGCAGTTGGAAGACGTCACGTACGGATAGGTACCGTGGTCGATGTCGAGCAGCGTCGCCTGGGCGCCCTCAAACAGCAGGTCCTTGCCCTCGTCGATCATGTTGTTGAGCAGCAGGCTCGTCTCGGTGATGTAGGGGCGCAGGCGCTCGGCCATGGGCAGGTACTCGTCGCAGATCTGGTCCACGGTGTAGGTGGGCAGGTGGTAGATGAGCTCCAGCTCGGGATTCACGCGGGCAAGAGCGGTCTCCAGCTTGTCGCGGAACAGCGCCTCGTCCAGCATGTCCTGCATGCGCAGGCCGATGCGGGCCATCTTGTCCTGGTAGCACGGACCGATGCCGCGCTTGGTGGTACCAATGTTCTTCTTGCCGAGCTTCTGCTCAAAAGCACCATCCAGATCGATGTGGTACGGCATGATGACATGCGCGTTGCCGCTAATCTTGAGGTTCTTGGTGGTGATGCCGTCGGCCTCGAACATATCGATCTCCTCAAGGACAACCTTGGGGTTGACGACGCAGCCGTTACCGATCACCGACATATGGTCGGAATACATGATGCCGGAGGGCACCTGGTGCAGGCCGTACTTCTTGCCGTTGACGACGATGGTGTGACCGGCGTTGTTGCCGCCCGAGTAGCGCACGACGGCATCGAAGTCGCCGGCGACCAGGTCGCAAATCTTACCCTTGCCCTCATCGCCCCACTGGGCACCGACCAAAACGGTTGACGGCATGTTTACTCCTTACATTCATGGACTGTCTACGCGCCACGCCGGCACGCAGAAGCACAAAACATTCCCAGTATACCCGTGCAACGGGCGCCTGTCCTACTCCTCGGCATGTGCCCCATCAAGCTCATAGAACTTGGTGGATGCCGGCAGGAACATCAGGTCGACGTCGCCGATCGGGCCCGAACGGTTCTTGGCCACGACGATGCGCGTAACGCCCTCGTCGGGTCGATCGTCGCGCGAGGCTTCGGCCTCGTCGGCGGAGCGGTCCAAGAACATGACGATATCGGCGTCCTGCTCGATGGAGCCCGATTCACGAAGGTCGGAAAGCTGCGGGCGCTTGCCGGTACGGGATTCGACCTGACGCGAGAGCTGCGACAGCGCGATGAGCGGGATCTTGAGCTCCTTGGCCATGATCTTCAGACCACGCGACATCTCCGAAACCTCGACGGTACGGCTCTCGGAGCGGCGTCCCGGCGGAGGACTCACCAGCTGCAGGTAGTCCAGGATGATGATTGCCTTCTCCTTGTTATGGAGCATACGGCGGCTCTTGGCGCGAATCTCGGTCACTGTGGTGCCGGGCGTATCGTCAATCAGAATATCGAGCTTGGACAAGGTCTGCGTAGCCTCGTTGATATTGGCCCACTGCTCGGGGCTAATGCGGCCCATGCGGAAGTCGCTGATCGAAATCATGGCGTAGGCGCAAATCAGACGCTGGGCAATTTCCTTGCCCGACATCTCCAGCGAGAAAAAGCCGACGGTATAACCGGCAGCGGCAGCGTTAAGTGCCAGGTTCAGAGCGAACGACGTCTTACCTACAGCAGGACGGGCGCCGATGATGATGAGCTGGCCCTCGCGAAAACCCATGAGCATGCGGTCGAGCGACGGGAAGCCCGTGGGCACGCCCGCAGCCTGGCCACCGGCCTGGCACACTTCCTCGGCCTCGTTATAGGCCTCGACCATAAACTCGGTCAGCGTCTTGTAGCTCGACTTGACCTCGCGCGCTGTAACCTTGAGCAGCTTGCTCTCGGCCAGCTCGACAACCTCTTTGGTGTCGGTGGGGGCGTTATATGCCAGCGCGTTGATCTCGTTGGTGGCGCCGATCAGCTCACGCAGCATCGAATCACGGCGAACGATGGCGGCATGGTGCTGCCAGTTGACGAGCGACAGGGTCTGACCCATCAACTCCAAAATGTACGCTTCGCCGCCCACGGCATCGAGTTTGTTGATGCTTCGCAGGTAATCGATCAGCGAAATGGAGTCGATGGGAATGCGACTGTTGTACATATCGACCATCGCGGTATAGATGGTCTTATGAATGGGCCGGTAGAAGTCATCGGGCTGCAGCTCGACCTGGGCCTCTTCGACCACCTCGGGCGATAGCAGCATAGCGGCCAGTACATTGGCCTCTGCATCTTGGTTTTGGGGAAGACCCAACTTTGAGCCGCGGTCCTCAACCGTCAGCCCGGTCTCCCTATCGTCATATGCCATGAGCATCCTCATTCATATCGCTTGCGAGCATCCATAGTATCAGCCACGGTCCCAAAACGCGCCGCGCGCCGCCAATCATCACCGAACCAAACGGATGAACGGTCCTGTATATAGGACTTCGACGCAACGTTCACCATGACGCTCGCTCAGCGCAAAAAACAAAAGGGCGCCCTGGTTTCCCAGAGCGCCCTTCTTAGAACAAGATTGTTGCGTTGCAGCAAATGCTACTCGGCAGCAGCCTCAGTCTCGACCTCGGCGGTCTCGGCCTCGGCGACCTCAGCGGCCTCCTCGACCTCAGCCTCGGCAGCGAGCTCCTCGGCGGTAACGCCGACGAGAACGACAACCTCGGCCTTGATCTCGCGGTACAGCGAGATAGCAACGGTGTGGGCACCGGCAACCTTGATGGGCTTACCGAGCTCGACGCGCTTGCGGTCGATGTCCATACCGAGCTGAGCCTTGATGGCGTCAGCGATCATAGCGGCGGTAACGGAGCCAAAGAGGATGCCCTCGTCGCCGACCTTGACGTCAACGGTAACCGTCTTGCCCTCGAAGGCAGCCTTGGTCTCGTTGGCGGTAGCCAGACGGACGGCCTCGCGCTTGGCGATGTTGTTGCGACGCTCGTCAAGCTGCTTGAGGTTGCCCTTGGTGGCGGCAACAGCGAGCTTCTTGGGGAACAGGAAGTTCTCAGCGTAACCCTGAGCGACCTCTACGACGTCACCCTCGCCGCCCTTGCCCTTGATCTCATCGAGAAGAATAACCTTCATGATGCGTCTCCCTTCTTAGCCGCGGTCGCGGTTGCCACGAGAGGAAACCACGGGGACGGTGTACGGCAGGAGAGCCATCTCGCGGGCGCGCTTGATGGCGTTGGCGATGTCATGCTGATGCTGCGTGCAAGCGCCAGTGACGCGACGGGGCTTGATCTTGCCACGATCGGTCATATACTTACGGAGAAGCTGAGTGTCCTTATAGTCGATGAACTCAGTGTTCTCCTTGCAGAACTGGCAGTACTTACGACGCGGCTGACGTGCAGAAAAATCATTAGCCATGTCAAAATACCTTTCATTTGGCACCTTCGGCGAACCGAAGCCGCCTCTCACTCAAAAATAGGTGAACAACCCTTAGAACGGGATGTCCTCATCGTAGACGTCGACCGCGGGCGGCGTAGCCACCGGTGCGGCAGGACGTGCTGCGGGCGCGGGAGCTGCGGGGGCGTAACCGCCCTGATCGTAGCCACCCTGGCCACCACGGGAGCTCATAAACTCGATCTCATCGACGATGACCTCAAGCTTGCTCCTGCGCTGACCGTCGCGCTCCCAAGAGCTGTAGCGCAGCTTGCCCTCGATCGCGACCTTGTTTCCCTTTGCCAGGAAACGGCTCACGGCCTCGGCGCGGGTGCCGAACATGGTGCAGTCGACAAAGTTGGGATAGTCCTCCCACTCGCCAGTCTGCGCGTTGCGGCGACGATCGTTCACGGCGACGCCAAAGGACAGAACCTGGGTTCCGCCGGCGGTGGCGCGCAGCTCGGGATCGCGGGTGAGGTTACCGGTGATGTTCACTCGATTGATGCTCATAACTCACTACTTCCTCTTGGGGCACAAGCCCAGTCCAAAACGACAGTCTTACTCCTGGTCGTCGCGACGGACGATCATGTGGCGGACCACAGCGTCGGTGATGCGCAGGACGCGATCAAGCTCGGCGATCTGGGTAGGATCTGCGTGGAAGTTGATGAGGGTGTAGTCACCATCGGTGAGGTCGTTGATCTCGTAGGCGAGCTTGCGCTTGCCCCACTCGTCAACGGAGTCGACCTTGCCAGCGCCCTCAGCGATCGTGGTATCGATACGCTTCATAACAGCGAGACGAGTCTCGGGGTCGAGCGACGGGTCAACAAAGAACAGCAGTTCATAAGCCTTCATATTGTCACCTCCTCTGGGCAAATGTGGCTTCAGGTCGTGAAGGTGCGCCTGAAGCAGGAAAAGACTTGGTAATAATATCTTTCAACCTCTCAGGCCGCAAGAATATGCAGCTACAACCTCATGACCTCCACATATGCCCATGCTCGCACCACGTTTCATGCGCATTCCAACCAAATGCTGACCAAAAGCTTGACGGATCTGTGGGCAAGATACGGTGCCGTGGGGACAAGCTGAGCCAAGCCGCAGGTCAACGGGCACAAGGCTGTGGTCGCAAAATGCATACCAGTGGCCCACAGCACCACCCAAAGATTTTTAAATTCATTGCCAAGTCGCTTATGAATACCCCTTTTGAACAATTGAGCTGATCAACCACGCTGGTCGGAAGCCGTTTTTTGGCACCTCAAACCCCACTGCAACGCCAAGCGCGGCCAAGCGTTTTAAAAAATGCCAACTTTTCTGTTTGCACTTTTCGATTCCTCGTGTATACTGACTTTCGCATTTAACGGAGAGTTGTCCGAGTGGCCGAAGGAGCACGATTGGAAATCGTGTAGGCGTCAAAAGCGTCTCCAGGGTTCAAATCCCTGACTCTCCGCCAGTTAATTCCAAAGCAGGCCTTAGAGCCTGCTTTGTTTTTACCCCACGCGGAGGGGTGGCAGAGTGGTTGAATGCGGCGGTCTCGAAAACCGTTTGGCCTGTATAAGGTCACGAGGGTTCGAATCCCTCCTCCTCCGCCATTTTGGTTGAGAAAGCTCCCAGGAATGGGAGCTTTTTTGTTTTGGGTCCCTAACAAGCAAATACGGCGGAGGAGGAGGGATTCGAACCTACCAGGGCGCAAAGCGTAAAGAAAATGCGCCAGCGGCGCGTTTTTAGCGCAGCGCGGTCGGCGCCAGCCGACCGGATAAATTTTGAGCTTCGCTCAAAATTTGGACATCCCTCCTATTCAGCCACGCCCCCATCGCGTTCAGTATCAACCCAGTCCCGACCGTTTGCCGAGCAATAGGGTCGCAATCGGCGCTGAACATGTACTATGTACGGGCATTGTCCAAACCCGTAACCCAAAGGACCCCATCTTGCCCGTCGTCGCCGCTGTAACCGTTACCTCACATGCCTCGGATGCCATGGTCGCTATCCCATTTTGGCTCGAGATGTTCGCCGTTGTCGCCGCATCGATCTCGGGCGTGCTGGTTGCGCGCGAACACAAGCTCGACCTGGTGGGCGCGGTCGCGCTCGCGGTGGTCTGCGGTCTGGGCGGCGGTCTTTTGCGCGATATGACGCTGCAGG
>UQXT01000054.1 GCA_900545075.1 uncultured Collinsella sp. | reverse complement strand
GTGCACGGGTGTACGCACGCCCCCGCCGTTGCTTCTATCGCATCGTTGAAAGGATGCAATCATGCTGCTCCCCGATTCCAAGACCGAGCTCGTCCGTCGCGGCAACAAGGTCGTTTACGACCTGGGCGACAAGATCGTCAAGGTCTTTAACGAGACCAAGCCCGTCTCCGACGTGTTCAACGAGGCTTTGAATCTTGCCCGCATCAATGAGTGCGGCATCCGCAGCCCCAAGGCTCTCGAGGTTTCTCAGCTCGAGAACGCCAACGGCTGGGCTCTCGTGACCGAGAAGGTTCCGGGCACCACCCTTGCCGAGAAGATGACTGCCGAGCCCCAGCGCTTTGGTGAGTACCTCGAGATGTTCGTCGACCTCCAGATCGAGATCCACGGCTACACCTCCCCGCTGCTCAACCGTCAGCGCGATAAGTTCGCCCGCATGATCGACAGCCTCGATCAGCTCAATGCCACCACGCGCTACAACCTTCAGGAGCGTCTGGACGGCATGACCAAGGAGTTCAAGGTCTGCCACGGCGACTTCAACCCCTCCAACGTCATCGTCGGCGACGACGGCCAGCTGTACGTCTGCGACTGGGCACATGCCACCCAGGGCTCCCCTGCTGCCGACGTTGCCACCACCTACCTGCTCTTTGCCCTCAACAGCAAGGACCAGGCCGAGGCCTATCTGGAGCTCTACTGCGACCGCGCCGACATGCCCATGCAGGTCGTGCGTCAGTGGACGAGCATCGTCGCTGCTTCCGAGCTCGCTCGTAAGCGCAACGTGAACGATGAGTTCCTTAAGAACTGGATCAACGTCGTCGATTATCAGTAATATCTGAGCGATTCATTTCGCATCGGAGGCACAAAGGAAAACCCGCAGCTCATTTGGGCTGTGGGTTTTCCTTTACCCGTCGAGCTTATTCACGCAACAAAAAAGACTGCTCCGCATCTCATCCTAAGAGAGATGCGGAGCAGGCCTGCAATTACATCTACTAGCAGAAATGTCGATTAACGACGTGCTGCCTTCACAAGCTCGGCGACCTTGGCGACGACCTCATCAATCGCCACATCCTCGCGCTCGCCCGTGGCACGGTCCTTGAGCTCGACGGTGCCGTTCTTAAGACCACGCTTGCCGAGCACTACCTGATACGGGAAGCCCATAAGGTCGTTGTCGGCAAACTTAAAGCCGGGGCGCTCGTCGCGGTCATCCACGACAACCTCGATACCCTCGGCGCACAGACCCTCAACGATTTGGTCGCAGACGGTAGCGCACTCCTCCTTCTTGGGATCGAGCGGAATCACCGCGACCTCGTACGGGGCAACGGAGACCGGCCAGACGATACCGTGCTCGTCGTTATGCTGCTCCACGACGGCAGCGAGCGAGCGAGACACGCCCACGCCGTAGCAACCCATGATGAGCGGCTTCTCCTTGCCATCCTCGTCCATAAAGGTGGCACCCATGGCCTCGGAGTACTTGGTGCCCAGCTGGAACACCTGGGAGACCTCGATGCCGCGAGCAGCAGAGAGCGGCTTGCCGCAGTGCGGGCAGGGGTCGCCGGCGACGACGGTGACAAGGTCGGCCCACTCGTCGACGGTAAAGTCGCGCTCGGGGCAGGCGCCGGTAAAGTGATAATCGACCTCGTTGGCACCGCAGGCCCATTGCTTGGACTCGCGCAGACTCTCGTCGCACACTAGACGGATGCCCTCGGGCAGGTTAACCGGTCCGATAAAGCCCTTGTGCAGACCGTAGGTCTGCAGCTCCTCGTCGGTCATCATGCGATAGCCCTTGCCAAAGACGTGCTCGGCCTTGCAATCGTTGAGCTCGTGATCGCCCGGAACAATGGCCACGACCGGCTTGCCCTCGGCGTCGATGAGTGCCAGCGACTTGCGCGTGCCGTTCTCGGGGAACCCAAAGAACTTAGCAACTGCCTCAATGGTGCCCATGCCCGGAGTCTCAACCTTGGTGAGCGTACCGTCACCAGGACCCTCGGTCACGACGACCTTGGTGCTTGCCGCCTCGTCATCGGCAGCAAAGTCGCAATCGTCGCAGTAGACGAGCGAAGCCTCGCCGGCGTCGGCCAAAGCCATGTACTCGACGGAGGTATCGCCACCGATCTCACCGGAGTCGGCAACAACGGGCAGGGCCTTGATATAGCAGCGCTCGCAGATGTTGGCGTAGGCCTGCTTCATCTTGTCATACTCCTCCTGCAGGCTCTCCTGCGTGGCGGAGAAGCTGTAGGCGTCCTTCATGATGAACTCGCGACCGCGCATCAGGCCAAAGCGGGGACGGAACTCGTCGCGGAACTTATCCTGGATGTGGTAGAGGTTGACGGGCAGCTGCTTATAGGAACGCAGTTCATTGCGCACCAGGGCGGTCACGGTCTCCTCGTGCGTGGGGCCGAGAACGAACTCGCGGCCGTGGCGGTCATCAAAGCGCACGAGTTCCTTGCCATAGGCATCGATACGGCCGGACTCGCGCCACAGCTCGGCATCGACCATGATAGGCATCATGAGCTCCTGGGCGCCGGCAGCGTCCATCTCGTCGCGCACAATGTTCTCGATCTTGCGAATCGAGCGCCACGCGAGCGGCAGATAGGAATAGAGACCGGCGGCCTCCTTGCGAATCATGCCGGCACGAAGCAGCAGGCGATGGCTCGCAAGCTCGGCGTCGGCCGGATCCTCTTTGAGCGTCGGAGCATACAGCTTAGACATATACATTGCTCGAGTCATTTATTTCTCCTCAATAAACTTGTCGACCTCGGCCATAAGCGCGTCGACAATTTGGTCCTCAGCTACTTTACCAATGATCTTGCCGTGCGAAAAGAGCAGGCCCTGACCTCGTCCGCAGGCAACACCCAAGTCGGCGTCAGAGGCCTCGCCGGGGCCATTGACTGCACAGCCCATCACGGCAATCGAAAGCGGCGCGGAGTAGTTCTTAAGCCGCTCGGTGACCTCCTCGGCGATAGGAATGAGGTTAACCTGGCAGCGAGCGCACGTGGGGCACGAGACGATCTCGGGACCACGGCGGCGAAGGCCGAGCGACTGCAGAATACCCCAGGCGACCGGCGGTTCCTCGACCGGATCGGCCGTGAGCGAGACGCGCATGGTGTCGCCAATGCCCTCGGAAAGCAAAATTCCCAGGCCCACAGAGCTCTTAATGGTGCCCTGGAGCTTGGTTCCGGCCTCAGTCACGCCCAAATGAAGCGGAACATGGGGGATTTCGCGCGACAGGGCACGATAGGTGTCAAGCGTCGTGGACACGCTATGAGCCTTGGCGGAAAGCACGATATTGGTAAAGCCGCGATCCTCAAAATGTTTGACGAAACGCTCGCTCGACATCACAAGCTTTTCGGGCTGCGTAAGGTCATCGCGCTCGGCGATATCCTGCTCAAGCGAGCCGGCGTTCACGCCAATGCGAATCGCGCACCCAGCGGCGCCCGCGGCATCGATCACGGCATCGACCTTAGCCCAATCGCCAATGTTGCCGGGATTGATGCGGAGCTTAGCGGCACCGGCCTCCACGGCACCAATGGCGAGTTTATGGTTAAAGTGGATATCGGCAACGATCGGCACCGGAGACTCCACACAAATCGTGCGAAAGCCCTCGAGCGCAGCCTCAGTGGGCACGCTCACGCGCACAACATCACAACCCGCCTGGGCGAGTGCACGAACTTGTGCAAGCGTTGCCTGCGCGTCGGCGGTATCGGTGCAGGTCATGGATTGGACCACCACCGGTGCGCCGCCACCGATCTGAACGCCGCCCACATGCACGGGGCGCGTCAGCTCGCGCGGCAAAGGATGGGATAAAGACAATCCAAACACTCCCCTACAAAATAAATCGAAGGACGTCGGAACGAAGCATATAGACAAACAGCAGCGCAAAGAGCACGATGCCGACATAGCTGACGATCGTCTGCACCTTCAGCGGCAGCTCGCGACCGGCGACCTTTTGGATGATCTCGATAACCAGCTTTCCCCCGTCGAGCGGCGGAATGGGTAGCAGGTTCATAAAGCCCAGCGAGAACGAGATGAGCGCGGCAAACGTCAAGAATGTCGCGGGGCCGGCGGCAGCCGCCTGAGAAGACATGACGCTGATGCCCACAATCGAGGAGGACTGATCGAGTATCTCCATCGTATGCTGCGGCTGCAGCAGGCGCATCACGCCCTCAGCAGTCTGCTGAACATAGGAGAACGACAGCCGCGCCGACGTAATGGGGTCCAAATGGACCACTTGCGTGGAGGCATAAACGCCCAAACGTTCGTCCTCCTTGAGCGCGACCGCGGTAGAAAGATTCTTACCGTCGTGCTGATACTCAATGGCGATATCGTCCTGACCGGCAGCCTTGCCGATGGCATCATACACATCCATCCAGCTGGAGCAGGACACGCCATCGACACTAAGAATTGCGTCGCCGGCCTCAATGCCCGCCTTGGCGGCTATAGAGCCTTCTTCAACCTGACCGATCACATTGCTATCGACCGGCACCGATACGCCGGCGATAGAGTAGATGCTCATAAGCAGCAAAAAGCCCGTCAGGATATTGACGAGAATGCCCGCGAGCAGCATAAAGGCACGCTTGAGAAAACCCTGGCCCAGATAGGTATGCGAACGCTCCTGCTCAAGAAACTCGGAAGCGGCGACCGGCAGCTCCCACACATCGCCCTCGGCTGTCGCATGCTCTCGATCGAACTTGCGGCCGTCAAAGGTGGTATATCCTGCAGCATCGCGCGGCAGCGTCTGGTACCTAACCGGATAGTAGCTGGGTGAAGGCTTCTCCCCTTCCTCGTACCAAGGCGCAATGGAACCCCAGCCCAAAAGCAAGGCGCAAGCCTCGAGAACATCCTCCTCGGGCAGTTCCAGCTCGACGGAAAGGTCTGCAACCGAAACGCGACCATGACGATAGATCGCAGCAAGCACACGGTCGGCACACGAGACATCGGTCGGGTCCATACCGCAGATAGCGGCATAACCACCCAGCAGCAGCGGCGTCACGCCAAACTTGGTACCGATGCGACGCGACGTATGATGAATATCGAAGCGGCACGGTAGGCCCAAGAAAAACTCGGTGACGCGCACGCCGCACGCACGGGCCGCCAAAAAGTGGCCGCCCTCATGCAGAAACACGAGGACGGATAGCATCAAAAGGCCCCAAAAGACTGAGGAGAGAACGCTCAGAACAGTATCCATAAAACGAAAAGCAATCCTTACGATTAAGAGCGGGTTGCAGCGAGCACCTCGGCGGCCTTGGCACGAGCCCACGTATCGATATCGCGAAGCTGCTCAAAGGATGCGACCGCCTGCGTATCGTGTGCATCCATGCACGACTCGACGATACGGTCGATATCGGTAAAGGTACAGGCATCGTGCAGGAAGGCATCGACGGCAACTTCGTTGGCGGCATTCAGCACGCACGGCATGGTGCCGCCCGTTCTGCCGGCACGCTCGGCCAGCGCCAGGCAGCGGAATGTGTCCATATCGGCAGCATCAAACGTAAGCTGCCCGAGCTCGCGGAAATCGATTCGAGGCGCTGGGGTATCCCACCGCTCGGGATACGAGAACGCGAACTGGATGGGAATGCGCATGTCGGACGCACCGAGATGCGCCATCACGGAGCCGTCGGCAAACTCGACCATAGAGTGAATCTTGGACTGACGCTGAACGACCACGTTGATAAAGTCGAGATCGCACCCGAACAGGTGCATCGCCTCGATACGCTCCAAGCCCTTATTCATGAGGGTCGCAGAGTCGATGGTGATCTTAGCACCCATGGCCCACGTGGGGTGTGCCAGCGCATCGGAGCGTGTCACGCAATTGAGCTCGTCGCGCGTACGGCCAAAGAACGGACCACCCGAGCAAGTGAGCCAAATGCAGTGAGCCTCGCGCGGATTCTCCCCCAGATAGCACTGGTAGATGGCGGAGTGCTCAGAGTCGACTGGAATAAGCTGGCCCGGTTGCGCCAACGGCATAAGCAAGTCGCCACCGACGACGAGGGACTCCTTGTTGGCAAGGGCAAGGCGCTTATTCGAGGTCAAGGCCGCATGGCTCGCCTCGAGACCGGCGGCGCCCACAATAGCAACGAGCACGCAGTCGACATCGTCGCGACGCGCGAGCTCGCAAACCGCCTGCGCGCCAACGCCGAGCTTCGTTCCCTCGGGCAACTCCTGCAGCACGGCGTCATCGCCATGAGCGACATCGGCCACGGCAACGGCCGGGACCGAAAACTCGCGGGCGGCGGCAACGAGCTCCGAGGTGCTGGAGTTAACGGACAGTGCCGTCACCTGCAGTCGATCGGCATGCTGACGGCATACATCAAGTGCCTGCGTACCGATAGAGCCCGTACAACCCAGGATGGCAACGCGAAGACGCCCATCGGGGGCGTACGTCGTCTGAAAGGCCATTACAGCACGCCTCCGATCATCAAAAGCAGCTGCGCGGTAATGCAGCCAAAGATAAGCGAGTCGCTACGATCGAGCATGCCGCCATGGCCCGGAATAAGGTTGCCAGAATCCTTGACGCCCACGCCACGCTTGATGCGTGACTCGATGAGGTCACCGATAACGCCCAGGATGGACACAACCACGCCGCAAAGCAGCGCATAGGGCAAGCTCAGCTTATAGAAATGCGTCGCCCACAAAATAAGCCAGATAAGAACCGAGCCCAAGATGCCGCCGACAAAGCCCTCCCAGCTCTTTTTGGGAGAAATCTTGGGGACCATCTTGTGCTTGCCGATACGGCTGCCCACGATGTAGGCAAACGAATCGGAGACCCAGAGAGACGCGCAAACACCCACCGAAAGCAGGGCGCCGGCAAAACCGGGCACGGCATCGCGCAGCAGCACGATGGCCGACAGCATAAAACCGGTGTAGATGGGACCCATGAGTGTCACAGCCACATCGGATATGCGGGTACGCGACGAACAGACATACCAAATGCCCACCGCAAGCATCAATGCAAAAAGCAGCGCATTCAACAGCAGCGAGTCGCCCAGCGCCGAGAGCGGAAAGAGCACGGCGGCAGCGATACCCAGGCGCTCGTTGGCCACCTTGCCATCGAGCTTCGTCATGCGGAAATACTCAAAGCAGCACAGGCCGCTCATGACGGAGACGAAGATGGCGGTGGGAACGATACCCAAAACCAGGCAGAGAATAAATACGACGGCGTAGACGATACCTGCGGCGGCACGGGTAATAAAGCCGGCAAGCCACGAAGTCGCGGCCGCGCCGCTCTTGGCGGCAGGCGCCTTGGGAGCAGACGCCTTGGGACGATCGGACACGATTAAGCCTCCTCGGTCTTGCTCAGTCCACCAAACCTACGGTCGCGGCCCTGATAGGCCAAAATGGCGTTGACAAGACCCCAACGATCAAAGTCGGGCCAATAGGTATCGGTGACATAAAACTCGGAATAGGCAACCTGCCACAGCAGATAGTTCGAAAGGCGAAGCTCGCCGGAGGTTCGAATCACAAGCTCAGGATCGGGTAGCCCAGCGGTGTACAGGTGCGAAGTAACCATATCATCGTCGATAGCGGCCGGATCGATCTTTCCGGCAGCGGCATCGAGCGCGATCTGACGGACAGCACGGGTGATCTCGGCACGGGCTCCGTAGTTGACGGCAAGTGCCAGCGTCATGCCGGTATGGTCGGCACACTCGGCAAGACCTCGCTCAAAGACATCGCGGGTCTTCTTGGGCAGTGCGGAAATATCGCCCAAAAAGACAACGCGCACGTTTTCGCGCTTAAGCAGCGGCAGCTCATCGATAAACGTCTTAGCAAACAGATGCATTAAAACGTTGACCTCATGCTGCGGACGATTCCAGTTTTCGGTGGAAAACGCATAGGCCGAAAGGACGTCGACGCCCAAACGCACGCATGCGGTAATAATCTCGCGCAGGGAGACGATACCGGCCTTGTGTCCCTCGGTGCGGGCAAGACCGCGCGCCGTGGCCCAGCGACCGTTACCGTCCATGATGCACGAAATATGATGCGGAATCTTATTGAGGTCAAGGTCGGAAAAACCGACGCCCGCAGGGGCGTCGGCAAAGTACTCGACCAGTTTGTTCTCGTCGTATTGCACCTTAGATCTCCATGACCTCGGCTTCTTTTTCCTTCAGAAGCTCCTCGACCTTGGCAACATACTCATCGGTATGCTTCTGGACCTTGGCCTGCTCGCGACGGACATCGTCCTCGGTGAGCTCTTCGTCGCGCTCGAGCTTGTTGTTAAAGTCGCGACGGATGTTGCGAATGGAAACCTTGGCCTGCTCGGCATACTCGCGGCACTCCTTGACGAGCTCGCGACGACGCTCCTCGGTGGGAGCCGGGAACGGCAGGCGCACGACGGTACCGTCAGAGTTGGGAGTAATGCCCAGATCGGAAGCGCTGATAGCCTTCACGATTGCGTTGACGAGCGCCTTGTCCCAGGGCTCGATAAGCAGCATGTGAGCCTCGGGGGTCTTAACGGCGGCAACCTGGGTAACCGGCGTGGGAACACCGTAGTAATCGACCGAGATATCGGACAGAATGTTAGCGTTGGCGCGGCCCGTGCGAACCTTGGAGAAGTTGTGCTTGAGGGACTCGAGCGACTTGTCCATGTGGACGGTGATGTTCTCTACCATGCTTAATCCTCCTGATAGACGAGCGTGCCGACGGGCTCACCCGAAAGCGCGCGTTTGACGGTGTCCTCGCCATCGATGTTGAGGACCAAAATCGGCATACGGTTATCCTGGCACAGTGCCGTAGCCGTAGAATCCATAACCTGCAGACCGCGGACGAGAACCTCGTGATAGGTAATCTTGTCAAAACGGACGGCATCGGCGCACTTGACGGGATCCTTGTCGTAGATGCCGTCAACCTTGGTGGCCTTAATCAGAATCTCGGCACCGATCTCGCAGGCACGAAGAGCCGCGGCGGTGTCGGTCGTAAAGTACGGATTGCCCGAACCGGCGGCAAAAATAACGACGTTGCCCTTGGAAAGGTGGTTGATGGCGCGACGGCGAATATAGGGCTCGCAGATCTCGTTCATCTGGATAGCGCTCATCACACGGCAGGGAACATCGTTGTGCTCGAAGGCATCCTGCAGGGCGAGGGCATTCATAACGGTTGCCAGCATGCCCATGTAGTCGGCCTGGGCGCGCTCCATGCCACCGGCAGCGCCGGCCATGCCGCGGAAAATGTTGCCGCCGCCGACAACAACGCCGACCTCATGGCCAACGGCGAGCAGCTCCTTGACCTGCTTGGCAAGATGGTCGGTAATCTTGGGGTCGATGCCATATTGGCCGTCGCCCATCAGTGCTTCGCCGGAAAGCTTCAGAAGCACGCGTTTATATCGGATGTCGGACAAAGCGATCCTCCTTTAATTAGACTCTCAATATGATAGCAAAGGCTCTGATAAGAGCCATGAAAAAGCAGGCTGTGAGTAAAACCCACAGCCTGCTCATTACCAGCTACAAGAGCTTATTTACTCGCCACGGACCAGACGGTCGAAGGCAACGACGGTAATGCTATCGCCGAGCTCCTTGGAGACCTGCTCAGCGTACTTCTTGATGGTGAGGGAGCTGTCCTTGATGAACTCCTGCTCGGTGAGCACGGACTGCTTGTAGAACTTCTCCAGACGGCCAACAGCCATCTTCTCCTGGATAGCCTCGGGCTTGCCGGACTCGGCAGCCTGAGCCATGTAGATCTCCTTCTCGTGCTCGACGGTCTCGGCCGGAACCTGATCGCGGGTAGCGCAGATCGGGGCGACGGCGGCAACCTGAAGGGCAACATCGTGAGCGAAGGTCTTGAAGGACTCGGCCTGAGCGGTCTCGGCCTTCTCGAAAGCGAACTCGACGAGGACGCCGATCTTACCACCCATGTGGATGTAAGAAGCAAGAGCGCCGTTCTCGACCTTGCGGGCGGAGAAACGAGCGATCTTCATGTTCTCGCCCATGATGTGAATCATCTCGGTGAGCTCGGAGGAAACGGTCTCCTCGCCCATCGGCTTCTCGAGCAGAGCATCGACATCGGCCGGCTCGGTGGTAGCGACAACCTCGGCGACCTTGGAAGCAAAGCCGGTGAACTTGGCGTTGGAGCCGACGAAGTCGGTCTCGCAGGAAAGCTCGAGCAGAGCGCCGGACTTGCCGTCCTCGGAGACGAACGCGGCGACAGCGCCCTCGTTGGTCTCACGGCCAGCCTTCTTGGCAGCCTTGGCGAGGCCGTTCTTGCGCAGAACGTCAACAGCGACGTCCATGTCGCCGTCAGCCTCGACGAGAGCCTTCTTACACTCCATCATCGGGGAGTCGGTCATCTCGCGGAGCTGCTTGACCATAGCGGCAGTAATCTGGGCCATTGTGGTTCCTTTCAAAGAGATGAAAAAGACTTAAATAGGACTGATTTACTCGGCCTTGGGCTCGGCGGCCATCTCGGCCTCGGAGACCTGCTCCTTACCGGAGCCAGCGAGGCAGGCGTCGGCCATGAGCTCGCACATAAGGGTGACAGCGGAGATGGCGTCATCGTTGCAGGGGATGCCGTACTCGACCTCGTCGGGATCGGAGTTGGTGTCGATCAGAGCGACGACGGGGATGTTCAGGCGCTGGGCCTCCTTGATGGCGTTCTCCTCGCGCTTGGTGTCGATGACGAAGAGAGCCTGGGGCAGACCCTTCATGTCGCGGGCGCCACCGAGGTTGGTCTGGAGCTTAGCGAGCTCCTTGCCGAGCACTGCCTGCTCCTTCTTGGGCAGCACTGCCATGCGGCCGTCCTCGACCATGGCCTCGAGCTCCTCCATGCGGTTGATGCGGGAGCGGATGGTGACGAAGTTGGTCAGCATACCGCCGAGCCAACGCTGGTTGATGTAAGGCATGTTGGCGCGCTCAGCGGCGTTCTTAACGGCCTCCTGAGCCTGCTTCTTGGTGCCGACGAACAGCACGTTGCCGCCCTTGGCGACATTCTTGACGAAGGTGTAGGCCTGGTCGGCGTCAAGGATGGTCTGCTTGAGGTCGAGGATGTAGATGCCGTTGCGCTCACCGAAGATGAACGGCTTCATCTTGGGGTTCCAGCGACGGGTCTGGTGACCGAAGTGGCAGCCGGCCTCGAGCAGGGTGCGGATATTAATCTTGGTAGCCATGTTAAACCTCCTGTGGTTTGCCTCCGCGCGGGGTCATCCTCCAAAACCAACCCAGACATGTGCTACCAAAGCCCGGGCACCACGGTATGAAGTAGCCGCGCGTGCGTGATAAAAACCTGTTGCCGTGAAGCAACCCGATGAATGATAGCAGGATTGCCTCTTCCTGCCAACCCGCAATCAAAACCACACACCTCGGTGCGGCGCGGGGCCCGTCTCCTACTCGCCGCGGGGGTGGGCCTGACTCACGGCGCGCTTGAGTCGATCGGGCGTGAGGTGCGTATAAATCTGCGTCGTGGACAAGCTCGCATGCCCAAGCAGCTCCTGAACCGAGCGGAGATCCGCGCCGCCCTCGAGCAGGTCGGTCGCAAAGGTGTGGCGCATCGCATGCGGGGCGATGTCGGCAGGAATGCCGGCAAGTGCCGCAAGCATATGGAACCGCCTCCTAAGCATGGCGGCACTCATGCGGTTTCCGCGCGCCGAGATAAACAGCGGATGCGCGCCGTTCGCACCGTCGTTACGCTTTGCCTGTGCAAGGAGCTGCGGCCTCCCTTCCTCAATATAGCGGCGGGTAGCCTCGAGAGCGCGCCGATACAGGGGCACGATACGCTCCTTGCTCCCCTTGCCCCAAAGTCGCAGCGTTCGCTCGGACCAACCGATAGACTCCACGTTGAGCGCCGCGAGCTCCGAGATTCGCGCGCCGGAGGCATAGAGCAGCTCGAGCATCGCCGCATCTCGCAGCCCCGCAGGCGTCGAGGTGTCCGGGGTCTTGAGCAACGACTCGACTTGCCGGGTCGTCAGCACGCCGGGAAGATCGCGCGGCAGCTTGGGCGAGGAAATCGCCGAGACCGCATCGCCCTCAACGATTCCCTCGGCAGCCATCCACCGATAGAGCGAGCGAATGGCAGACAGATGCGCCGCAAGGGTCCGAGCCGCCACCTGGCCACGCGACAGCTCGGCCAAATAGGAGCGAACGGTCCGTACGTCGGCGACGCGAGCGTCGATGCCCTCACGGTCGCACCACGCGGCGAAGTGCTCGAGCCGCGAGGCGTAGGCGGTTACCGTATTGGGAGCGAGCCCTTCGACGCGTGCAATGTAGGCGATGAACGAGTCGACGGCATCGTACAGGTCAAAGGCTATGACCTCTCGCCTCCAAACAGATCGGAGCGCGATTCCAGATAAGCATCCAGGGCCTTAAGGGCGCGATCCGCGTAGGCCTGGTAACGATCGCGCTTGCTGCGACGCTTACCGTCCTCGAGCGGCGGCACGAGCCCAAAGTTGACGTGCATGGGCTGATAGCCCACCGTAGCCGGATCGGTCGCATAGCCCACGAGTGCGCCTAGGGCGCCCACGCGCGGCAGCTCAACAGGCTCCGCCTCGATTGCCTCGGCATAGGTGTTGAGCGCGGCGAGCAGACCCGTCGCCACGGCCTCCATATACCCCTCGGTACCGGTAATCTGGCCGGCAAGACGCACGCTCGTGCCGGGCACGGCAAAGGTGCCATCGAGCACGTGCGGCGCATCGACAAAGGTGTTGCGGTGCATGACGCCGTAGCGGAAGAACTCGGCGTTCTCCAGGCCGGGAACCATATGGAAGACGCGCTTCTGTTCGCCGAAGGTCAGGTTGGTCTGGAAGCCAACCAGGTTATAGGCGGTCTTCTCCTTGTTCTCGGCGCGCAGCTGAATTGCCGCCCAGGGACGGCGACCGGTGCGCGGGTCGGTGAGCCCGACGGGCTTCATGGCGCCAAAGCGGATGGCATCCTTGCCCGTGCGCGCAACCTCCTCGGCAGGCTGGCAGGCCTGGAACAGGTCACCGCCCTCAAAATCCTTGAGCACCACGCGATCGGCCGTGGTGAGTGCCTCGATAAAGGCCTCGTACTCTTCCTTGTTGAGCGGGGCATTGAGATAGTCGCCACTCCCCTGCTCCTCATAGCGCGACTGCGAGAACAGCACGTCCATATCGAGCGTCGAGGCATCGACGATCGGGGCGGCCGCGTCAAAGAACGCCAGGGCGTCACCACCGACGAGCTTCATGACCTCCTCGCTCAATGCCGGCGAGCATAGGGGGCCCGCGGCGATAACCACATGACCCTCGGGAATCTGGGTGACCTCGCCGTGGACGACCTCGATATTGGGGCGGGCGGCAACCTCGGCCTCGACGAGCTCGGAAAACTTGACGCGGTCGACCGCCAGGGCGCCGCCAGCGGGAACGGCCGCACGATGAGCGCAGTCGAGCAGCACAGAGCCCATGCGCTCGAGCTCGGCCTTCAGCAGGCCGGCGGCGGAATCGGGACGGGTCGACTTAAACGAATTGGAGCAGACGAGCTCCGCCAAGTGATCGGTATGGTGGGCAGGAGAGCTCACCTGCGGGCGCATCTCGCACAGCTTTACGGCGAACCCGCGATCTGCCAGCTGAATCGCGCATTCCGATCCCGCCAGACCGCCACCGATAACCGTCACCTGATCAAACAGCATCTGCAAACACCTTTCTAATTGACACGTTTTCCATTGTGACCGAAGGGCGTCTGGGCGTGAAGGGCAAACTTGGAGGGCGCATACCTTCCATCCATCATGCGCTCGATGAGGCCCTCGAGCTCGAGTGAGCCCAGGAGCTTGAGCACACCGACGGCATCGAGGGAGACGAGTGTGGCGATGTCTTCAACCTTGAGCGGCGAGGCGATGAGGGCATGCATCACTGTCTGCTGTGTGGGGTCCAGATCCGCGATACCGGGCGCATCGAGGCGCGAGTAGCGCAGGGTGCCGTATATGCGAGAAATAGCCATCTCGATGGACTCCTCATCGACAATGCAGCAGGCGCCGTTGGCGATAAGATAGTTGGTACCGCGCGACTCGGGAGACAAAATCGAACCCGGCACGGCAAGCAGCTCGCGCCCCAGGTCCATGGCGGCCTCGGCGGTAGAAAACGTCCCAGATGGCATGCCGGCCTCCGATACAAAGAGCGCCTGCGACAGCGCGGCGATCACGCGGTTGCGGCGCGGGAACGCAAACTTGCGCGGCCCCATGCCCCACGGTGAGATCGACACGACCGCACCACCCGTATCGATCGTGCGCGCGATGAGCCCCGCACTCGAGCGCGGATAGACCACGTCGGCGCCCGTACCCAACACCACGACATGCCTGCCTCCGGCGTTGACCGCGGCCCAACCCGAGGCCTGGTCGCAGCCGACCGCACCGCCCGAGACCACCGTCACCCCCGCTTCCACGGCAACCTTGGCTGCAAGCTCCGCGACGGCAAGACCGTAGGGAGACGCCTTGCGCGCACCGATAATCGAGAGCGCCGGCGTCGAGAGCACCTCCGGGTCGCCACGGACGAACAACGTCTGCGGCACATCGGAAAGCTCCAGAACAGTAGCGGGAAACAGCCCATCACCGGGATGCAGTTCATAGCGGACCTCACCCATCACTGGTCCCTCCTTCCCTGATACATCGCGGCCTCGAGCACATGATCTTGCGTCACCCGCTCGCT
>UQXT01000053.1 GCA_900545075.1 uncultured Collinsella sp. | reverse complement strand
ATTCCGCACGAGCCGAAGAGCACTTAATGTGCTCTTCGAGCGAGCCCAGGACCTGACCGAACAAAAATCAAACGGCCGGCCCCGGGCATGGCGGCGAGTTTAACGAGCCGCCAGAATGGCGTCGATGAGCGTCAGTACGCCCCCGTCGTTGTTGCTCGGAATGCGCCACTTGGCATGCGCGTTCATGTGCTCCTCGGCGTTGTCCACGATAAAGCTGTGACCGACGCGCTCCAGCATGGGGATGTCGTTGTACGTATCGCCCACGGCGGCGGCGTCGGCGATATCGATGCCCAGGTGTTCGCACAGGTGCGCGACGCCGGCGCCCTTGTCGACGCCCAGGTTCATAAAGTCGATCCACTCGCGCCCGGCGTTGGTGACGTAGAGCTTGTCCGAGAACTCGGGGCTATAGGTCTCGCGGAAAGCGGGCTCGGCGTCGTAGCCGGGGAAGAAGACCGAAATCTTGTTGGACTCGAAATCAATGCCCTCAAAGCTGTCGACGTAGTTGATTGTGTTGTAGTAGACGCTGATCTCGTCGTGGTATTGATGGTCGCGGGCAAGCACGTAGAACTCGTCGAAGCAGCACAGGACGGGGACAGCGCGAGGATCCTCCGAGGCACGGCTCAAGACCTGCTGATACAGCTCCACGTCAATATTGCTCTTATAGATATAGCTGCCGCGATAGATCACGCACGCTCCGTTGTCGGGACAAAAAGCAAGGCGGTTTTTGATGCCCTCGAACATCTCCTCGAGCTTGGGGGCGGGACGTCCGCTGGCGGGGCAGAATACGATGCCGGCGTCGGCGAGCTTGTCCAGGCGCTCATCAAGACCCTGGGGCAGCACACGCTCGTCGGTCAGCAGCGTCTTGTCCATATCGACGGCGAGAATCTTAATGTTGCCGATGTTGGCGTCCGATTCGTAAGTTTGCATAAAAATGCGCCTTTCGTTTCGAGATTGTTTCAGACGTTATAACCATCAACTAGTAGTCGAGCGTATTTTCGCAGGAATGGTGCGTATTTGCACCACGCTTCACAAAGTAATGAAAAAACTTTTCAGAAATTTGAATTTGTCGCTTGTGCTGCGGGCACTTTAGCGTAATATAGCGACCATCGAAAACGGAGACGGAAAAACAACCGCTTACCGAGTAAAAGGTACCGTTTACGATATTTGAATTGCGCCCGGCGATACGTGAAAGGAGAGGCAGATGCAGTTCGTAAAGATCATCACCACTGCAGACAATGCCATCCGACGCCAGCGCGCAATTTCCCGACGACGATAACAATCGTCTCTGTCCGCATGGGGCGAATTGCCTCAACAGAGTCATTTTGAGGTCGTTGGGTTTTAGCACGACATTGCTGCATGTTTCTAGGGCATGTATGTGCTGATTTTTGCTATTTAACCTGATATTGCACGGTATATGACCTTGAAATGACTTGCAACTGACCGATGTTCTAACTAGCTACCAAGGGCGAAAGGAAACAGCCATGAGCAAGGAAAAAGTCGTTCTCGCATATTCCGGTGGTCTTGATACATCCGTATGTGTCAAGTGGCTCCAGGACGAGAAGAATCTCGATGTCGTTTGTGTCTGCGGCAACGTGGGCCAGGAAGAGACCGGACTGGATGCCAAGAAGCAGAAGGCGCTCGACCTGGGCGTTCTCGATTGCCAGGTGCTCGACCTGCGCGACGAGTTCTCCGATGAGTTCCTGACCAAAGCCATTGCAGCAAACTCCATGTACGAGAACAAGTATCCGCTGCTCTCCGCCCTGTCTCGCCCGCTGCTTGCCAAGAAGCTTGTTGAGGTCGCCCACGAGTTTGGCGCGACCTACGTCGCCCACGGCTGCACCGGCAAGGGTAACGACCAGGTCCGTTTTGAGGCCGCCGTCAAGGCCCTCGACCCCGAGCTCAAGGTTATCGCCCCGGTTCGCGAGTGGGACCTGAAGTGTCGCCCCGACGAGGTCGCCTATGCCCACGCCCACAACGTGCCGGTTCCCGAGGGTGCCAACGACAACCCCTACTCCATCGACGACAACCTGTGGGGTCGTGCCATTGAGTGCGGTCACCTGGAGGATCCCTGGAATGAGCCGCTCGACGACGCTTGGGTTATGACCAAGAATCCCGAGGACACCCCGGACACCCCGACCTACACCGAGATTGAGTTTGAGGCCGGCAAGCCCGTCGCCGTCGACGGCAAGAAGATGAAGCTCTCTGAGATCGTCATCGCCCTCAACAAGATCTCCGGCGACAATGGCTTTGGCCGTCTCGATCTGGTCGAGGATCGCCTGGTGGGCCTTAAGAGCCGCGAGTGCTACGAGGTTCCCGGCGCCCTGACGCTCATCACCGCCCACAAGGCGCTCGAGGACATCTGCGTCGAGGGCGACCTGCTCAAGACCAAGATCAAGCTCGAGCAGGATTGGGCCACCGCCGTGTACAACGGCCAGTGGTACAGCCCGCTCAAAAACGCGCTCGATGCCTTTATGGCCGACACGCAAAAGTTCGTGACCGGCACTGTCCGTCTGAAGTTCTTTAAGGGCAACTGCCATGTCGTCGGCCGCAAGAGCCCCTTCAGCCTCTACGACTACGGTCTGGCTACCTACGACCGCGACACCACGTTTGACGAGAAGGCCAGCGCCGGCTTTATCGAGATCGATACGCTGTCGCTCAAGACGTGGGCAAAGGTCCAGGGCCCCAGCTCTGCTGCCGCCCAGGCCTAGCGCCTCCTTCCCTTGGTATCCGCGCGGCCCATCCGCGTGATACATAACGGGCGCACGGGGTCCCTACCTTTCGTTATGCTTGCTGACACTTCTTAACATCGGTGGCCCCTACGTTCCGCCCGCATATATGATGCCGTGTCTGCGGCTGAGTCCGAGCCCCGCCGGGGTTGTCCGGCGGGGCTCCTTCTATCAATTTGGCGGCTCTGTGCCTATATATATGAGGAGTATCCATTATGTTCAATGCTATCGCGCATGCTTTGCTTGCCCTCGCGCCCGAGTTCGATGCTGTAAGGGTCGAGGACGTTCCTATGAGCCTGAAGGCCTGGATCGATGGTTCGCAGGGCAACATCCGGAGGGAGACGTTGGGCGCCAAGTGCATGGTGCGTCACTTCTTTGCAAATTAGCCACATGGCCCCGCGCGCGGCAGGGAGTGTGTAAAACTAGCGGTTGATAAATCGCTTTAGCGACAGGGCACATTGCTTTGGACGCTTGTTTTGGTATTTGGAGAAAGGAGACGGTTCCATGGCTCTTTGGGGCGGTCGTTTTGAGGCGGGCGTGGCCGAGGTCACGCAGGAGTTTGGCGCGTCGCTGCCGGTCGACAAACATCTCTATAAGCAGGATATCGCCGGCTCTAAGGCGCATGCCAAAATGCTGGCGGCCCAGGGCATCATCAGTGCCGAGGACGAGCAGGCGATTGCCGAGGGTCTGACCGGAATCGAACAGGATATCGATGCCGGCAACTTCACCTTCGACATCAACGACGAGGACATTCATATGTCCATCGAGAGCGAGCTGACGCGTCGCATCGGCGAGGCTGGCAAGCGCTTGCATACTGGGCGTTCGCGCAACGACCAGGTGGCGACCGATACGCGCCTGGGCGTCAAGGCGCTGGCCAAGGAGCTCATGGAGGCCAATCTAGAGCTGCGCCATGTGCTGGTGGATGCGGCTAAGAAGTACGACAAGGTAATTCTGCCGGGCTACACGCACATGCAGCACGCTCAGCCCGTGCTGCTGTCGCATCATCTGCTGGCGTATTCCTGGATGTTCGCGCGCGACTTTACGCGCCTGAAGGCCGCCTTTGATGCCGCCGACAACTGCCCGCTGGGTGCTGTCGCGCTTGCCGGTACGAGCTATCCGCTCGATCGCCAGATGACGGCTGCCGAACTTGGCTTTGCGGGCGTGATTCCCAACTCGCTCGATGCGGTTTCCGACCGTGATTTCCTGCTCGATCTGCATTACGCCGGATCCGTCATGGCGATGCACCTGTCGCGTCTTTCCGAGGAGATCGTGCTGTGGTCGAGCTCCGAATTTGGCTTTATCACGCTTTCCGACTCGTACTCCACCGGCTCGTCCATCATGCCGCAGAAGAAGAACCCCGACTTTGCCGAGCTTATCCGCGGCAAGAGCGGTCGCGTGTACGGCAACCTGGTGCAGCTGCTGGTAACCATGAAGGGCCTGCCGCTTGCTTATAACAAGGACTTGCAGGAGGACAAGGAGGGCGTGCTCGATACCGCCCATACGCTCATGCAGTGCCTGTCGGTTATGGCCGGTATGATTTCGACTTGGACCGTCAACGAGGATGCCATGGCGCGCGAGTGCGGCGTGGGTCACCTTGCCGCCACCGATGTTGCCGATTACCTGGCTAAGCGTGGTCTGCCGTTCCGCGAGGCACATGCCGTGGTGGGCCATCTGGTCCTGATGTGCGAGAAGCGCGGCTGCAATCTTGAGGACCTGCCGTTTGAGGTGTTCCAGGAGGCAAGCCCGCTCTTTGAGCGCGACATTACCGAGGCGCTCGACATCCCGTCGATTGTCGCTGCGCGCACGACCGAGGGCGGCACCGCCCCTGCCGCCGTTGCCGTGCAGCTGCAGCGTGCCGAGGCGCAGCTCGTGGTCGACGAAGGTGTGTTTGGATCGCTAACCAAGGTCGTCGAGATGGGTCACGGGGCAAAGTAGAGGTTTGGCTGAAGACGTATTGTCCATTTATTGATAAATCGTTTTCGCTTTACGGGCGCCTGCTGATGTGGGCGCCCGTATTTTGTTGCTATGGGGGAGGGGCTTGTCGAGAACTTCTGTAGGACCTTTGGGCAGGTTGTGAAGGGGATACGTTCGCGGGCGGCAACCGACCGCCTGCTCTGTTCGGCGCGGTTGATGGGCGGTCGGATGGTACTCTAATCGGGCTTCGAAACAGAAGTGACACATATGGAGCGCTTTAATAAATTGCAACGTTTCAATAAACAGCTTTTTGTTTAACTGCAGCTAAAACTCTGTTACGATGCAGTCCAGGCGGGTGCCGGAATGGGACTTGGGCACGCGCGAACCTACTTGAAAGGCTACTTTTATGGCTATCGAGAAGACCTTCATCATGATTAAGCCCGACGCCGTGCGCGACCGCAAGATCGGCGAGATCGTTGCTCGCATTGAGCGCAGCGGCCTTGTCATCGAGCGCATGGAGATGACCACGCTCGAGCGCGCTACCGTCGAGGAGCACTACGCCCATCTGGCCGACAAGCCCTTCTTTGGCGGTCTCTGCGACTTTATGACGAGCGGTCCGGTCGTCAAGATGGTCGTTTCCGGTCTCTCCGCTGTTGCTAAGATGCGCACCCTCATGGGCGCTACTAATCCGCTTGACGCTGCTCCTGGTACCATCCGCGGCGACTTTGCCGTCGATGTCAACGCCAACGTGATCCACGGCTCCGACTGCCTGGAGAACGCCGAGATTGAGATCAAGCGCTTCTTTGGCTAAACCAGCTTTGACTCCTTAAAGCTGTTAGCGTGTGGCTTGGGCGCCGCGGAACTCCATCCGCGGCGCCCTTTTATTCCAAAATCTATGAAGGGGTCCGCTCGGTCATGAGTTCCGAGCGGGCCCCTGCTGTTAGCTTGTGGCACTGAGTGGTTTAGGCCTCGTCGACGACCTTGAGGCCGCGCGTGTGATCGATCTCGTTGAGGAGGTTAACGCGACGCTCGTGACGGCCGCCCTCAAACTCGGCGTCGAGCCACTCGTCGACGATCATCTTAGCGAGCTCGGAGCCCACGACACGGGCACCAAAGGCGAGCACGTTGGTGTTGTTGTGCATGCGGGAGAGCTTGGCGCTGAAGGGCTCGGAGCACACGACGGCGCGTACGCCCTCGACCTTGTTGGCAGCCAGGCTAATCCCGACACCGGTGCCACAGATGAGGATGCCCAGGTCGACGTCGCCGTTGGCAACGGCCTTACCCACCTTGTAGCCGGCGATGGGGTAGTCAAAGCTCTCGGAGGTGTCGGTGCCAAAGTTCACGACCTCGCAGCCGCGCTCCTTCAGGTGCTCGGAGATGATGTTCTTGAGCTCGACGGCGGCGTGGTCGTTGCCGATACCAATCTTCATGAGTGGTTCCTCTCTGGTCTGTGCGGCGCAAATGCTAAAGGTTTTACCGCGTTCGACTGCATGATAGCGCGACTTTTGCGTAAACGCTCGAGCGTTTTTTGGTCAAACGCTTTAGCAGGCAACAAGACTGGCTTCTCGTGAATGAATGTTGTCAGTTTGCGCTTGAGCGCCGTCTGCCGGAACCATGGTTGCGGTTTTTGATGCATTGTTATCAAATAAAGGAGCTAACTTTTTTGAGAGCCCAGCCCGTTATGCAAGCAGGAGATACCTATGCCTACCGATTCCATCCGTGATGCCGCGTTTTGCGATGTTTTGAACCGCGAACTTGTCTGTGCACTCGGCTGCACCGAGCCCATTGCCGTTGCCTATGCAGCGGCGCTGGCGAGCCAGACGCTCGGTTGCGAACCCGATCACATGGACGTTGCCTGCTCGGGCAACATCATCAAGAACGTTAAGAGCGTGACCGTGCCCAATTCGGGCGGAATGCATGGTATTGAGGCTGCGGCCGTGTTGGGTGCCGTGGGCGGCGACGCTAAGAGCGCTCTCGAGGTGCTCGAGAGCGTTAACGATGAAGACCGTGCACGCGTGGCCGAGCTCCTCGCCGACGCCGGCTACTGCGATGTGTCGCTTGTCGAGGGTGTGCCCAACCTCTACATCAAGGTGACTGCCACGGCCGGGGGCCATACCGCGGTCGTCGAGATTACCGATCATCACACCAATGTCACGTGCCATACGCTCGACGGTATTCCGGTATGCGGCAAGTCGGCGGGGGAGTGTGCCGCCTGCGCCGAGCGTGTGGTGGCCGAGCGGGCGGCGGATAAGGCCGACACGCCCATGTCGATTGAGTCCATCATCGACTTTATTGAGGACGGCGACATTGAGGACGCCCGCGCTGCCGTTGAGCGTCAGATTGAGCTGAATGGCGCGATCAGTGCCGAGGGCCTTGCGCACGCTTGGGGCGCCGAGGTGGGCCGCACGCTGCTGGGTGCTCGTGCCGATGACGTCGCCTGCCGTGCCCGTGCCCGTGCGGCCGCCGGATCCGACGCCCGCATGAACGGTTGCGCGCTGCCGGTCGCCATTGTGTGCGGCTCGGGTAATCAAGGCATTACCTGCGCATTGCCCGTCATGGAGTATGCCGAGTACCTGCGCTGCGACCACGAGCGCCTGGTGCGCGCCGTGATGCTGTCTGATCTTATCGCCGTGCATATCAAGAGCTATATTGGTGCGCTCTCGGCGTTTTGCGGTGCGATTTGCGCCGCGTGCGGTGCCGGTGCAGCCATTACCTGGCTGTGCGGTGGCACGCGCGAGCAGATTGGCGCGACGGTATCGAATACGCTTGGCAATGTGGGCGGCATCGTGTGCGACGGCGCCAAGGCGAGCTGTGCCGCCAAGATCTCGGCTGCCGTTGATGCAGCGATTCTGGGCCACGATATGGCTATGCAGGGTCGCGGCTTCCGCGCCGGCGAGGGCCTGATCCAGGATACCGTTGAGCAGACAATCGCCAGCATGGGCTACGTGGGCCGTGTGGGTATGAAAGATACCGACGTCGAGATCCTCAACATCATGATCGGCAAAACCCAGGTTTGTTAGTTACGCGGTTTTACCAAACCGCGTAACCGGTCGACGCTGCAAACGCCCCTAAGCGGCAATCTACCTTTCAATCGTCGGGCATGGCCAGAAGGCCTATGCCCTCCTCTTTCAAGGCACATTGCTCGCTTAGGGGCGTTTTCGCTGGCTTATGCTCAACCTGCGGCGTTGTTTTGTTTGGAGCGAGTGAGGGGTTCTATGACAGTTCGTTGGCTATTTGGTGTTCGTAGAAGGCCTCGATTACGGCGTTAAAGTCGCGGGCGAAGTCTTCCATGGTTCCGCGCCAGGTGGCTCGGCTGGGCTTGCCTTGGCCCACAAAGGCGGTTTGGATGCCGCAATCGGGGGACGGGAAGTCGCGTTTGGGATCGTTGCCCACCATAAGGACCTCGTGTGGCTCGAGTCCCATCACCTGAAGCTGCTCTAGATAGTAGGTGGCATCGGGCTTGCAGCGGGTGGCGTTTCCCATGTGCGTGATGAGCTCAAAGGGGGCGTCGGCCAGGTCGCCCCAACCCATGCGGCACTCGATGGCCCCCTGCGGAAAGCTGGGGTTGGTAAAGAGCGCGCAGCGCAGCCCTGCGTCCTGTACGGCCTGAAGCGCGGCGTGTGCGCCCGGCATGGCGTGGGCGTTGATGAGTTCGTCGTTCTTGTACGGAAGAACTTCATGGTCATAGTAGGTAAACGCCTCGTAGATGAGGGGATCGGAGAGACAGATCCCGCATCGGCGCTCGACCTCTTCTTGGTAAAACTTAAGATTGGTGCGGTTGTCCGTGCCGCTGCGGCGATTGGCGTTGAGGTCGACCAGGATGGTGCCGAGGCGCGCCATCGTGCCACCGCGGCTGCGGCGCCCGATATCCGCGAGCATCGATGAGACATCCTTAAAATAGCGAAGGATGAACGCGTTGAGGTTGATGCTAAGAAGCGTTTCGTCCATATCGAAAACGACTGCTTTGAGCACGCGGGCACCTTTCTCGAAAAATTGATCTAGAGTCGTTGGCTCCGGATACTTTACCCCAAAGCCAAATGCCTGGCTGGTTATCGTCAAGTTGCGGAGACGTGTGTTCATAAGATTACGAAAAAGTCTCCACACGAGTAAAAAATCGCAGTTCACGCTTGAAATCGAACTCATTTCCCCGTAACCTATACGAACGTGATTGCATAAGCGTCACATTAGTATCTGTCGGCTCCCGAGTGTTCCTAAACGTTGTGTGCTTGTCGCACCCTTCTGTAGGTCCTAGCAATCGGGGCCCCGTAGTTCGAAAGGGGTCCACCTTTGAGTGAGATTCAGAACTCGTCCATTTTCTCTCTTGACGATGTCAACGAGGAGGAGATGAACAACCTCATCGACGGTACGATTACCGACTTTGATGAGGGCGATCTCGTTAACGGCACTGTCGTTAAGATCGAGCATGACGAGGTGCTCGTTGACATCGGATTCAAGTCCGAGGGCGTTATCCCGGTCCGCGAGCTGTCCATCCGCAAGGACGCTAACCCTGCAGACATCGTTGCACTCGGTGATCCCATCGAGGCTCTGGTTCTCCAGAAGGAGGACAAGGACGGTCGTCTGGTCCTGTCCAAGAAGCGTGCTGAGTACGAGCGTGCTTGGAACCGCATCGAGGAGAAGTTCAACTCCGGCGAGAACGTCGAGGGCGAGGTTATCGAGGTTGTCAAGGGCGGCCTGATCCTCGACATCGGCCTGCGTGGCTTCCTGCCTGCTTCCCTCGTCGACCTCCGTCGTGTCAAGGACCTCACCTCCTACATGGGCACCCGCATCGAGGCTCGCGTCATCGAGATGGACCGCAACCGCAACAACGTCGTTCTCTCCCGTCGCGTCGTGCTCGAGGAGTCCCGTAAGGCCGAGCGCTCCGAGATCCTGTCCAAGCTCAAGTCTGGCATGCGTCTCCAGGGCACCGTTTCCTCCATCGTCGATTTCGGCGCCTTCGTCGACCTCGGCGGTATCGACGGCCTCATCCACATCTCCGAGCTCTCCTGGAACCACGTCAACCATCCTTCCGAGGTTGTCAAGGTCGGCCAGGAGGTCGAGGTCGAGGTTCTCGACGTCGATCTCAACCGCGAGCGCATCTCCCTGGGTCTCAAGCAGACCACCGAGGATCCGTGGCGCGCACTGGTCAAGAAGTACCCCGTCGGCGCTATCGTCGAGGGCACTGTGACCAAGCTTGTCCCGTTCGGCGCTTTCGTCGACCTGGGCGAGGGCATCGAGGGCCTGGTGCACATCTCCGAGATGGCCAACAAGCACGTCGACCAGCCTTCTCAGGTCACCCACGTGGGCGACAAGGTTCAGGTCAAGGTCATGGAGATCGACCTCGACCGTCGTCGTATCTCCCTGTCCATGAAGTCCGCTGCTGAGACTCTGGGTGTCGAGATCGAGGTTACCCCGCTGCCTTCCGAGAAGAAGGACGAGGAGACCGACGCCGAGTAAATCGGTTTGACGATCACTTGTTTTAAGGGATCTGTCCGGAATGGACGGGTCCCTTTTTGCATTTGGTGCCGAGATACGCGATGCTGCCCATGCTGTACACAGGCTATTTGGTTGTCGGTGCATGAAAAAATGCCGACATCCCGCCTCGGGGAGGAGGCGGGAACGCACCGAGTAGACGGAGGGGTGCGGAGCGCGGTCGCGTCTCGACTGACGACGTTGCCCATCGACAGGACCATTGTAACGCATGGCGGTTCTTGGTTTATCGTGTCGAGCGTTTGCGTTGTGCCATTGCCTGCGGCAACGGTGTGTTACACTCTTGCACTGCTGAGTGGGCCAGACGGTCGCGCGATGTGCTGCTTGCAGTACGCGTGAGGAAAGTCCGGGCTCCAGAGGGCGGGATGCCGGCTAACGGCCGGGCGGAGTGATCCGACGGAAAGCGCCGCAGAAAAGAAGACTCCCACCTGCGCCGCAAGGCGTAAAGGGAAAAGCTGAAACGGTGGTGTAAGAGACCACCAGCGTCGTGGCAACACGGCGGCTTGGCAAGCCCCATCCGGAGCAAGCGCGAATAGGAACGCTATGGGCCGGCCCGGTCCGCGTTCGGGTAGCGTGCGTGGAGCTGCATGGTAACGTGCAGACAAGATAAATGACCGTTCACGACAGAACCCGGCTTATCGGCCCACCCAGCACTTTGTTGACGCTGCGAACCCGTCAGCGCGGCAATCTGCCTTTCAAGCCTTCGGGCATGACCATAAGGTCAATGCCCTTGTCTTTCAAGGCACCTTGCTCGCGCTGACGGGTTCTCGCTGTTGGTAACGGTATCATTGGCGTTTCCGTTCTTGTTGGCGAGGTCAACGGTGCTGTCTTTGCCGTATTATTGAGGCTGTTTGTTGCTGCGCTTTATTTTGTTGAGGGGCTTTGTTGGACAGCTATTTTACTCTGCAATCGAATATTGAGGCTACGGGCGAGTTCGTTGACCGCAAGAGCCGGTTTATTGCCCAGCTGGTCCATATTGAGTCCGAGGATGAGGCGAATGCCTTTATCGAGATGGTTCGCAAGCGTCATTACGACGCTCGACACAATGTTCCCGCGTGGATTTTAGTCGATGGACGCGAGCGCCAGAGCGATGATGGTGAGCCGAGCCGCACGAGCGGTATGCCGACGCTCGAGGTGTTGCGCGGCGCAGAGCTCAAAAATGTTTGCTGCGTGGTGACGCGCTATTTTGGTGGCACGCTGTTGGGACCTGGTGGCTTGGTGCGCGCCTATACTGCGGCGACGCAGGCGGCGGTGGCCGCGGCTCAGGAGGCCGGGCAGATCGTCGAGATGACGAGTGTCGTGCCTGTTGACGTGCATGTGGCCTATCCGCAGTATGAGCAAGTGCTTCATTTGGCGCAGGATTCGGGTGCCAAGGTTTCGGATACCGATTTCGCGGATACCGTGACGATTCATTTGGTGTTCAAAGCGGGGGAGCAGGAGCCGTTTTGCGCTAAGATGCGCGAGCTTATGGCGGGGCGCGAGGAGATTGAGGTCGGCGCTCCCGAATTTGCCGAGTTTTAACGGCGACGGCCGGCGTGCTTTTGGATGGATCCCAAGCGCGCCGGCCGTCGTTTTTCTGTTGCTGCCGCTTACTCGGCGAGCTGCTTTAGCACATCGCAGGCGATTTCGACGGCATCGTCGATGCAACCGGGACAGCTGCGGAGCGGACCCTTATCCGATCCGATGCCCTTGAGCGTGCCGCAGACGGTCGTCGTGTTCTTCTCGCCAAAACGCTTGGCGATTTCGCACGACAGCTTGTAGGTCTGGCCCTTGGTCTTGGGGTTTTCCATGCCGTCGCTCATCACAAAGCCCATGATGGCCACGGCGCCCGAGATGGCACCGCAGGTTTCGGTCATGCCGCCCATGCCGGCGCCAAAGCCCTCGGTGAGGGTAAAGGCGGTCTGGGGGTCGAGCCCGACGGCAGGTGCGAGCGTGCAGGCAACGGCCTGTGCGCAGTTAAAGCCGCGGGCGTGGTATTCGGCAGCCTGAGCCTGGCAGGCGGCGGTGTCGAGCTGGGCCGTATCGATTTGCTTCATCGTTGTCTCCTTGGTCACGGTGTACCCGCCTATGGTACCCGTGACGGGGCATGTAATCATCGAGAGCTTCATGTATGCCTCATTTTTATCTATCGAGCAAATGCCCAAGGCTTGAGATAAATACCCCTAATCAATTTGTCCAATAACCTACCTTGGGGATGGGTTGAGAGGGGTGCGGGGTAGCGGTATCGTGAACCGAATAAAACTAAAACCCAGGCAAGGGAGCTAGATATGAGCGAGCAGACTATCGGTACTACATGTGTTCAGGGCGGCTATCGCCCGGGCGATGCAGAGCCGCGTCAGGTGCCCATCTACCAGTCCACCACGTGGAAGTACGACACGTCGGAGCACATGGGCAAGCTGTTTGACCTGGAGGAGTCTGGCTACTTCTACAGCCGTCTGCAGAACCCCACGTGCGATTTGGTTGCCGCCAAGATCTGCGAGATGGAGGGCGGCACCGCAGCGATGCTCACGAGTTCGGGCATGGCTGCGAACTTCCTCGCGATCTTTAACGTGGCCGGTGCCGGCGATCACGTGGTCGCGAGCTCTGCCATCTACGGTGGTACCTACAACCTGCTCGCCCATACCATGGAGCGCATGGGTCTGACCTGCACGTTCGTTGCCCCCGACTGCACCGATGAAGAGCTCGAGGCAGCGTTTGAGCCCAACACCAAGCTCGTCTTTGGCGAGACAATCGCCAATCCCGCCCTTGCCGTGCTCGATATTGAGCGCTTTGCCAAGGCCGCGCATGACCACGGCGTGCCGCTGATGGTCGACAACACCTTCCCGACGCCCGTGATGTGCCGTCCCTTTGAGTGGGGCGCCGACATCGTTACGCACTCCACCACCAAGTACATGGATGGACATGCTGCCTACCTGGGCGGCGTGATCGTCGACCACGGCCAGTTTGACTGGATGGCCCATGCGGACAAGTTCCCGGGTCTTACCACGCCCGATGAGAGCTATCACGGCGTGACCTATGCCGAGAAGTTCGGTCGTGAGGGCGCCTTCATTACCAAGGCAACCGCTCAGCTCATGCGCGACCTCGGCCCCATGCAGAACCCTCAGGCGGCCTTCTTCTTGAACAGCTCGCTCGAGAGCCTGCATGTGCGCATGCCGCGTCATTGCGAGAACGGCCTGGCCGTTGCCAAGTTCCTGCAGAGCCATCCCAAGGTACGCTTCGTGAGCTATCCGGGCCTGGAGGGCGACAAGTACTACGACATGGCTCAGAAGTACATGCCCAACGGTACCTGCGGCGTGGTGAGCTTTGGCTTTAACGGTGGTCGCGCGGCGGCCGAGACCTTTATGAAGAGCCTTAAGCTCGCCCAGATCGCCACGCACGTGGCCGATGCGCGTACCTGCTGCTTGCATCCCGCTAATGCCACGCATCGCCAGATGAACGATGAGGAGCTCATCGCCTGTGGCATTTCTGCCGACATGGTGCGCCTGTCGTGCGGCCTCGAGGATACGGCCGATCTGATTGCCGACCTTGAGCAGGCGCTCGAGCAGTGCTAGGCTAGCGTTCGTGCGAGGCGCCGATGCTGGCAGAAAGCTTCGGCGACCTTTCGTTCCGATTCCGTAGGCGGGACCCCAATTGCGACTGTTTACAGGCGATTGGGGCCCCGTTTTTGCGTTGGGCCACTCGAAAGGATGGATATGGAGAAAACTGCAGAGCAGCTGCGCCGCGAGCACATTGCCCTAGAGGGCGACACCCATGGAAAGAACAAGTGGGCGATTCTGTTTACCGTGCTCATCATGACGTTTATGGTGTGTTTGGATTCGACCGTCGTGACCGTGGCGCTGCCCGTGATGCAAAAGGAGCTGGGCGTGGGCCTCGATCGCATTCAGCTGGTAAGCTCGGTGTATCTGCTTGCGACTTGCGTGGCTATGTTGCCGTTTGGCCGTCTGGGCGACGTGCGCGGCAAGGTGAATGTGTTCCAGCTGGGTGTCATCGTCTTTTCGGTCGGTTCGCTGCTGTGCGGCCTTTCGGCCTCGCTCGAGGTTCTTATCCTGGCACGCATTGTTCAGGGCGTCGGTTGCGCGGCGGCCATGGCTAACAACATGGGTATCATCACCGAGTCGTTTCCGGCGCGCGAACGAGGCCGTGCCATGGGTATTCTTGCGACCTTCGTGGCTCTCGGCATGATGTGTGGCCCCGTGCTCGGCGGCATGCTGGTGGCAAGCTTTCCTTGGGAGAGCATCTTCCTCATCAACCTGCCCATTGGCGTCATCTCGTTTATCGTGGGGCTCTACACGCTGCCGCATGTAAAGCCGGAGGCCGGCGAGCGCCCCATGTCCTTGATCGAGGCCGCTCGTCGCTGCTTTGCAAATTCGGCCTTCACCATCAACCTTGCCTGCATGCTCATCGTGTTCGTTGGCATTGGCGCATCCGAGTTTATCCTGCCGTTCTATTTTCAGGACGCGCATGGGTTTGGGTCTGACGTTTCGGGCCTGCTGTTTTTGGCGCTGCCAATGGTGAATGCCTTTATCGGCCCGCTTTCGGGTACGGTTTCGGACCGCGTTGGCTGCGAGGGCCCTACGGCGGTTGGCCTGGGCGTGTACGTATGCGGGCTCTTTGCGGTAAGCACGCTCGACGAGCGCTCTTCTATCCCTGTGATCGTGTGCTGCGTCGCATTTATGTCGTGCGGTACGTCGATTTTCCAGAGCCCTAACAATTCGTTGTATATGGGCTCGGCTCCGCGCGAAGCGCTCGGCTTTGCGGGCAGCCTGGGTAGCCTGGCGCGCTATGCGGGTATGGCACTCGGCATTACGGTGGCGTCGAATATCCTGTATGGGCAGATGAGCGTGGCGATGGGCGAGGCCGTGACTAGTTTTGTTGCAGGCCGTCCGGATGTATTCCTATTCGGCTTTCGCTCGGTGTTTTACGTACTTATGGCTGTGGCCGCTGTGGGCTTTGCGCTTGCCATGGTGCGTTTGGTGAAGATGCGCGCCCGCCATTAGCGTGTTGGGAGGCTGTCTGCCACGATTCGCGCCGTCCCAAAAAGACTGGTTTGTGGTGCGATGTGGCTTGTGGGGCGGGCGGGGGTCGGTCCGTGGTAGACTATCGAACAACGTTTATTAATCGCGCGGTATCGTTGCCGCGAGAAGGGGTTGCGCCATGCAGGAGCTTGAGGATCGTATTCGCCATGACGGCATCGTAAAGGCCGGTAACGTCCTTAAGGTTGATGCCTTCCT
>UQXT01000052.1 GCA_900545075.1 uncultured Collinsella sp. | reverse complement strand
TCGAACTCCTCTTGCGGGCATGCGCTCCACGCTTCATGCGTTACCACAGGATGGCGCTCTATAGACAAAAAGCCGCATAGAGCGGAATAGACCTGAGACCATCGTTCATTCCAAAGGGCTTAGTCGATAGCCTGATAAGGCGCACGCCTGGATGGGTCTTTTTTAGCGAGGACAGACTTCGAGATCTTGTGTTCTCCCCCGCCTTGACTTCAATCGCAGACAAGCATCCCTGTTTCTCTACTACAAAGTCGATTTCCGCACGATTGTCTCGCGCCCAATAATGCAGCGGATAGCCCATGGCTGAAAGCTGTTGGGCAACGTAGTTTTCGGTAAGTGCGCCCATGAATGTGCCACCGATACCGGCAAGAATATCGGCGCGTTGAGCACCGGCTTTGGAGACGAGCAGCCCTGTATCAGCCTGATAGATTTTAAAAGCAGAAGGGTTAACAAAGGCCTCTAAGGGGCTTTCGATCTGCCCGACTAGGCTGCAGCGCGCCACCGTACCCGACAATACAAGCCAGTCGAGAGCATCTCCAAAGAGAGACGCATTGCCCCCCGCTCGCACTACCTTGTATTGAAATTTACGATTCTCTTTGGCAAGCTGCTGTGGAATGGAGTCGAAGCACGCACGCGTCTTTGCGCTCAAGCGTTCATCAGCATATTTATTGGTGTCGGCGGAATATCCGTCGAGAATAATCCGATGCTTTTCGGCCACATCAATGATTGACTGATCATCGATGTACGTTTGGACCGCCTCGGGCATTCCGCCAACAACAAGATACTGTCGATAGAGCCCAAGCGCCTTTTCATGAAGGCTTGGCGCAAGAGGTCCCATTGACTCGAATGATGAGCGTATCTCGTCGACCAGCTGATCGTGCCCCATCGCCCAGAGAAACTCCTCGAAATCGAGTGGAGTCATCTCAATCAAGTCGGTCTTTCCAACGGGGAACGAATACGACTGATGGTTAATGGCAACCCCAAGAAGCGACCCAGCAGCCGCAACGTAATACTCGGGAGCATCTTCGCAAAAGTATTTAAGGGAAGTGAGCGCTTCCTCGCATGCCTGGATCTCGTCAATGAACAGTAAGGTTTTGCCAGGCACGATACGCTGCCCCGTGCGAGCCTCGATCGCGTGTACGATCGAATGAGGGTCAAGACCGCCCGAAAAATCCGCTCGCGCCGACCGGTCGTTCTCAAGATTAACGTAGACAACCGATTCGAAAAGATCCTGGGCGTACGTTCTGAGCAGATAGGTCTTGCCACACTGGCGCACGCCTTTGACCAGCAAAGGTTTTCTATCAGCCTTGTCTCGCCATTCCCTAAGGAGCTCGTCTGCCTTGCGACGCATACGCAACCTTCCCTCATGAATTTCTGTTCAACAATATTTTAACGCAGATTAATTTGTTTTCAGTTATTTTTCTGCGTTTAAAAATTGTTCTATACGGTACTTGAGGGAATACACCCCTATTCATATACTCGCGATACAACCGATTGCCATGTGTTCTTCTTGTCCTTAGGCCAGCTTGCGAGCGAGCTCTCGCACCTCTTTCAACTTGGGCGACGATGCCATGCTGTCGCGCTCGGTCATACCGCTAACGGTGACAATGCCCTGGTCCTCCCACTTGCAGTACGCGCAGGTTGACTTGTACATAGCGATCGCCGCATCATAGACGCCCTCGCTGTGGCTATCGAGCAAAAGGGCCGTCTTGGTGAACGGGAAGCTCGTGGCACCGAAGGCGTACAGGCGGTCGATGGCGGCCTTCTCCTGCGCGGTGATATCAAACCAGTAGATGGGCGAAGCGAAGACTCCCTCCTTCATGCCGCAGGCGCTCGGCACGCATTTTGTTGTAAGCAAAACAGATGGAGCTATTCAGTCGTCTGTAGATCGCATCTCTCGTTCGCGCTCTCTAGACACAATCTCATTGCCTGATAACTCCTCGACCGTCTTGATTCTCTCTCCGAAAATTGAACAGCAAATCGTTGCTCACAAAGTATCGACTGTGGGAAAATTAGCTTGAGCTTTCTCCCTGCTCGCGTAAGCGTTCGCGTGAAAGAGCCTAGCCGCATCGGCCAGGCGCAATAAAGATCCGCGAAACCGGCCTACGAACAAGGAGCGTCTTATGTATGAACAGCATGTTGCACCGCAGACCCATAACAAACGGACTGGCCTGTCTATCCGTGACGTCAAGCGTCATGCAGACGCCAGAATCGCCGCCTTCGGAGTAAGCATTCTTGTGGCAGGACTGCTTTTGCTACCCTGCGCAGCACTGGCGACAGAAATGCCCGAAACCGATGTCGCAGCACCCATTACCTGCAACGAAGCCAACGCAGAAGGCAGCCTCACAGCTACCACCGTTGTCGACCATAACTATGACCTGGAGCTCCCTCCTGCCTTCATGTTGGTCCAGAATGAGGCGTTTGTATACGATTTCCCCGACAAACCCGAGGACTTCATCTACGGGCTTAACGACACCGTCCATCTCTTCAAGATCGACACCGATACCGAAGGCCTTATAAAAACCGAGAACCCCAAAGAGGCCAGCGTCTCTATTGCCCTGACCATGATCGACAATCACGTTAGAGCAACCGCTGTCTTTACAGGCGGCTACGCCGACGACCAAATCCCTTACAGACTGAACCTCACCAGCTCAACCCGCCTCGGCACACACGTTGACCGCGACTTCGACAGCGGGCAGGGGATTACGCACGAGACGCGGCACGATTACTACATCCGCTACGTCTTCGACAGCGACGTGCACTTGATTGCAACCGATACGAGCGGTTCCAAACCCGATCCAAGTGTTAAACCGAGCCCAGAGGTCAAACCCGAACCGGAAACCAAGCCCGAGCCCACACCGCAGCCCAAGGCAGAAAAGCCCGCGGCAAATCCCGTTTCCACTAAGGCAGTAGCGGCGGTTAAACCAGCCAGGACCACCCTACCCGCTACGGGCGACAACGGCGCGATAGCAGTCGCCCTGAGTGTTGCCGGTGGCGTAGTTGCATCAGTTAGCATTTCCGCAACAAGGCATCGCAACCGCTAGCCAGCATTTCGCACCCCGCAGACATAGCTCTATCCCCGCTCCGATGAGCTTTACTCACCGAGAAGTTTCTTCCCCACGGAAATGAGTTTCTTCCCAACGGCCGCCTTCACGCCAATCATTACAACCACGTGAGCAGTGCGGGGTTCGAAATCCGCAGCGAAGATGTCCCCCGATGCCCGCATTGCGGCTGGCAGCTCGTGCCGTGGGTACGCGACGACGCGTTTCTGCAGGGCGCGGCTTGGCGCGAGAGTCTCGAACGATACGAGCGCTTCGTGCGCGAGCGCAGTAGTAGCCGCGTACTGTTGCTGGAGCTCGGCGTGGGCGAGATGACCCCCGGCATCATCACGCTCCCGTTCTGGAGCATGACCGCAAAGCTGCCGGATGCGCATCTGTTAAGCGTAAACATCTCGGGCGACTCGGCCCCGCTGCAGCTCGATAGCAAGGCAGAGGCGATCCAGGCCGATTTGGGCGCACTGCTCTCGGTGGCGCGGACATGAACCGTGCGCTGGATATGCTGAGGTTCAAATGCTGATACTACGAACAGGCGATTCAGGATAGCAGTGAGAATAGGGTGAAGGCGCTGATTCCCAACGATTTGCCGGAAGAGATCAAAGGAGCCTACGAGAACGCACACGTTCGATAACGCCGCCAAAGGGATCTGGCCGCCGCTCAAATAAGATCACCGCCATCTTGCATAAACGACGCCATGTTAAGGTGCCTGACGCCATCCCTCTCCTGCAATAGAGGATCAAGCGTGAACAAGTAGCGCGGATACCCATCCCTGATGTGGCCGAACGGCCTGTACTCGCGCTCCTCGACGCCTCTGTCGGCAATCGACATAGAGACCTGGATGTAAGCGTAAGCATTGCGCCTACGAGCGATGAAGTCACACTCGAGCTTCCCAATACGGCCCACAGAAAGCTCGTACCCGCGCGATGCAAGATAGAGGTAGAGCACGTTCTCCAACGCCGGCCCGTAGTTAATCCTCGCATCCGTGTTCATGGCGAAATAGAAGCCGGGATCAGCCAGGTAGTACTTCTCTTCGCGGATAAGCGATCGCCGAGACTTGAGATCGAACCTCGAGCAGCGATAAAGGATCTTCGCGTCAACAAGAATCTGGATGTACCGATTGAGCGTTTCTCGCTTGATAGGAATCTTCTCGACATCATTGAAGTACGCAAGGAGGTTCTTCAGGTTCGTCGGCGCACCAAAGTTGTTGATGAGATACGTCTGGACGGCATCGAAAACCGAGACATTCTTAATCTTGTTCGAATGTTTGACGTCCTTTTCAAAGATCTCGTGAATAACACTTTTGATATAGGTGCGCTTTTCATCCTCGCCCTCATACTCCAGCGCTTTGGGAAAGCCTCCAAGGGTCAGGTACTCGGTAAACTCTCCCACGAGAACGTCATTGACAGGCTTGCCGAGAAAACGCTTCATATCGATATATTCCGCAAAGTCGAGTGGGAACACCTCGAACTCGATATAGCGACCCGTCAGCTTTGTAACAAGCTGCCCAGAAAGCAGATATGAATTCGAACCGGTAATGAAGATGGACCAACCGCCATCTGTCCGGTAGCCGTTGATGAGCAGCTCGAATTCTTTGACGTTCTGAATCTCATCGATGAAGAGATACTTCGTCCCCTCAGTGTCTGCTGGGGTCGACATGTCAATCAGATTTTCGAGCTCATCGGTCGTCTTGACCTTCCTATTCTCCCGTGAGTCGAGGTCGATATAGATGATGTGGTCGCTCGCTACACCGGATTCCACCAGCTCGTCTGCGATTGATTGCATGAGACAGGATTTACCGCATCTGCGAACACCGGTAATCACCTTGATCATCCCGTCATCGTGGTAGAAACCACGCATTCGCTTCAGATACTTTTCACGTCGGTATATACGCAAGATGCGCCCCCTTTTTTTCAGCGTCCATTTTATCAGTTATGGGGGTACTTTTTTACATTTTATAAAAAAGCGTACCGATAACTTATTCTCACTTAGTTTCGGAAGTCGAGCAGGCGGTCGCGGTAGTACCCGTACTGCGCCCGGCGTGCCTCAATCTCGGCAGGGATACCGTCGGTGAGCGATTTCGTTAGGGTGTCGAAGCGGTCGAGGATGTCGACGACCTTCTGCTGGATGCCGATGGATGGGGCGGGAATCTCGACCCTCGATAAGTCCACAAGCGCGGCTTCGATTGCCTTTTTCGATTTAGCGTATTGCTCTTCAGATCATCGTGGTGTGCTCGTAGCCGCGCTCCACGAGGAGCCGCTCGGCAACGTCGAGAATCTTCTCGACCGTCTCCTCCGGGTACTTATTGCGTGCCACGGGCACCTCCGTCCTTGTTATCGCGATAAACATACCATGAGTGGCGTACGGGTCGAGAAGGGCTGGCGCCAAAAGAGCCCAACGGCCGTTACGGCTTCGTTAGAAACGCGCCCCATCATGGATGGTGAACCCGAAAGATAAGGCGCGCGGGCACGGCGACTCGGCCCGCGCGCCCGGAAGAGAAAGGACGAACCCATGGGTTACATGCTCGAGACGCGCGGGCTCACCAAGCGCTTCGGCCGCGGCGACCAGGCGCAGGATGCCGTGGCCGACGTGAGCCTTCATATCCGCGAGGGCGAGGTGTACGGGCTGCTCGGCCCCAACGGCGCCGGCAAGTCGACAACGCTCAAGATGATCTGCGGGATGCTGCGGCCGACGGCCGGGGAGATCCTCTTTGCCGGGCACGCCTGGCGCCGCGAGGACCTCTACGCAATCGGCAGCCTCATCGAGGAGGCGCCGCTCTACCCCAACCTCACCGCGCGCGAGAACCTGCGCGTGCGCACCACGCTGCTGGGCCTTCCCGAGAGCCGCGTAGATGAGGTGCTCGCCGCCGTGGACCTCGCGGACACCGGGAGGAAGCGCGCCGGGCGCTTCTCGATGGGTATGCGGCAGCGCCTGGGGCTCGCGCTGGCGCTGATCGCCCGGCCACGCCTGCTCGTGCTCGACGAGCCCACCAACGGCCTCGACCCCATCGGCATCGAGGAGCTGCGCGACCAGATCCGCGGCTTCGCGGCGGCGGGCACGACGGTGATCGTCTCGAGCCACATCCTCTCCGAGGTGCAGCAGATGGCGGACACCATCGGCATCATCTGCGGGGGGCGCCTCGCCTACGAGGATGCGCTTCGGCCCGGGCAGGACCTCGAGGGACTCTTCATGAGCTTCTGCCGGGAGGGGCGACGAGCGCGCGGGGAGGTGGCGGCATGACGGGCGGGAAAGGCGGCCTGCTCGCGGGCCTGCGCGCCGAGGCCCTGAAGTCGCGCCACGCGGCACCGGTTCGCCTGGCCGTGCTCATGGCGCTGCCGATGCCGCTGCTCGGCGCGATGCCCTACCGGGGCGTGCAGATCTTCAGCGCGTGGAACTACTGGTACGCGCTCTTCCTGCCCGTGGCTCTCTCGCTCGTGGTGGCGTGCGTCGCGCGGGCGGACGCGCGCACGCGGATGCGGGGGCTTCTGGGCCTGGGCTTCCCGCTCGGGCGCGCCTGGTGGGCCAAGGCGCTCTGGTGCCTCGCGCTCTGCGCGCTCTCGAACCTCGTGGTCTTCGGCATCTACCTCGCGGGATCGGCGTTCTCCTCGCAGGGCCTCACGGCCGCGGGCACGCTCACGATGCTCCTCTGCGCGCTCGCCAACACGGTTACCGCGGCGTGGATGATCCCCGCAGGGCTCTTCCTCACGGCGCGGCTCGGAATGCTCGCGGGCATCTTCTGCCCGCTCGCCGCGCAGCTCGTGGGTGGGTTCGCCTGGTCGCTGGTGCCGCTGCCGCAGCTCTTTCCGCCGTCGGCGAGCATGGTCATCCCCACGAGCTTCATCCCCGTGCTGCCGAGCGGCGAGCCACTCGCGGCGGACATGGCGCTCGGCGGGGCGCTCGCGGCGGACGGCATGCTCACACTGGCGGGCCTTGCGGTCTGCGCGCTCGCGTTCGCCGCGCTCACGGCGGCGGGCGCGGCCTGGTTCGCGCGCTCCGAGGAGAGGTGATGGCCATGACACGACTCTACGACCCGACGCCGCGCATGACTCTCCCGCGGGCCCTGCTCTCCGAGGCCCTGCGCCTGGCGCGCTCCCCGCTCACGGCGGTGCATCTCGTCTGCGGCCTGGCAGCCGGTCTTGCCTGCGGCGAGTACTTCTCCATAACCCGATGGGACCCGGCGCTGGGCGCGGACGCCTACGCCCAGTTCCTCGGCGCCCTCATGCCGCTCATGTCCGCCATCGTCTGCGGGCTCGCCGTGGACGAGGAGCGCGCCGCCGGGCGCCTCGCCAACCTCACGGCGGTCCCCTCGCGCGGGCGCGCCGTCGCGGCGAAGCTGCTCGCCCTTGCGGCGCTCGGCGCGGGCGCGCTGGCCGTGGCGCTCGGCGTGTTCGGGGCCGTGCTCGCCGTCGCCGGGCGCCTGCCGCTCGGGCCCGCTCCGCTTGCGGCCGCCTGGGCGGGCATCGTGCTGGGCAGCCTGCCCCTCTACGCGCTGGGGCTCGGCGTGGCCCTGCGCCTCGGCCGCAACGCCGTCATCGGCGCCGGCGCGGCGGGGATGCTCCTCGCGTTCTTCTCAGTGGGCGGACTTGCGCACGGCCTCATGACCGGCGAGCTCACCGGTGCCCTGGCGACGCCCCTGAGCTGGGTGCCGCTCGCCTGGCCCGCGCGCCTGGGGTCGCTCGGGGTGGAGGCCTTCATCGACGCCGCACGCGCGGCGGGCCCTCTCCTCACGACCGCGCTCGCTGGCCTCGTGCTCACCCTGGCAGCCGCCGCCGTCCTTATCGCCTGGTTCTGCCGCTTCGAGGACGGGAGGGCAGATGCGTAGGAAGCCGTTCGCCGTCGTGCTCGTCCTCCTCTCCGCAGCGCTCGTTCTGGGCGGGAATGCCCTGATCGACGCCGGCTGGGGGTCGGCGCTGCGCTCGATCGCCGACCGCGTGCTGCCCAACCCCGAGATCACCATGTGGGCGCCCGCGCCCCCGCCCCGGCAGCCACGCGAGCTCCTACGCCGACGCCACCGGGACGGGGGCGAACTACGTCTACCTGGTGGACGCGGCGGACGACAGGGGCAATGTCCGAGAGCTCCAGCTCATCTTCTTCGGGCGGGAGTCGGACGGCGAGGGCTGGCTCGAGATCGAGGCGCGCGGCGGCTCGGGCGTGCGCTACCGCGCGTGCGACGCGGCCGAGGCTCCCGCGGCTGCGCGCGGGGCTCTGGACCGCTGAGCGCGGCGCTAGTACAATGCCGACGGGAGTTTCAGGAGGTCGAACATGGCGAGGATACTGGCAGTGGATGATGAGCGGGCGATCCTCGACGCGCTCGCGCGCGTCCTCGGCCGCGACGGCCATGAGGTCGTCAAGGCAGCGGACCCGACGGCGGTCCCGGGGATGGACCTCTCGCGCTTCGACCTCGTGCTCTGCGACGTCATGATGCCGGGGCTCGACGGCTTCGAGCTCGTGCGGCAGATCCGCCCGGACTTCGACGGGCCCATCGTCTTCCTGACCGCGCGCGTGGCCGAGGAGGACGCCGTGGCCGGCTACGGCCTGGGCGCCGACGACTACGTCCGCAAGCCCTTCGGGGCCGCGGAGCTGCGCGCCAAGGTCGCGGCCCATCTACGCCGTGAGCGCCGGCCGCGCTCGCACGCCCTCTCCTTCGGGGAGGTGCGGATCGACCTCGGGGCGCGCGGCCTCGCCGTGGGCGGCGAGGCCGTGCCGCTCACGCCCACCGAGTACGCCATCTGCGAGTACCTCGCCCGCCACCCCGGGCAGGTCATGAGCCGCGCGCAGATCCGCGAGGCAGTGCTCGGCTGGGAGAGCGACGCCGACGACGCGGCCATATCCATGCAGGTCAGCCGCGCCCGGAGGAAACTCTCCGAGGCCGGCGCCGATCCGATCGCGACCGTCTGGGGGATGGGGTACAAGTGGCAGCTCTGAGGATCGGGGCGCGAGGTCGCGGGGGCATGCCGCTCTCCTTCGTCATCGCGCGCTACTTCGCCTACGCGTTCGCGGCGGTCGCCACGGCGTGGCTCGCCTCGTTCATGGCGCTCTCCGCGGCGATCAACGCGGGCTTCGTCTACGAGGCAAGCTGGGGGCCGGCCAATGCGCGCGAGGTCGCGGAGGGCTTGGCACGCGACGGCGTCTGCGGGCAGCAGGACGTGCCGACGGCGTACCGCTACCTCATCCTGAACAAGGACGGATACGTGCTGATGACAGACCTCGAGGGCACGCGGCTCGAGGACGCGACGGAAATGGCCCGTGCGGCACTCGCCGCGGATCCGGGCACAGTGGAGATCGAGGGCGGGGGCTCGGGCCTCACCTACGCCGCGTTCCCGCTCAAGGGCGGCGGGGCCTGCGCACTCGTCAGCGAGTACCTGCCGCAGTGGGTCTCGCGCGACCTCGCCGGCCTGCTTCCCAACCCGCAGAATCTCATGCTCGTCGGCGCCGCTGCGGGAAGCGCGCTCGCGCTCGCGCTCGTGGCGCGCCGCGCGAGCCGCGTGATCTCGCGCAAGATGGCGCCGCTCGCGGAGGCGGCGGGGCGCGTCGGCGCGGGGGAGCTCGACTTCGCGGTCGGCAGCACCAACGTGCGCGAGGTGAACGACGTCCTCGCCGCGATGGACGCCATGCGGACCTCCCTCGCCGAGTCGCTCGAGGCCCGCTGGGCCGCGGAGCGGGGGCAGCGCGAGCAGGTGGCGTCGCTCGCCCACGACCTCAAGACGCCGCTCACCGTGCTGCGCGCCAACGCCGACTTCGTGGCGGAGGAGCTGGAAGACGAGAAAGACGCCGACCTCGCGGCCGCCGCGCGCGACATAGCCGGCAGTGTCGAAAGGCTCGACGGCTACGTGCGCCTGCTCATCGAGGCCTCGCGCGGGTCCGGCGGGGCGGAGAGGGCCCCCATGCGGCCGGCCGAGCTCTGCGAGCAGGTCCTCGCCGAGGCCGCCCAGATCACCCGGGCGCGAGGCGTGACGCTCGACGCGGCCACGGGCCCTGCTGTCGCGGGCGCGCCCGAGGCCCCGCTCGACCGAACCGCCCTGGCGCGAGCCGCCGCGAACCTCGTGGCCAACGCCGCCGAGCACGCGCGCTCGCGCGTGGCGGTCTCCTGCGACGTCGAGGGCGGCCACCTCGTCATCGAGGTGGCCGACGACGGACCGGGCTTCTCTCCCGCCGCCCTCGAACGCGGCTGTGAGCGCCTCTTCACAGACGACTCCTCCCGCTCCTCGCGCGACGGAGGCCGCCACTACGGGCTCGGCCTCCACGCCGCCTCCGAGGCCGCGAGCGCCCACGGGGGCTCCGTCTCGCTCGCCAACAGCCCCTCGGGCGGCGCGGTGGCCACCATCGCGGTCCCCCTGTGAGGGCCTGACGACTCAGGCCCTCACACCAGCGTGCCTCGCAATCAAACGCTTCCCGGATAATAATGCCCGTTGCAGGGATCGCCCTGTCTAGTCGCCGCCCATGTGCATGAGCATGTCAGCGATGCGAGTCGCCATCTCGTCCGCCGCTGCACGGATGTTTGTTGATGTTCACTAAGAAGTGGTCCGAGTGATCACTGAGAAATAAGCACCGTGAGCACGAAAAATTGAGCAGTTTAAGCAAGAGGGCCGCACCCGGGGATTTGCCGAATCTGCCCACGGCGTCAAACTCGTCCATCTCCATGGAGCTACCTCCCCCCCCTGACGGCGCCAAGCGGCTTCGGCTCGAAGTGCTCGTCGCGCTCGACGGCGGCGAACCCCATTTGGCGGTTCAGCTCCTCCATCTCCTTGATGCTGAAGTAGCCGAGCTCGTCGTCATAGCCCTCGACGAGGCCGAACACCTCGTCCGTCCCATCGAACTCGAGCAGCCACCAGTCCCATCCGTTCACGCACGAGAAGTAGTGGACGTATACCGTGAGGTCTTCCGCGCCGTCTTGCTCATAGAGCCTCGGCAGCCCCTCCGTAATCTCCCTCGTCATCAGCTCCTGCATGTCTTCCTCCGTTTCCGGGCACGCCGCCCTGAACATCTCGCCCTTGCGGGCAAAGCCGAATGGCGACGCCGCGTGTCGTCGTCGGCTTTACTCCCTGCAAAGCCGCACCGGAGCGAAGACGAGTCAAGGGAGTCCATGACGACCTCCACCAACCGGAGCGAAGCGAAGGTTTGTGCGGGGTCTCATGGGCCCCTTGACGCGGCGTAGCGGAGGTGCCACCCACGTAACGGATACGAGGCCATGACCGGCGAATGTCACCGAAACGCTTGAAATCATTGGTCAAGACTGAAGAGAGGCGGCCGCCCCTAACGGACGGCCGCCTTAGCGAGCCTTACTAATTCGGTTCTGGTATATGATCCGAGACGCCCGCCGGGCAAATCCCGACAATCCTAGTGATAGTCGTTTGCGAAGGAGCCGTAGAAGAGCGCCTTACAGTCGACATCGCTGTAGCCCATCACGGCATCCTACACATCGGATCGCAAGAGGTTGAGCACCTTGTACACGCCCTCGCCCATATCCCCGACGAAGAGTACCTGCTTGAACACATCGGGATAATCGCGCAGATAGGTCACATAGCCCCTAAGCTTTGCTAGCGTGTCGCCGAGGAACTCGCCATGAGGGTCAACGATGGACGGCCTGATGACGCCCGCTGCATCCTTCACGAAGAAGAGGAAGTCTGGATGCAGGGCCTTGCGTCCCACCGAAGACATGTACGGAATCGAAAACGCCTTGGCAGACATGCTGCCCGACGGATTGCGATAGAAGGCAACCGTGCGATTCTTTGCCAATTCGTTCCTAACGATATAGTCTTCCGCCGGGTTCAGGTCAAGCGGGCAGAGGCCGTCCTCTTTCTGCACGATATGGCACGGATACTTAGCGAAGTCATCCGACGTGCTGGCAGACGTGGGCCACTCTATCTTTGTGAGGCGCTTGCCTTCGGTTTCACGGGCCAGCTCGTCGTAACGCTGCTTTGCCGAGTCGTTAAGGTAGTCATAATCGCCAGATCCATCGACCTTATCGAAGTATTCCTTTCGGCATTGAGCCGCCCAGCCCTCGAGCGCATCAACGATGGCCTGTGTGCGCACCGCTGCGGCAAGGCGCAAGTCGCACTCGGGGCGCCCAAGCTCCTTGAAGTTGGCGCGACGATACTCATTCGCAAACTCCTTAGTGAAATGCATGTCGGCGTCGCGGGCGGCCTTTCTGAGGCCCTCGGCGTCCGTGCGGGCCTCCTCCTGCTCCTGGTCCTCGGTCTCGTTGAGCTTGTCGAGCGTGATCTTGACGGTCTCGGCAACCTCTACGTCGTGTTTGGCTTCGCGGTACTCGTCCTCGTTAGCAACGATGTATCCCTTGAGTTTCTGGACGAACTGTTTTTTCACGTCGGCCGCGGCATTGACATCGAGGCCAGTCTCGACAAGCAGAGTCGCCGTCTTAACCAGGCTCTGGAATTCGTTTCTAGCCTTCTTCGGAATGCGCTGGACGGGTATGGAATCGAAGGCTGTGCGGATGCCCTGCCACTCCTGATGCGTGAAAGACTGCTCGCGTTTGGTGGGCGGCTTGGGCTTTGCCATGGGCACGGGTTTTACGACCGAGACGGGCTGGGTCGGCTCGGTCTGTGTGGAACTTGGCTCAGGTGTCGCAGGTTGCTGCGGGGCAGACGCTGCAACGTAGTTGCCCGTTGCGGGCTGAGGCGCCAGCTCCGCTTCTGGCGCCGGGACGTCGACGGACCTGACCGCCGAGGCAAGCGAGGGCTGCGTTCCCTGCATGTCCAACGGCTCTTGAATCGCGATGCCGGCAAGTGGCGCCTGGTAGCCGGGTTGTGCCTGCCGCGCCGCCTCAATGGCCTTCTCGTTCTCCTCGTACGCCTTGAGCTCCTGTTGGTAGTCGGCTTCGGACTTGGGCGCAGCCGCCGTGATAGTCACGGGGTTGAGAACGATGTTCTGCTTGCCGATGGAGCTCTCGCCCATGTCGTCCTTGCGGCCCATGAGGTAGTCGACCACGTCCTGAGTGCTCTCGGGATTGAACTGGGGCAGGTAGCAGGCGACGGAGTTCAAAAGATCATCGGATTCGATGCGCCGCGCAAGTGGAGTGCGTACCATACGTCCCACGAGCTGTGCGATATAGGTCGAGTCCGAACGCCTGCGCTGCGAGAAGATGACCTCCGCTCGCGGGCAGTCCCATCCGTTGGAGACAGCCTCCTTGGCGAAGAGCACGCGAATGCGCGAGGTGTCCTGAACGAACTCGGGTTCGACATAGGGAATAAGGTATTTTCCCGCCGTGATGTCCTTATGCTCGCCGAAGACGTTGGCGAACGACATCGCCTCGGAAAGGCCGGGGACCAGGCCCGTGATCTGGTCGCACATCTCAGCCAGGGCCGAGCTGCTCACGTTGTCCGCCGCTTGGATGAGCAGCAGCGGGTTGACGGGACTCTCGCCCTCGCGGGCACAGTACTCGCCCCACTCGCGGCAGGCCAAGGCATAGCGCTCGCACGCCATAGTGAGGTACTGGTGCTCGACTGGGTCGTCCTTCTCTGGCACGCGCAACTCGATGATGTCCTTGAGCAGACCTGACTCCTGGACCTCGCGAGGAGTCACAGCGACCTTTGGCATACGCACGCGATCGGCGCGCTGGTCCATGGCCGCCTCGAACCTCTGCGGTGTGGCGGAAATCCCGACGACGACGGGCATCGCGGCCCGGCCATCAAGCCCATCAATAAGGTTTGCGTAGATAGTCACCGTGCCGCGCTCGCTCGAGGCATTGGCGCCCAAGCCGCGGTGCGCCTCGTCGATGAACAGATAGAGGTTACGCTCCGGGTCCCTGATGGTGCGGTCAAGGATGTCCCAGAACACGCGGCCGGAGTTGGCCTCACTACCCTTGGTGAGCAGGCCGTTCTTACTGAGTAGGTCCTTGCTGAGGAAATAGACGTGGCGCGGCTCGAGAATGTCGTGCGCGGCTCCGAAGTCGTTGGTAATTGTGACCAGGTGGCGCCTGTCAAGGATGTTGTCTGCCAGCTTGTCCGCCACGTTTGAGAAACGCACACCCGTCTGCTCGTTCAGGCTCGGGGAATCCGAGAGCCAAAGAACGACGGCATTCTCGTCGGGCATGAGGCTCAGATCGTCGTCTCCGAAAAAGAGCGCTTCGATCGTCGCTGCGCACATGACCGTTTTGCCCGACCCCGTGGGAGATGCGAGGCATATCGAGGACAGCTCGCCGTCCTGCTCGTAGCGTCGGCGCATCGACTGCAACTTGTTCGCCAGGGTCGCGACCGCACCGGCTTGGAAATCCTTAAGTTCGACTCTCATGTTTACCTCACCGCATCCTCGGCGGCAATCTTGAACGATTGCAGGTAGTTCTCGTACAGGCGGACGACGTCGAGCCCAGGCAGTTGTGCCTTGACGGAGGCGTATCGAGCCGTGTCGTCCGTGATCACATAGGCGCACCCTATGCTGGCATTCTGCTTGACGGCGTCTATGAAAGCGCCGACCGAAGCAAAGTCGAAGAGGACGGCGTAGGCGTCGGCCATGGCAAAGCCCGGCTGCTCGTGCTTGATGATGCTGCCGCGCGAACCAGCGCGCAGCCAGAGCAGGGGCGCGATCTCCTCGAAGGCCACGCCCAGCTCGACGGCGTCCGGGTCTTCGTAGGTGAGGTCAAAGAAGACGGCGTTTTCCTCGAAGCCGTCGGCCATGGGGAACTCGTCGGTGAACTTGTAGTCACCCTTGATGGAATCGCCCTCGGGCGTCTTGCCCGTGATGGCCGCCGTGACGCGTGGTTTGGTAACGTACTGGCAGATGCCCAGCGCCTCCCATTCGGGGTCGCCCTGGCGAAGACCGCGCTTGGTGAGCTTTTTGGATTCGTCCTCGGAGACCTCGTTATTCGTTACGCTGATGGAGCGCCTACGCCCGCCGTCCTGATGGTTCAAGCGCATGACGGCATGTGCCGTGGTGCCCGATCCTGAGAAGAAATCGACTACAAGGGCGTCGGGCTTGTCGGCAACAACGGAAGCGATTGAGAGCTCGGTCGCATAAAGGGACTTTGGAAATGTGAAGCGCCTATCGCCGATGAACTTTTTGATATATCGGCTCCCGTATTCACCGGCAGAGAACTGCGAGCCACTCCAAACAGTTGTTGGAATGGCAGAGCGCTCTCCCTGCTCTTCGAGAAGCAAGGACCCATCCTCAGCCTTGCCGATGAGTTTAATTTCTCCATTCTTGAGACGCTCCTCTTGGGAATCTCCTAGGTAAAGGAGGGAGTACCGATCACTCTTTTTGTTGTACTCACCTACTTTTGCGCACCCGCGATCAAGCTTGGCCTGTAGAGCATTCTGGGAGATCCTCCAAGTCGCCTCTCGGCCATCGGTCCTAATAGGCCAAACTGCCCTGAGACCCGTTTTTGTCGGTATCTTTGTCCAGTCTTGTTCAAGGGGGAGAGAAGCGCCGAGCTCCTTAATTGTCGCGGTCTCCTCATCGATATAGATGGGATAGAAGAGGTTCGGCCTTGCGGTGCGAGCGGCATTGGGACCGCCCCTCAGTAGCCACTCCCAA
>UQXT01000051.1 GCA_900545075.1 uncultured Collinsella sp. | reverse complement strand
CCAAGGACAGCGAGATCGTCGATTACATCAACGAGAACCTGTCTAACTACAACGACGCCCGCCGCTCGTCGAACATCCTGATCAAGGTCGATTCCGACGCATCTGACGAGGACAAGGCCGCTGCCAAGGCCAAGGCGCAGGAGTGCCTGGATAAGATCAACTCCGGCGAGCTGAGCTTTGAGGATGCCGTGGAGCAGTATTCCGACGACACCGGCTCCAAGGATAAGAAGGGCGATGTGGGCTGGGACAAGCTCACCACCTTCGTCGACAGCTATCAGGCGGCGCTCGAGGGGCTCAACAAGGGCGATGTGAGTGACGTCGTCGAGTCGACCTATGGTTACCACATCATCAAGTGCACCGACTACTTCCATGTCGATAACCAGGTCGATGACATTAAGCAGGTGCCCAAGGACATCAAGAAGTATGTTTCCAACGTGGTGAAGACGCAGGCGGCCAGTACTGCATACAGCGAGTGGCTGGAGCAGTACAAGAAGGACGCCGACATCACCGTCAACCCCATGCCCAAGGACGTGCCCTATAACGTGAGTCTGAAGGGCGTCACCAAGAGCTCGACCGACGATTCGTCGACGACTGAGTAATCTGAGTAATCATGGGGCGGTGCCCGCGCGAGTGCCGCCCACGCTATTGAGGAGGATTTGCAGATGACCAACGAAGAGCTGCAGCAGGAAATGATCGCCGCCATGAAGGCCAAGGATAAGGTTCGCCTGTCCATCATTCGCCAGGTCAAGGCCGAGGTGAAGAATATCGAGGTTAACGAGCGCCGCGATGTGACCGAGGAAGACGTCAACAGCATGATCAAGCGTCTGATTAAGCAGACGAGCGAGACGCTGGAGATGTCCATCAAGGCCGGCACCGACCAGGACCGTACCGATAACCTGACTGAGCAGGTCAAGATTCTGGAGAGCCTGCTGCCCGCGCAGGTTTCGGGCGAGGAGCTCGAGGCTCTGATCGAGCAGGTCATCGCCGAGCTGGGCGCCACGTCCAAGAAACAGATGGGCCAGGTCATGGGAGCGCTCGGCAAGGCCACCGGCGGCAACTTCGATAAGCCTGCCGCGGCAAAGATCGTCGGCGCAAAGCTCGCGTAGGGGCCGAGCGGCGTATAGTTGATGTTGAGGGGGCGTGGCCATTGCGGTCGCGCCCCTTTTTGCTGGGCGGTGCTCATTGGGGACAGGCTTAAATGAGTACCCAATGAGCGGGCACTCATTTAAGTCTGTCCCCAATGAGCGGGTTAAAGGTTGCGGGTTCTTTACGGGAATGTAGTGTGGGCTGCGGAAACGCGGTTCTTTCCGTACAATAGTGCAACTCGTGTAAACGCAGGGAAGGGACATTCATGGCAGACATGATCGAGATCAAGCATCTCAACAAGTACTTTGGCGACCTGCATGTGCTCAAAGATATCAATCTCACCGTCAAGCGCGGCGAGAAGCTCGTAATGATCGGGCCTTCCGGCTCGGGTAAGTCGACGCTCATCCGTTGCGTCGATTATCTGGAGGAGCCCACGTCGGGCGAGGTCGTCATCGACGGTACGCCGCTCACCAAAAAGAACCACCTGGAGATGGCTCGCAAGTATAGTTCCATGGTGTTTCAGCAGTTCAACCTGTATCCCAACATGACGGTGCTCGGCAACCTGACGCTCGCGCCCATCAAGCTGCAAAAGAAGAGCAAGGAGGAGGCGACCGAGATCGCCATCGCCGCGCTCAAGCGCGTTGGCATGGCGCATAAGGCCGGCGAGTATCCGCAGAATCTCTCGGGCGGTCAGCAGCAGCGCATCGCCATCGCCCGTGCCCTGTGCACCAAACAGCCCATCATCCTGTTTGACGAGCCGACCTCGGCGCTCGACCCCGAGATGGTCCAGGAAGTCCTGGACGTTATGATTGAGCTCGCGCAGGAGGACATCACCATGATCTGCGTGACGCATGAGATGGGCTTTGCGCGCCAGGTGGCCGATCGCGTCATCTTTATGGAGGACGGCCGCATCCTGGAGGAGGGCACGCCCGAGCACTTCTTCGATAACCCCGAGAACCCGCGCTGCCGCGAGTTCCTGTCCAAGATTCTGCACTAGGCGCGGTGATGGACATGACGGATATGACGAGGGCGGCCGTGTCGCGCCGTCACCTTTTGCAGCTGGCTGGCGCCGGCATGCTCGCGCTGACGGGGACCGCGCTTACCGGTTGCGGCAACTCCACCAGCGCCGAGGACTCCGACAAGGGCTCCAAGCTTGCGGCCATCAAGTCGCGTGGCCATCTGAATGCCGGCGTTAAGAAGGACGTTCCCGGCTACGGCTATTACGACACCGCCAAGGGCCGCTTTGAGGGCATGGAAGTCGATTTGTGCTACCAGATCGCCGCTGCCGTCTTTGGCGTGAGCTACAAGGAGGCCCGTGCCCAGGAGTTTGTCGAGTTTACCGATGTAACGCCCAAGACACGCGGCCCGCTGATCGATAACGGCCAACTTGACGTAGTCGCGGCGACCTACACCATCACCGACGAGCGCAAGAAGAGCTGGGATTTCTCGACGCCGTACCGCACCGACTACGTGGGACTCATGGTCAAGAAGCGTTCGGGCTTTACCTCGATTGAGGACCTGGACGGCAAGGTCATCGGCGTGAGCCAGGGTGCTACCACGCAGGGCCTGATCGAGCAGATGATCAAGGACAACGGCTTTAGCTGCAAGCCCGAGTTTAGGGCCTTTAGCGGCTACCCCATCATCAAGAGTTCGCTCGACGCCGGCAATATCGACGTCTTTGCCATGGACCGCTCCACGCTGGCCGGTTATATGAACGAGACCGTTGAGCTGCTGCAGCCCGAGGTTAAGTTTGGCGAGCAGGGCTACGGCGTGGCGACCAAGAAGGGCTGCGACCTTTCGGCCGTGGTCGATCAGGTGATTTGCGATCGCTTGGCCGACGGCTGGCTCGACCAAGAGGTCAAGACCTGGGGTCTTGTATAGGCGCATCGTCCAAGGAAGGAATCAAATGCTCGAAGGATTGTTTGACGCCGACCGCTGGTCGACGACATTTCAAAACATGGGGCCCTTCTGGGAGGGCTTTGGCGTGACACTGCAGGTGGTCGTTGCCGGTCTGCTGCTGTCGCTGGTGCTGGGCACGCTGCTGGGCGTGTTCTCTACCACTCGTTCGCGCGTGCTGCGCGCCATAAGCCGCGTGTACGTGGAGTTTTACCAGAACACCCCGCTGCCCGTGCAGGTGCTCTTTATGTACATGGCCGGTCCGCAGTTTTTGCAGGCCATAACCGGTGCCGACCAGCCGGTGCGCATCGCGCCGTTTGTGCTGGGCTTCTTGGGCGTGGGCCTGTATCACGCGGCCTACATTTCGGAGGTCATCCGCACTGGTATCGAGGCGGTTCCGCGCGGTCAGATGGAGGCGGCCCAGAGCCAGGGCTTCACTCGCGCGCAGGCATACTGGTACATCGTGCTGCCCCAGACGTTCAAGATCATTTTGCCGCCGCTGTGTAACCAGGCACTCAACCTGGTCAAGAACACGTCGGTGCTGGCGCTTGTGGCCGGCGGCGACCTTATGTACCGTTCCGACAACTTTGTGAGTCTGTACGGTTACCTGCAGGGATACATCGTCTGCTGCCTTATGTACTTCATCATCTGCTTTCCGCTCGCCATGCTGGTGCAGTGGCTCGAGCGCCGCTCCAAGGAGCGTCCGCGCGGCGTGAGCCTGGCCGAGCTGGGGCTCGACAACGTAGAGGAGGCCTAGCGCATGGAAATCTTCAACGCGACCAACCTGCTCTACATTTGGGGCGGCTTTGTTAAGACGATCGAGATCTCGGCGCTGTCGATCTTTTTCTCGCTCATCTTTGGCACGGTGCTGGCGCTCGTTAAGAGCTATGCGCCCCGCCCGTTCCGTATTTTGGTGAGCGCCTATATTGAGCTGTTCCGTTGCACGCCAAACCTGCTGTGGATCCTGTTTATCTACTTTACGGTACAGGGTTTGGACATTGTGATTTCGACCATCGCCTTTACGCTGTTTACCAGCGCTGTTATGGCCGAGATTGTGCGCGGCGGCCTCAACTCGATTCCGCGCGGCCAGTTTGAGGCAGCGCAGAGCCAGGGCTTTGGCTTCTTTGCCACCATGCGCTACATCATTCTGCCGCAGACGTTTAAGACGATCATTCCGGCGCTGTTTAGCCAGTGCACGACTGTCATCAAGGACAGCTCGTATCTTTCGGGCATTAACGTGGCCGAGCTCATGTACACGGCAAACGTCGTGATGGCCCACGCGATCGACCTGTCGCAGGTGCTTATGCTCTACGGCCTGGTGTTTGCGATGTACTTTGTGCTCAACTTTGGTATCTCGTTGCTGATTCGCGCATATCAGAGGCGAATGGTGGCAGCGTAGAATGTGGCAAAGGGACAGCCCCTTTGTCACATAGAGAAAGGAATCGCGATGAGCGATCTGGAGAACAAGAAGAATCCTGTGGTCATTACCATCGCGCGCGACTTTGGCGCCGAGGGCCACGAGATTGGTCGCATGCTTGCCGACGAGTTGGGGATTCCGCTGTACGATAACGAGCTGCTGGTGCGTGCGTCGCTGCGCGCGGGCGAGTCGCTCGATAAGATGGCCGCCTACGACGAGCGCCTGGCCGTGGAGAACATGGCGTTTCTACCCGACCGTTACGATGCCCGTTCGTACTCGGACAAGTTGTTCCAAAAGATGAGCCAGGTGATTTTGGATCTGGGCGAGACCGAGAGCTGCATTATCGAAGGCCGTCTGTCCGATTACCTGTTGCGCAACAACCCCAATCACATTGCCGTGCTGGTGACCGCACCCTTTGAGGATCGCGTCGAGATCGTGCGCAAAAAGCGCGGCCTTAACAAAAAGAAGGGCGCCAAGCTGGTCAAGCAGCAGCAGAAGGCGCGCGAGGCGTTCTATAAGCGCTACAGCGCCGGAAAGTGGAAGATGACGAGCGGCAAGGACATCGTCGTCAACCGCGCCAAGCTGGGCCGCGAGGGTTGTAAAGACGTTATCGTCGCTGCCTACCGCTACAAGGTGGCGCAGCTCGAAGGCTAACCGACCAAAACCATCACAAAGGTGCCTGTCCCCTTTGTGGTGGTGGAGCGGCCGGCATAGAGAAAAGTCCCCGCCGGGCGTGTGCTCGACGGGGACTTTGCCGTTTGGTGGCTAGCGCTGCGGGTGATTACTCGCCCAGCAGGCTCTTGGTGATGGAAGCGGCGGCCTTCTTGCCGGCGCCCATCGCCAGAATGACCGTAGCGGCACCGGTGACGATGTCGCCGCCAGCCCAGATGCGGGGATCGGTGGTCTGGCCGGTCTCCTCGTCGGCGACGATGTAGCCCCACTTGTTGAGCTCCATCTTGCCGCCGATTTTCTTTGCGAAGGGGTTGGCGTTGGTACCGATAGCCGAGATCGCGACGTCGCAGGGAATCTCCTCGATGGCGCCCTCGATGGGCACCGGGCGACGACGGCCGGACTCGTCGGGCTCGCCAAGCTCCATCTTCTGGACCTTGACGGCGCACACGGAGCCGTCCTCGCCAGCGACAAACTCGAGCGGGGAAACGAGCGGCAGAACCTCGACGCCCTCGGCCTTGGCATGGTGCAGCTCGGCGCGACGGCAGGGCATCTCATCTTCGGTACGACGGTAGGCGATGATGGCATGCTCGGCGCCCAGGCGCTTGGCAGTACGGACGGCGTCCATGGCCACGTTGCCGCCACCAAAGACGACGACGTTCTTGCCGTGCTTGGTGGGGGTGTCGTACTCGGGGAACTTGTTGGCCTTCATCAAGTTTACGCGGGTGAGGTACTCGTTCGCGAAGAAGACGTTGGGCAGGTTCTCGCCGGGGACATTGAGGAACTTGGGCAGGCCAGCGCCGGTCGCCACGTAAATGGCGTCGAAGCCCTGCTCGAACAGCTCCTCGGCCGTGGCCATGTTGCCCACGACGGAGTTGTACTCAAACTTGACGCCCATGTCCTCCAGGCCGTCAATCTCGCGCTTGACGACTGCCTTGGGCAGACGGAACTCGGGGATGCCGTAGACCAGCACGCCGCCGCCGGTGAAGAAGGCCTCAAAAACGGTAACGTCAAAGCCGTTGCGGGCGAGCTCGCCAGCGCAGGTGATGCCGGACGGGCCGGAGCCGACGACGGCGACCTTCTTGCCGTTCTTGGGGGCCATCTTGGGCGTGGAGGCGAGCTCGGGGCGGTCACCCAGGAAGCGCTCGAGCTGACCGATGGCCACGGGCTCGGACTTCTTACCACGGATGCACTTGCCCTCGCACTGGTTCTCCTGCGGGCAGACGCGGCCGCAGATGGCGGGAAGCATGGAGTCCTCGCGGATGGTATCGAGAGCGCCGCCGAAGTCCTTCTCGCGGATCTGCTCGATAAAGCGGGGGATGTTGATGTTGACGGGGCAGCCCTCAACACAGAACGGCTTCTTGCAGTTGAGGCAGCGCTCGGCCTCGGCCAGCGCCATCTCCTCGGTAAAGCCCTTGTCGACGGGGCGGAAGTCGCAGGCGCGCTCGGCAGCCGGCTCCTCGTTATCGGGGGTGCGGGGCGACTTCATATCGGCAACGAAACGACCGTTAACTAGTGGCATGCGCAGCTCTTTTCCTCATAGGCCTTGAGGGACTCGCCCTCTTCGGAACGGTAAGCGGCCTGGCGGGCACGAAGGTCATCCCAGTCGACCAGGGTGGCATCGAAGTCGGGGCCGTCGACGCAAGCGAACTTGGTCACGCCGCCCACCTCGACGCGGCAGCAGCCGCACATGCCGGTGCCGTCAACCATGATGGGGTTGAGCGACGCGGTGATGGGGGTGTCGTACTTCTGGGCGGTGAGGGTCGAGAACTTCATCATCGGAACGGGGCCGACGCAGAAGACCTGGCTCACGGCCTTGTCCTGCAGCAGGCGCTCCAGCGGAGCGGTGACAACGCCCTGCTCGCCGTAGGAGCCGTCGTCAGTGGTGATGTGGATGTGGTCCTCGTCGAGGAGCTCGCGGAACTGGTCCTCCATGAGCAGGAGGTCCTTGGTGCGGGCGCCCATGATGGCGTGGACCTCGTGGCCGGTCTCGACCAGGTGCTTGGCGACCGGGAAGGCAATTGCCAGGCCGACGCCGCCGCCAATGACGGCGCAGGGGCCCTCGGCCATCTCAGTAGGAACGCCCAGCGGGCCCACGACGTCGCGCAGCGACTCGCCGGCCTCGTAGGTGGACAGCATCTCGGTGGTCTTGCCGATCACCATGAAGATGAACTCGACCCAGCCCTCGTCACCGTTCCAGCCAGCTAGGGTAAACGGGACACGCTCGCCCGTCTCGTTGGCGCGAACCATGAGGAACTGTCCAGCGTGCGCATGCTTGGCGATTGCGGGCGCCTCGATGCGGAACTTGAACACCTTCTCCGAGAACTGCGTCTTCTCCAGGATCTTATACATAGAACCCCTCTCTTGTTAGGGCGACCGAACCGTGCCTCCACGGAAATGGACGGTAGCCCGAATAAAACCGTACGCGCACAGGCGTTGTGCAGACATACGGTGCAAATTATACCCTCATGGACATGTCGCTTACGTGTATCTTCGGCGGTTGGGAGCAGGGTTTATCCACTTCGGCCTACCAAATAGGGACAGGTTTATTTTGGCAGGTTTTATCAGGCAAAACGGCAAAGGGGGCCGGCCTCGCGCATCGATGAGGCCGGCCCCCTTTGGAGCGTTGCATGTGTATGGCGTCACAGGGTTTATTACGGCGCGGCTGCCGCGGCGTTTCTGTAGATAAAACCTGACAAAATAAACCTGTCCCTATTTGGTAGGTCTTAGTGCTTGCCGTTGGCGGAAGCGGCGCCGTTGACGTGATCGCGGGCGTAGATTACGCCGTGGACGATCGCCAGACCGGCGGCATCTGCGGCGCGGGCGCAGGTGTCCTGGAAGTCATCGGCCTCGCGGGCGCGTAGCTGCTTGAGCACGTAGTCGGCGACAGCCATCTTGCCGGGAGGATTGCCGATGCCGGTGCGGATGCGACTAAAGTCGCGACTGCCCATCTTGTCGATGATGGAGCGCAGGCCATTGTGGCCGGCGTGGCCGCCGCCTACCTTGACGCGTACGTCGCCGGCGGGAATGTCGAGCTCATCGTGGATCACGAGCAGCTCCTCGGCCTTGATCTTGTACTCGCGGCAAAGCTTGGAGATGGGACCGCCCGAGGTATTCATGTACGACTGCGGCTTGACCAGCACAATCTGGCGCTTGCCACCCTCTTCCTCGGGATCGTTGATGTTGATGAGCGCGACCTCGGCGCCTGCCTGGTTTTTCCAGTACGTGACACCGGCCTGACGGGCCAACTCGTCGATCGCTTTGAAGCCAGCGTTGTGGCGGGTCTCGGCATATTCATCGCCAGGGTTGCCAAGTCCGGCAACCATGCGAATCTTAAGCGGCTGTGCAGCTGCCATGTTTATCCTTTCGTTGATTTGTCGCCTGCTATGGTGAGCGACCCTGTTGCCGCTGTCAAATGGAGGGTAATTGAGGGCGTTTAGGGGCGTTTGGACGGCCGTCGAAATCAGAGGTGGACAGTTAGTTCAGATACGTATAAGTTCTGAGGACTCGAAGTGCTCAATTCAATGCCGATATGTTGTTTCGGAGCTTTAGTTAGTCCATATGGCGCTGTTTTGAAGTCTACCCTGCCTTCAAATCGGGCGAATGGTATAGAGATAACTGCAAAACAGCCTAATTCAATGTGTCCATTTATACGTATTTGAACTAACTGTCCAGCCCTGTTCGACGGTGCACGGGTGATTCGCCGTTTAGACCGGCGCAAGGCCGATTCCGGCCCGCAGAGCGTTGAGCCAAGCGGCCTGACGCTTGCGATAGCCCTTGATACGGTATCGGAATCGGACTCCCGCGAGTCGATGCATCGTTTGGGCGAAGGCTTCGAGTGCAACAAGGTCTTTCATTTGGTCGCGATTGATAACCAGGACGTGGATGCCCATTGCCTTGAGTCCATTATTTCGATTGCCATCGTGGATGCGAGCGTTTTGAAGCTCATGCCCAATTCCGTTGTATTCGTTGTCGACTCCGGCGGCCGGGCAATATAGGTCGCAGATGGCGTAAGGGATGCCGGAAGACATGTTGACCGCAAGAGTGTCGAAGTCGATTCGATAGTTGAGTAGCAGGCCTCCCATGGGCAGGCTGCAACATCCGAATCCGCCAAAGCGCATGGGCGCTCCGAGAACGGCAAACATTAGGGATTCGGCTGGGGATGCGGATCCAGCTCGGGCGAGTTTGACTGCCGTGCGAAACGAGGCGTATGAGCTACTTTTGGCGAACCGTGCGACCGCCTCGAGCTCTTCGATGGTCGTGGCGGGCTCGCATTTGTAGTGCGCTTGTTCATAGCGGGTTTCGTTCTGCTGTTCGGTCGCCGACTGGTCGTCCCGGCAATCGAGGTCGTCCATCGCTTCGTAGACATCGCCCTTGGGCCAGATGTCGTCATAAGCAATGGGGTATGTTGCCCCGGGAGGAAGGGAGTAGGTTCCGAGCAGTTCCATGAGAAGCATCAAGGTTTTGGCGACTGATTCATTTTTGGAACAAAGCATGGCTGTCATGGCAGGAGACGTTGCGTAGATGTCGGCCTCGATGTGCATAATTGCACCTTCAGGAAGCGAAGCGGAGAGAATATGCTGAAGAAGTCGCTTGTCGGGACGTCTGTTGTCTTCGCTTGAAACGAGAAGATCAAGCAGTTCGGAATCATCTTCATTCCAGGCGTCGAGTATCGAAAGTGCGCCAAAGTCTATCGCGTCATTGTTGGGAATGCAGCTAGCCAAGGCATGTGCTTGCTGTTCGCTATCAACGGAGTCCCAGGGTAGGGCAGAGTACGCCCGTCGTGCGCGACGAATTGCGCGGAGGGCGGAGAGATGTGAAATCACGGTCGTCATAGCTATAACGTACTAAGTTGGCGGCAGAATGCGACCGCCATACCGTTCTTTTCGCTCAGCGGGGCGCTGTGCGCCATGAACGGCTGGGTGTTATGAAATCGGTGGAATCGGTTGAGGGGATTGCAGGAAATTGAGCTCTGCCGCGAAGGTTGACGATAGCTACTGGACAGTTAGTTCAGATACGTATAAGGCGACGGGCATTCGAGGCGTTTCTAAGGGCCTTCGAGGGTGATTTGAGGGTAAATATGCGGCGGTTGTACTCGAAAACGATGAGCTTTGGGCGGCATGGCATCCGCCGGGGAGCTCAGAAGGCTCCGAACGGCCCTTTGGGGCTTTAAAAAATACGTATCTGAACTAATTGTCCAGGGAAGGTTGGCGAGGGATAGAAAAAGGGCCGGAAGCGAGCTTCCGACCCTTTAAAAGCATCAAAGATGATGCGATGCGCGTTGGACTACAGCGCGAAGTCGCCGCCGACGAGCGTGGAGACGGGCTCCTCGTGGTAAACGGCGGAGATGGCCTGAGCGAACTCCTCGGCGACCGAGATGGTCTTAATCTTGCCGCCGACCTCGACGGGAATGGCGTCGGTGACGAGGCACTCGACGATCGGGGCGTCGTTCAGACGCTCGATGGCCGGACCGGAGAAGATGCCGTGGGTGGCGCAGACGTAGATGTCGCCAGCGCCCATAGCCTTGAGCTCCTTGACGTTGGCGCACAGGGTGCCAGCGGTGTCGATCATGTCATCGTTGATGATGCAGGTCTTGCCCTTGATGTCACCGATGATGCCCATGACCTCGGCGGCGTTGTGGCGCGGACGGCCCTTGTGGGCGATGGCCAGGTCGCAGTCGAGCATGTCGGACAGCTTCTTGGCGGCCTTGGCACGACCCACGTCGGGGGAGACGACAACCAGGTTGTCGGTGTCGAAGTGCATGTCGTTGTAGTACTGGCCAAACAGCGGCAGTGCGGACAGGTGGTTAACCGGGATATCGAAGAAGCCCTGGATCTGGCCCTGGTGCAGGTCGAGGGTGATGATGCGGTTGACGCCGGCGCGCTCGAGCAGGTTGGCGACGAGGCGGGCGGTGATGGGCTCGCGCGGGCCGGCCTTGCGGTCCTGGCGGGCATAGCCGTAGTGGGTGATAACGGCGGTGATGGAGCGGGCGGATGCGCGCTTGGCAGCGTCGGTGGCGATGAGCAGCTCCATGAGCATGTCGTTGACGTTGCCGCCGGCCACGGACTGAATCAGGAAGACGTCGGCGCCGCGGACGGTCTCGTCGTAGCGGGCGTAAATCTCACCATTGGCGAACTGCTTTAGCGTAAGGCCCGAAAGCTCGACCCCAAGGTACTCAGCAATCTTCTGAGCGAGGGGACGGTTGGAGGAACCGGAATACACGCGGATGGACTTGCGCATATTCTCCGACTTCTCGGGATCATTAATCGGCATTACCCTTCTCCTTTATACATCGAATGCCATATAGATGCCTTGTTGCATTGTAACCGCGCGACGGGGTTTATCGAGCCTTGATAACGTCTTTACCGTCAACGGACACGAACCGACCACTCATCCGGTCGCGCAGGTCACGATAGAAAAAGGAGCCGTCCCCATGGGAACAGCTCCTTTTGTGCCTGGTAAAACGTTATACCTCGTCGTCCTCGTGCAGACGGCGGCGATAATCGGCGGCCCAGCCCTCGATATTTACCTGACGGGCGCGGCCCAGGCCGAGTGCGTCTGCCGGAACCGGCTCGGTGATGACGGAGCCGGCGGCAACGAGCGCGCCGTCGCCGATCTGGGCGGGCGCGACCATCATGGTGTCGGAACCGATGAAGGCATCCTCGCCGATGACGGTCTTGTGCTTGTGGACGCCGTCGTAGTTGCAGGTGATGGAGCCTGCGCCCACGTTGACGCCGGAGCCCATGGTGGTGTCGCCGATGTAGGACAGGTGGGGCACCTTGGAACCCTCGCCGATCGTGGACTTCTTGATCTCCACGTGCGTGCCGGCCTTGGATCCGTCGAGCATGTGGGTGCCCGGGCGCAGGTAGGCGCGCGGGCCGCAGTCGACGCCGTTCTCGATGACGGCCTCGATGGCGATGGTCTCATCGATGATGCAGCCGCTGCCGACAGTGGTGTCGGTGAGGCGGCTGTTGGGGCCGAGCTGGCACTCTTCGCCCACGGTGACGTGGCCGATCAGGTGCGTCTGCGGCCACACGACGGTGTCACGGCCGATAACGGCGTCGGGGCCGATCCAGGCCTGCGTGGGATCGATGAACGTGACGCCCTCGGCCATCCAGTGCTCGTTGATGCGGTCGCGCGCGATGGCGGTGAGCTGCGCGAGCTGGATACGGCTGTTGACGCCCAGGCCGTCGCGGTAGTCATCGCAGTGGAAGATGGAGACTGCCTGACCGTGGCCTTTGAGGATCTCGAGCATGTCGGGCAGATAGTACTCGGACTGCGCGTTGTCGTTGCCGATCTCGTTAATGTGGGCGGCGAGCTGCGCGCCGTCAAAGGCGTAGCAGCCGGCGTTGCACTCGAGCAGCGTGGCGGCCTGCTCGGGCGTGCAGTCCTTCTGCTCGATGATGCGCTCGATCTGGCCGTCGGCGCCCAGCTTGATACGGCCGTAGCCGAAGGGGTCGGGCGGGGTCATGGTCATGACGGTGCAGGCGAGCTCGCCGGTGGCGACGGTTTGCGCGAACTTGGCGACGGTGTCGGCGGTGATGAGCGGCAGGTCGCCGTTGAGCACGACGACGGGGCCTTGCGTGATGCCGCAGGCCTCGAGCGCGACCTTTACGGCGTGGCCGGTGCCCAGGCGCTCGGTCTGCTCGACGCACTCGACCTTGGTGGCGCTGCTGGCGTAGGCGCCGTCGATAAGGGCGCGCATCTCGTCGGCGTGGCTGCCGATGACGACCACGACGCGGCTGCAGCCGGCCTTGATGGTAGCGTCGACGATCCACTGGACCATGGGCTTGCCCAGGATCTTGTGCGAAACCTTGCAGTGGTTCGACTTCATGCGGGTGCCCTCGCCGGCAGCGAGGATAATTGCGGTTGCGTCCATGTGATCTCCTGTTACGTTATAGAGACGTGTGTTTGGAAACGATACACGGCGCAATATGATACCGCAGGCATATGTTGAGCGCGTAGCGATTGGTTTGCGGCGGTTGAGGCTTGCGCCGCCGGTGTGGTGTTTGCACTGCTTGCGTGCGGCATTGGCGGTGCTGCGGAGCTGTCGTTTGAGCGAGGGGACGGGGGTGCCCGTGGACAACATACGAGAGGAGTTTGGCGGCGAGCCCGTTGCGGCATTCTCGATGTCGCATCCGGCTGTGCCGGCACTCTATATAGTGCTGACGCTGGGGCTCACCATGTTCTCGATGCAGCCGGTGCTGATTGCGCTGTCGCTTGCGGGCGGGCTGGCGTATGGATTTGCGACGCGCGGTGCTGCGCGCACGTTGGGGGCGCTTCGCTGGCAGCTGCCGGTGATTTTGATTATCGCGCTGGTCAATCCGCTGTTTAGCGCCTCGGGCTCGACGGAGTTGTTCCGTATTGGTATGCGCGCGGTGTATCTGGAAAGCATGGTATACGGCCTGTGCATGGGCGGGCTGTTTGTGGCGAGCGTGCTGTGGTTTGAGGCCGCGGCGTCGATGCTCGAATACGACAAGGTGCTCGCGCTGCTGGGCAATGCCGCACCGGTGATTGCGCTCATGATCTCGATGTGCATGAGGCTTATCCCGCAGTTTTTACGCCGCGGTCGTACGGTGCTGGCGGTGCAGGATGCGATTGATGTGCCGGGCCGCGCGCCCACCGATCCCGTGCGATCGCGCCTGCGGGCGTCGAGCGTGTTGATGGGCTGGGGCATGGAAGATTCGCTGGAGCGCGCGGACGCGATGCGCTCGCGCGGGTGGGGTGCCGCGACACGTCGTACGACGTATGCGCGGTATCGACTGGGGCGCAGCGACGTTGCCGCGCTGGTCGGGCTCGCGCTGTTTGGTGCTGCCGCGGTGGCCGTGGCGGCGACCGCGACGACACAGTATTCGTTTTATCCGCAGCTCTCGGTGCCGGCGCCGTGGCTGGGCTATGTCGTGTACGCTGCCTGGATGATGCTGCCTTGCGCGTCGCACGCGATTGATGAGAAGAGGTTTGGCTGATGGCTCGGTTGGATAGGAGCTCGGCGGCGGGTGTGGCATATGGCTCGGCCGCGCCGGCGATTGAGGTGCGGAGCCTGAGCTTTGCCTACCCCGATGCTGATGCTGCGGTGCTCGAGGGGCTCGACTGGTCTGTTCCCCAAGGTGCATTTGCGCTGCTTGTTGGCGGTACCGGATCGGGTAAGTCGACGCTGCTGTCGCTGCTCAAGCCCGAGATCGCTCCGGCGGGCGAGCGCACTGGCGAACTGAGCGTGCTGGGCGAGAACGTTGCCGACATGGACGTGCGGGCATCGGCGGAGCGCGTGGGCTATGTGTTCCAGGATCCCGAGAACCAGATCGTGTGCGAAACCGTGTGGCACGAGATGGCGTTTGGCCTAGAGAATCTGGGTGTGTCGCGCGACGAGATGCGCCGCCGTGTTGCCGAGACCAGCTATTTCTTTGGTCTGGAGGACTGGCTTCATCGTGATACCGATACGCTTTCGGGTGGCCGCAAGCAGCTGCTGTCGCTTGCCGCCGTCCTGGCGCTGCGCCCGCGCGTGCTGCTGCTCGACGAGCCCACGTCTCAGCTCGATCCCGTTGCCGAGAAGAATTTCCTGCACGCGCTGTTTCGTGTGAATCGCGAGCTGGGCTGCACGGTTGTTGTGGCGACGCATCAGCCGCGCCCAATGCTCGAATACGCGACGTGTGCGTACCGGATTGAGGATGGCCGCGTGCACGAGGCGGCGGATATGGCTTCTTTGGTATGCCGAGAATCGCTGTTTTCCGATGACACGTTGGGGTGGGGTGCCATCCGATGTGCAAAAAACGGAGTATTCAGCAGGCGTGAGGACAATTTGGGCTCTCTGGAGCCGCCCGGGGACGTATCGAGCGCGAAAAAAAGTTTGGAATTGGACAAATCGTCCGAATTTGTGGCGCAAACGTCGCTCGAGAACGGCTTGGAAGCCTTCTCGCGCACGGATGGAAGCAGAATACTCCAAAAAATGCACGGCGGGTCGGCTACCACCCTGTCGGAAGGCTGGTTTCGCTACGATCGAGCGTCCGGCTGGGTGCTGCGCGGGCTCGATGCGTCGTTTTCGGCCGGTGCGGTGCATGCGATCGTGGGCGGCAACGGATGCGGTAAGTCGACGATGCTTTCGGTGCTGGCGAAGACCGCCAAGCTGCAGCGCGGCCGCATGGTGCGCGGAGCGGCCTCGGCGGCGCTGCTGCCTCAGAATCCCAAAGCATTGCTGGTTGCCGAGACGGTTCGCGATGAGCTGATGGAATGGGCCTCAACCTGCGGATATGACGAGAACTTGGCGCGGGAGCGTGCGGCGAGCTTGGGGTTGTCGGGTCTGGATGGACGCCATCCGTACGATCTTTCGGGCGGGCAGCGTCAACTGCTTGCATTGGCAAAACTGCTGCTAATCGGCCCCGAACTGCTATTGCTCGATGAGCCCACCAAGGGTCTAGACCTGTTCAGCCGCCGCACCATCGCCCGCGCCCTGCGTGACCATGCGAAGGCTGGCGGCACCGTCATCATGGCTACGCACGATTTGGACTTTGCCGAGCAGGTAGCCGACGACGTCGCCATGATGTTTGACGGCGAGATTGCCTGCATGGAGTCCCCGGCCGACTTCTTTGCCGACAACGTGTTCTATAGGGCGTAGATGCATCGACGCCGCCGCGCT
>UQXT01000050.1 GCA_900545075.1 uncultured Collinsella sp. | reverse complement strand
TCTGGCTTGTTTGAATCTCCGTTCTGTGCGATTAAATAGCATGCATAGCGCGTAAGTTTGTAGTCTTTAACCGCGCGAGCGGCGACACCGGCAGTTACCATTTTCGTGGTGTCACGAAAATGGGAATCAACTGGAGTTTTGTTTGTTTCGCACGAGACTTTTGCCCTCTTAACAACTTCGGCGAAGTTCTCCCATCGAGTGTACCCCATGGGTTCCATTAAATCGCGTGCGAGCCAATACTCAACGCCGTCTTCCACATTGGCGTAGCTATCAAGTTCGACACGCCACTTCTCGATATCTCTACTGTCCATATCTCCTCCTCGCTGGCCTATTGTCTATGCGGGCTTTGCCCGCTCTGTATTCAGAATAAGGATACGCTGCCGTGCGGACACGAATGGGCCCCGTGCTGCTTCGAGCTCACGGGGCCCATGGATATCGATTGGTTGTGTTCTGCTTTAGATAGGTGTCCGGTTTAATCCGCTCGATAGTGCGACCCGAGACTTTCAGTCCGCTTGCGCATGGCTTTGACCATCTCCGTTGCCAGTTGAATCTGCGACTGTAGGCGGGCGAGGGCGGCGATTTCGCTGTCGTTGGCACGCGGCTTATTTAGAGTCGTGGCTTCGTCTTGCAGGCTTTCAAGCTCTTGCAGTGCCTTGGATAGACCCGCATCGGTCCTGTTGATCATGCAGTAGGTGCTCATTGTGTGTTTAAGGCTGCGGGTCAGGCGTTCGGCATCTGTTATGGCAATGCCGTACTGGGGGAGGGCGATATCCGCCTTCAGGGCAGCCGCAGGCTCTTTCTGTGCTGCTCGAGCCGCTGATGCACCCGCGATGCGCCCGAATACGATGCCATTGGCGCTCGACAGGCCTCCGATGCGGTCGGCGCCGTGCATGCCGCCTGTTGCCTCGCCGCAGGCGTAGAGGCCCTCAACGCCCGTGTACGCGGTATTGTCGATCCTGATGCCGCCGTTGGCGGCGTGGGCATACATCGCCACGCGCATCTCGTCGCTCGGCGCGATGCCGTGCTCGTCTTGCAGCCAGGCGGCAAAGGTCTGCACAAATTCGGGAACATCCTCGTGAGGGAAGTCGTAGCGGAGCGCCAGGCCTTCGGCGCCTGCTTGATCGATGGCAAGATCGATAGCGCGGGAAGCCAGGCGTGATGTGAAGGGGCCATATCCTGAGCGTTGCTCAAGCAGGTCGTCCAGCTTGTCATCGGCAATATCTGCCGGCTGATCGAGCTTGACGTAGCGCCAGGTCTTTTCGTTAAAGACCAGGTTGCGCTTAGGTTCAATGAAGCCGGGCATCATCTGCATGAACTCTATATTGGTAAGGGATGCGCCGTGCGATTGTGCGATGGCCTGCGAGGAGCTGAGTACATCGGCCGAAGTGAGGCTGCGCTCGAACAGGCCGCCCGTGCCGCCCGCAGCGATGATAGTGGTCTTGGCTGTCATAGGCACGAGATGCTCGTTTGCGCGGTCGTAGAGCAAGGCGCCGGCAATCTTTCCGTTCGCATCCTCAACAAGGTCGATAAGCTCGTGGCGGGGGAGCAGGCGTATGCCGAGAGACTCGATCTGGGCCGTACACGCGTCCTCAAGGGGTTTGCGGGTGAGGCCGCGCCACATGCGCGTCTTGTGGTCAAAGCAGGGGATAAATTGCTTTTGTTGAGCACTCTTGGCGCTTTGCGGACGCTGGAGCTCAACGCCCAGGTCTTGCTCGAGCCAGTCAATCGCTTGGGGAATGCCGTGGACGAACGTCTGGACGAGTTCGGGTTCGGCAACGCCGCCGCCGACGGTTTGGATGGTGTCGATAAGGTCCTGCTCGTCGTCTTCGTCGACGGGCCCAATAAGGCCGAGCCCCCAGGTGCCCGGGAAGAAGCTCGATCCACTCATGGTCTTGCCGGCGCTTGCCACAGTGACGGTTGCACCCGTGCGTGCCGCCTCGATGGCGGCACAAAGGCCCGCAATGCCAGATCCAATTACCAGTACATCAGTCGATTCCATCGGATTCCTTTCTCGTCCGGCGCATTGTCGCACGGGTGATCGGCAATGGGGCCGCAAAGACCCGGCAAATCGGTAAAGGGCAAATATGGCAGGTGGGCGTCAGATGGACTCGGCCACTTCGGTCGGCCTATTTGATAAGTTGCGGTGGAATACGGACTGTTTTGGCCTGTATGGATGCAATTCAGTCCGTATTTCACCGCAACTGATACATCGGACCTTCTAATAAGAGTAACCAATTTGAGACGGGGCAAACAAAAAGAGCCGCTACCTCGAAAGGTAGCGGCTCCAAAGCTCAGCTATATGAGCATCGCGCGGGCGCGATTAGGCCTTGAGGGCCTCCTCGACGGCGACAGCGCAGGCGACGGTGGCACCGACCATGGGGTTGTTGCCCATGCCGATGAGACCCATCATGTCGACGTGCGCAGGCACGGAGGAAGAACCGGCGAACTGGGCGTCGGAGTGCATGCGGCCCATGGTGTCGGTCATGCCGTAAGAGGCAGGGCCGGCGCCCATGTTGTCCGGGTGCAGGGTACGGCCAGTGCCGCCACCAGAAGCGACGGAGAAGTACTTCTTGCCAGCCTCGATGCGCTCCTTCTTGTAGGTGCCAGCGACGGGGTGCTGGAAGCGCGTGGGGTTGGTGGAGTTACCGGTGATCGAGATGTCGACGTTCTCGTGCCACATGATGGCAACGCCCTCGCGGACGTCGTCGGCGCCGTAGCAGTTGACGGCGGCGCGGGGACCATCGGAGTAGGGGATGGTCTCGACGACCTTGAGCTCGCCCGTGTAGTAGTCGAACTGGGTCTTCACGTAGGTGAAGCCGTTGATGCGGGCAATGATCTGAGCGGCGTCCTTACCCAGACCGTTGAGGATAACGCGCAGCGGCTTCTTGCGAGCCTTGTTGGCGTTCAGAGCCAGGCCGATAGCGCCCTCAGCGGCAGCGAAGGACTCGTGGCCGGCCAGGAAGGCGAAGCACTCGGTGTCGTCGGAGAGCAGCATAGCGCCCAGGTTACCGTGGCCCAGACCGACCTTGCGGTCCTCGGCGACAGAGCCGGGAACGGTGAAGGCCTGGATGCCCTCGCCGATGATGGCAGCAGCCTCAGAAGCGGACTTGGCGCCACGCTTGACAGCGAGAGCGCAGCCGAGGGTGTAGGCCCACTCAGCGTTCTGGAAGGCGATGGACTGGGTATTGTTGACGATCTCACGCGGGTTGAAGCCCTTGTCGGTGCAGATCTGCAGAGCTTCCTCGAGGGAGGCGATGCCGTTGTCGGCGAGGCACTTGTTGATCTTGTCAGCGCGGCGCTCGTAACCTTCGAACGTAACAGTCATAGTTATTTCCCTCCCTTTCTACTCGTGAACCGGGAACACGCTGGCGACGGAGTGAGTCTCCTCGTCGGTGCGCGGGTCGATGTACTTGGCAGCGTTCTCCCACTGACCATAGTGGCCCATAGCGCCAGCGATGGCCTCCTCGGGGGTCTTGCCGGCCTTGACGGCGTCGGTGAACTTGCCGAGGTTCAGGAACTCGAATGCGATGATCTCGTTCTTGTCGTTGAGAGCCATGCGGGTGACGTAGCCCTGAGCGAGCTCGAGGTAACGAGCGCCCTTGGCCTTGGTGCCGAACATGGTGCCGACCTGAGAGCGAAGGCCCTTGCCGAGGTCGTCGAGGGAGGCGCCCACGGGCAGGCCGCCCTCGGAGAACGCGGTCTGGCTGCGGCCGTAAACGATCTGCAGGAAGATCTCGCGCATAGCAACGTTGATGGCGTCGCAGACGAGGTCAGTGTTGAGGGCCTCGAGGATGGTCTTACCGGGAAGGATCTCGGAAGCCATGGCGGCAGAGTGGGTCATACCCGAGCAGCCGATGGTCTCAACGAGGGCCTCCTCGATGATGCCGTCCTTGACGTTCAGCGTGAGCTTGCAAGCGCCCTGCTGAGGTGCGCACCAACCCACACCGTGCGTAAGACCGGAGATGTCGGAAATCTCCTTAGCCTGGACCCACTTGCCCTCCTCGGGGATGGGTGCGGGGCCGTGGTATGCACCCTTGGCAACGGGGCACATGTTCTCCACTTCCTGTGAGTACTGCATGCCTCTCCTCTCTATCGTGTTGGCGTCCCGTCTGGGGGTCGTGGCTGGCGATTGCCGGGCGACCCTTCGAAAGGGACATGACATGCAGCCCCTATAATACCGCGAAATGCACGGAATATTCGGTGAACGGCTCAGTTTTCGTAGCGTGAAGCGCGGAACTTTCAATTGAAGCGATTTAAATTAGATATATTCATCAGAAGCGCGTGTCACATATTTGTCGTTTTTGGTCATCTTGCGGAAACGTCGCATTGTCTGACCTGTGCTGCGGTGCCGTTCGCCGGTTGTTTGCTGCCATTTGCCGTGCGCAGATGCCATTTTGCGTGTTTGTTTTGATAGCACGCTTCAATCGTGGTGTATTGGAAGGCGCAAGTTGATCCTGCTAAAGGGGGTGCCGTGCAGCGCGTTTGGAGAACGGTCACCGGTTTTTACCATGTTTCGGCCCGTGGCACCGGAAAACAGATCATCTTTGAGACCGATGAAGACCGATGGGAGTTTTTGGAGCTGATGCGCGACTGCTGCCGCGATGCCGGCGTGACAGTCGTGGCGTGGTGTCTCATGAATGACTACGTGGATCTGGTGCTTTTGGATTACGAGGACGAAATGAGCGCAGCCATGCAGCGGCTACTGTTGACGTATGCTCGTCGGTTCAATAAGCGCACTGGGCGCGCGGGCTGCCTGTTTCGCGAACGTTTTGAGCGCCGCTCGCTCGATACCGACTGGCAGGTGATGGAGGCTATTCGCTCCGTACATGCCGATCCGCAGGAGGCGGGTATTGCTCTGATCGAGCGCTATCCATGGAGCAGCTTTGCCGAGTATCTACGGGCCTATGACAACGATATGACGAGGGGATTTTCCGACCCTTCTTGCGTGCTTGAGCTTTTTGGTTCTGCCAAGGCCTTTATCGCCTATTCGCTTTCGACGCCCGACAGCCGCGAGCCGGCGATGCCCGATCTGGAAGAGACGGAGTGGGAGCGGCACGCCTTTGCCGAAAAGTTGGCGAAGGGGCTCGGGGTTCCGCTCCACGGGGTTAAAGCCGCACCGTCGGCGCGGCGCAACATCGTTATTCTTGGCTTGCACGATGCCGGTTTTACGGTGCGTCAGATTGAGCGATATACGGGGATTGGCAAAAGTACCGTTTCTCGCATTGTGCGCGCTTATGCGCAGGTGGACGCGCAGGCCGAGGGCTCGAAATAAGGCCAGAAAAGAAAATGGCCGAATCGCGAAAGTTAAGCGATTCGGCCAACTGAATTCTTCAGATTTGAGACAACTATTACTGATTATTTTGTCCCGTGAGCATGCCGTCGAGGGTGCGCCAGGCGAGCTCGGCGCACTTGACGCGGGCGGGCATGTGCGAGATGTCCTGGAGCTGGGCGGCCTCGTCTAGGTCTTCCAGGTCTTCCTCGGAGAGCTGCTCGCCACGGATCATGGCGAGAAAAAGCTCTGCCAGACGACGCGCCTCCTCGACCGTCTCGCCGGTGATGAGGTCGGCCATGATGTCGGCGCTGGCCTGGCTGATGGCGCAGCCGTGGCCGGTAAACGAGGCCTCCTCGATCACGTTGTTCTCGACACGTAGCTGCAAGGTGAGCTCGTCGCCGCAGCTGGGGTTGATGCCGTCGTGCTCGTGCGTGGGGGCATCCATCTCGTACTTGTAGTCGGGGTGTGAGTTGTGCTCCATAAACGTGGTGGAGGTGTACAGATTACCCATTGAACGTGCTCCAAACGTGATGCAGACCGGCGATGAACTTGTCGATATCGGCCTTGTCGTTGTAGAAGGCCACGCTGGCGCGGCAGCAGGCAAGGTTCTCGACGCCCAGCCAGGTGAGCAGCGGCTGCGCGCAGTGGTGACCCGCGCGGATGCAGACGCCGTCCATGTCCATGATGCTCGCGACATCGTGCGGGTGGATGCCGTGGACGTTAAAGCTCACGACGCCGTGATGGTTGTCCCAATAGATAGAGCCGATGATCTGGACAAAGTCGAGCTGCATGAGCTCGCCCATCAGGTAGTGGACGAGTGCTTGCTCGCGGGCCTGGATGTTTTCGTAGCCCACGGTGTTAACCAGGTAATCAAGCGCCGCGCCTGTGGCGAAGATGCCGGCGGCGTCCTGCGTGCCGGCCTCGAACTTCTCGGGGACGGGCGCCCAGACGGCGTCCTGCTCGGTGACCGAGTCGATCATCTCGCCGCCGGTGAGCATGGGCGGCATGGCGTTGAGCAGGTCCATCTTGCCCCACAGCACGCCGATGCCCATGGGACCCATGGCCTTGTGCGCGCTAAAGGCAAAGAAATCGGCGCCCAGATCTGCCACGTTGACCGGCATGTGCGGCAGCGACTGCGCGCCGTCGACGACCAGATAGCCGCCATACTTGTGCACGAGCTTGCCGAGATTCTTGACCGGGTTCTCGACGCCCAGGACGTTAGAGACCTGACCCACGGCCAAGATCTTGGTCTTGGGGCCCACCTTGGCAAGCACTTCCTCGGTCGTGAGCTGGCCGGTCTTGGTGGGGTAGAGGTAGACGAGCTTGGCGCCGGTCTCGCGGCAGACCTGCTGCCACGGGATCAGGTTGGAGTGGTGCTCCATGATGGTGATGACGACCTCGTCGCCCGGCTCGAGGACCGTGGGCGCAAAGCTCTTGGCGACCAGGTTGAGCGACTCACTCGTGTTGCGGGTGAAGACGACCTCGTTGGCCTGGGGCGCGCCGATGACGTCGGCGATCTGCTGGCGCACCTTCGCGATGGCCTCGGTGGCCTCGACGGACAGCGAGTACAGGCCGCGCAGAGGGTTGGCGTTCATGCGCTGGTAGAAGTCACGCTCGGCGTCGAGCACGCAGGCGGGGCGCTGCGCGGTGGCGGCGCTATCGAGGAAGGCGATCTCGAGGTGCTGCTGGAACAGCGGGAACTGCGCCTTGTAGGGATTCGTCTCGATGTCGACGGTAGGCCAGCCGCGCGAGGCCTCGTCGCTGGCGTCGAGCTCCATGGGCTCGGGGGCAGTACAGGTATCGCATTTAACGTGCTCGGTGTCGATCATGCGAGCTCCTCCTCAAAGTTATCGATCAGGTTGTTGCCCAGACGGACGACGGCGGCGCGGGTGCGCTCGTCGGTCGCGGAAAGTGCGGCGTCCTCCAGCTTGGCGCGGATGAACAGGTCCTCGGCGGCGTTTTGGTCAAGGCCGCGGCAGGCGAGGTAGAACAGTTGCTCGTCGCGGACGTGGCCGATGGTGGCGCCGTGGTTGCCGGCGACGTCGTCCTCGTCGCAGAGGATGACGGGAACGGTCTTGTTGTCGACGCCCTTGTTGGCCAGCAGCACCGTTTCGCGCTCGGTGCCGACGGCACCCTTGCAGCCGTGCACGAGGTCGATGGTGCCGCGGTAGACCTTCTTGGACGTGCCGGTCAGCACGCCGTTGGCGTCGATCTCGCACTCGGTCTTGCGGCCGCGGTGGCGCAGCTCGTAGTTAAAATCGCGCACCTGCTCGCGGGCACCTAGGTAATCGGTATCGATCGTTACCTTGGCGGTGTCGCCCAGAAGGTCGCCGGCAAGGCCGGTGGCGCTGGCGCCGGCACCCAGGACGGTGTGCTGCACGTTGACGCGCGCGCCCTCGTCCAGGAGCAGACCGGTGTCGTCGAGTGCGATCCAGCTGTCGTCGAGCGTCTGCGTGCAGGTCACGTTGACGGTGGCGTACTCGTGAGCGCACACCCGCAGCACGGAGCCCACGACGCCCTGGCCGTTGACAGGGGAGTCTAGGGCTAGAGCGAGGTCGAGCGTTGCCTGCGGACGGGCGACGACATCGATAGCGGCGATGGCCGCGGCGGCGTCGACACCGCTCACGCGCACACTAACAGTGGCGTGCTGGTATGCGGGCACGTCGATGACGATGCGCTTGGTGGCATGGTCGGCCAGGTAGGTGTAGGCAGCCTCGCCCATGCCGGTCTCGAAGGCTTCAGCAGGGGAGAGCTCCTCCTCGAGCTTAATGGCGCCGGCCTGGTAGACGGAGGTTGCGGGCACGTCGAGCTCGGTCTCGGGCGTGATGCGGGCGCGGTCGGCGGCGTCGCCGGGGGCGGAGGCGCGGCGCTCGGGGAAGCGCTCGGCCATGGCGTCCATGGCGGCGTCGAACGCGTCTGCCACGCCAGCAAATTGCTCGTCCAAGCCCTCAACCTTAACGGTCTCGGCGGGAGCGGCGGCAAGCTCGTCAGAGAGCTCGAGCTTGGTCTGGTTCATCTTCAGCCAGCCCCATGTGGCAGCCGGCATCGCATTGACCTGCTCAAGGGTGGTAGCAGCGGTGTTCGTGGTCTGTTTCATTATCCGATCGCTCCTTCCATCTCGAGCTTGATCAGGTTGTTCATCTCGACGGCGTACTCCAGCGGTAGCTCCTTGGAGACCGGGTTGGCAAAGCCGTTGACGATCATGGTACGGGCTTCTTCCTCCGAGATACCGCGGCTCATCAGGTAGAACACCTTATCGTCGCCGATACGGCCGATGGTGGCCTCGTGGCCGATGTCGACGTTCTTGGCGCGGATGTCCATGGCGGGGATGGTGTCGGAGCGGCTCTGGTCGTCGAGCATGAGCGACTGGCAGCTCACGGTTGCCTTGGAACCCTCGGCCTTGGGCGTGGCCACGATGGAGCTGCGGAAGGTCTGGATGCCGCCGCTCTTGGAGATGCCCTTGGTCTCGACGGTTGCCGAAGTATCGGGCGCGTTGAGCACGACCTTGCAGCCGGTATCCAGGTTCTGGCCGGCGCCGGCAAAGGTAATGCCGGTAAAGCTCGAGCGGGCGCGGCGTCCGCTGAGCACGCTCATGGGGTAGAGGTAGCCCACGTGGCTACCGAAGGAGCCGCTGATCCACTCGATGTCGCCGTCCTCGTCCACGCGCGCACGCTTGGTGTTGAGGTTGTACATGTTCTTGGACCAATTCTCGATGGTAGAGTAGCGCAGGTGCGCACGCTTGCCCACAAAGAGCTCGACGGCGCCGGCGTGGAGGTTGGCCACGTTGTACTTGGGCGCGGAGCAACCCTCAATGAAGTGCAGGTCGGCATCGTCCTCGACGATGATGAGCGTGTGCTCAAACTGGCCGGCGCCCTTGGCGTTAAGACGGAAGTAACTCTGCAGCGGGAAGTCGAGCTTGGTGCCCTTGGGCACGTAGACAAACGAGCCGCCCGACCATACGGCGCCGTGCAGGGCCGCAAACTTGTGGTCGGTGGGCGGGATGAGCGTCATAAACTTCTCGTGGATGAGCGGCTCCCACTGCGGATCGTGCAGGGCCTCCTCAATGCCGGAGTAGACGATGCCCATCTTGGACGCGGTGTCCTGCATGTTGTGGTAGACGAGCTCGGAGTCGTACTGCGCGCCGACGCCTGCCAGATAGCTGCGCTCGGCCTCGGGGATGCCCAGGCGCTCAAAGGTGCTCTTGATGTCGTCGGGCACCGACTCCCAGTCGTGCTTTTGGTCGGTGTTGGGCTTGACGTAGGTGACGATGTTGTCCATGTCCAGGCCCTCGATGGAGGGGCCCCACGTCGGATCCGGGAAGCGGTTGAAAATCTCGAGGGACTTTAAGCGCAGGTCGAGCATCCACTGCGGCTCGTCCTTCTTGGCGCTGATCTCGCGCACGATGTCGGGCGTGATGCCGGCGTCGAGGCGCTCGAATCCCTCCTCGCCATAGGTGAAGTCGTAGAGGCTGCGGTCGATGTCCGCGACCTCGGTGCGGTTCTTGGTCATTGCGTCGCCCCTTTACGCCTGCTGCTCGGCAGCGGCGGCCTCGGCCTGGGCGCGCTGCTCGGCGGCCTCGCGCTCGAAGGTCTCAAAGCCGTTCTTGTCGATCCAGGGAATCAGCGAGGCGTCGTCCTCGCGCACAATATGGCCCTTGACCATAACGTGGACGCGGTCGACATCCAGGTGCTCCAGGATGCGCGTGTTGTGTGTGATGATGAGCATGGAGCCGTCGCAGCTCTTGCGGTAGGCGTCCATGCCATGACTGACGGTGGAAAGGGCGTCGACGTCCAGGCCGGAGTCAGTCTCGTCCAGGATGGCGAGCTTGGGCTGCAGCAGCAAAAGCTGGAGCATCTCGACCTTCTTCTTCTCGCCGCCCGAGAAGCCCACGCCCAGCTCACGGTTGAGGTAGGCGGTATCCATGTTGAGCTCGGCCGCGAGTTCCTTGACGCGACGGCGGAACTCCTTGCCCTTCATCTCCAGGCCGGGGCGGCCGGCGATGCTGGCGCGCAAAAAGCTCGACAGCGGCACGCCCGGAATCTCGACCGGGGCCTGGAAGCTCAGGAACAGGCCGGCGCGCGAGCGCTTGTCGGTGGTGAGCTCGGTGATGTCCTGGCCGTCAAAGACGATGCGGCCGTCGTTGACCGTGTAAACGGGGTCGCCCATGACCAGGTGGCCGAGGGTGGACTTGCCGGCGCCGTTGGGACCCATCAACACGTGGGTCTCGCCGGCGGCGACGTTGAGGTTGACGTTGTGGAGGATGGTCTTCTCGTCCACGGAGGCGGTCAGACCTTCGATGGAAAGCAGCGGATTTGCGTTCATGCTGTCCCTCTCTGTATATGGTGTACTCATAGGTGTACTAAACCCTAGGAATCTTCTCGGAATAAAGTTACTATGGGTTCGGCGTTAGTCAAGGGAAAACCCGACTAATCCACTCGACTTTTCAAATTCTGGGACAAAATAACCTGTTGTGTTTGTCCCACTTACTTTAAATTTGGGACAAACAAACCTGGTTATGTTGTCCCAGATGCGATGGGAGGGTAGGTATGCTCATTTCTTCCAAGGGCCGCTATGCCCTCCGGTTAATGATCTATATCGCGGCGCTGGGCGACGCCGAGGGCAAGATTGCCTTGCGCGAGGTTGCCGACCGCGAGCTTATCTCGCAAAAGTATCTGGAGCAGCTGGTTCGTCCGCTTATGAAGGCGGGCCTGCTTAAGAGCGTGCGCGGCAAGGGCGGCGGCTACATGATGGCCAAGGACCCGGCCGAGGTGCGTGCCGGCGACATCCTGCGTGCCGTCGAGGGCAGCACGGCTCCGGTGGCGTGCGACGGCATCGACAACAGCTGTACCCGCAGCGATTTGTGCTCGACCGTCAAGTTCTGGCGCGGTCTGGACGAGGTCATCGAGAACTATGTCGACGGTGTAACGCTGGCTGACTTGGCCGCCGTCCCCGAAATCAACTTCGATATTAAGCTGTAGGGGTGCAAATGGCATCTCTCGACAAGGTGTACAAGCAAATCGAAGTTTTTGCTCGGGAATGTGACGCCGAGAAGGTTGTGCTGTTTGGTTCCCGCGCTCGAGGTGACAATTTGCCTAAGAGCGATATTGACATCGCCGTAGCAGGTTGCCGGGATTTCGGCCGTTTCTCATATTTGATCGAGGAGCGTCTTGATACTCTTTTGGATGTAGATGTCGTCAATCTCGACGAGTCCTTATCGCAGCAATTGCTCGATGAAATTGCCAGGGATGGTGTGATTCTGTATGAAAAAATATGAGAACTTTGCCAGCGCCTTGGTGAATCTTGAGGATGCGCCCAATCAGGATCTCAACAATGATTTTGTTCAGAGTGGATTGATTAATAAGTTCAATCTTCAATTTGAACTGAGCTGGAAGCTCCTTAAGCGTCTGCTCGAGTATGAGGGCGCCACGCTTGCCGCGTCGGGGTCTCCTCGTGCCATCTTGAAGGAGTCCTACCGATTCTACGACTTTATTGATGAGGTGGCCTGGCTAGATATGCTCAGAGATCGCAATACGAACGTCCATATCTATGACAACAAGCTCGCTCAAGATTTGATTCAGCGCATCTTGAACGTCTATATCCCTGCTTTCTGCCAGTTGAGGGACGGGTTGATGGAGCGTTACGGCGAGCTTCTGTTGGCGCCCGACGACCAGTTTGTTTAATTTCTTAAGATTTCGTAATTCCTTAAGATTTCGCGGAGGGTTGTTGCCGTTTACCGAGGGGTTGTTGTGTAACAACGGGCGAGCTGCAATACTTATTTTTATCTTTGCAAACTGAACTTTAACTACACCAATGCAGGGAGGATTTTATGCAGCCCAAGCATTCCGCGATTGTCGCGGGCCTGACGCTGGCGCTTTCGTTTGGCGCCGTTTCCGCGCCGGCACCCGCCGCCGCCGAGGAGCCCACGCCGGGCGTTGCCTCGGATGCCACCGATATCGACAAAGGTCTCTACACCCAGCAGTCCTTCTCGGGCGTGCTGAGGTCGGTCCAGGGCGTTTCGTTTGTCAACGTGACTCCCGAGATGAAGTACTTTACCAAGTACGAGAGCCATGGCAACTATAACCAGGGCTTTTCGTATGGTGACGGCTACAACGCGCTGGGCTATTACCAGTTCGACCGTCGTTGGTCGCTCATTCCGTTTATGAAGCAGGTCTACAACTACAGCCCCGAAAAATACAGCATGCTCAAGGATGCGATTGATCGCGGCAGCGAGATTTCCAACACGAGCAATGCCATGTGCGAGAACGGCCAGCTCACCGAGTTGGGCCATATCGCTCAGGATGCCTTCCAAGGTGCGTATAACACCGATCCTGTTGAGTTCTCAGCACTTCAAGATGCCTATGCGTACAACTCGTACTATGCGGTGACCGAGGCGTGGCTCAAGAGCGGCCTTGGTATTGATATTTCGGGCCGCGCCGATTGCGTCAAGGGCATGGTGTGGAGCATTACCAACATGTGCGGCACTGGTGGCTGCAGGGACTTTTTCCGCTGGGCGAATCTTTCCAACGATATGTCCGACCGCGAGTTTGTGACGGCGCTTTCCAACAGCGTGGTCAATAACGTGGCGACCAAGTATGCAAGCCAGCCCCAGTATCATGAGGGCTGGAAGAATCGTTATAAGAATGAGCTGAAGGACTGCTTGGTTTATATCGCTGAGGACGAGGCTGCCGCTGCGACGCCTGTGCAGCCCGAGCCTACGCCGGCGCCCTCGCCGACACCTGATTCGAATGACGGCTCGAGTGACGATGTCAACGATGACAGGATGGATGCGCCCTCGACCGATGCTGACGGTAATGGCTCTGCTGGTGGCGCTACCAACGACGGCTCTACTTCGAACGGCTCTGCTGCGGGCGATTCGTCTTCAAGCTCTGCCGGCAATACGGACAGCGACGTTTCTGGTTCGACCGGCGCTGGCACCTCTAATTCATCCACCGGCGCGAGCGATTCGTCCGTTGACACCGGCTCTAACAACGACTCCGGCTCTGACGCAACCCCTGATTCCGATGCTTCCAAGGACGACTTGAATAAGGCGCCGGACGCTCCCGTTGCTTCCCCGGACAAGAAGCCTTCTTTCTCCGTGCAGCTTGGTTCTACGCTGGGCTCTTCGCTGATGGCTGGCGTCAATAACGGCTCGACCCAGAACAAGGACAACTCTGATCAGGTTTCCACGGAAAAGACCGAGGCCGCAAAGGGCGACCCCAAGGACAAGGCTTCCGAGAAGACCGAATCTGATAAGGGTTCTAGCTCTGAGGAGAAGGACGACAAGTCCACTCAGAAGAAGGACGAGGGTAAGAAGTCTGAATCTGAGGGGAAGGACAAAAACAAGGACAAGACCGAGGACGGAAAGCAGCAGGGCGAGGACAGCAGTAAGGGCAACACCGACAAACAGAACCAGGAGCAAAATGACTCCAAGACGGTGACCACTACAACCACCACTACAACGACTAAGACTTCGGGCGGTAATATGCCCAAGACGGGCGACCTTATCGTTATGGCGAGCCTTGCCAGCGCGAGCTTGGCCACACTGGGCGCTACGTCTATCGTAAGTGGTAAGCATAAGCTCGATCAGCAGAAGAAGGCTTCTGGGGAGGACGGCTCGGAGGAGTAGCCTCTTGGTTGCTAGATAACTAAAGAGTTGGGACGGGGTCCGGTGCGAATGCGTCGGGTCCCGTTTTGTTGTGCAACGATTAGTTGTGCCCCCTCACACCTCTTGTTGCTACCGTTGCCCGATATGTTTGCGCGGCGTCATCGGTACATGCGATGCGGTCATTACAATTGGCATCGTGCTGCGATTTAGGGGGAACGTTTTGGTGTCTGAACAGGCAAATGTTGATTGTGCTGCTGGCTTTGGCGTGCGCTTGATCGGCTGTGCCGACGATGCGGTTTTGCCCATTGGCATGCACGACTATGCGGAGGCCCTTGGTTGCTGCATGCTGGTTGACAAGACCATGTTTATTGCTGATGTGTTGGACTGCGACGCGTCCGTTGTGGTGTGCTGTCGACCCGAGGGTTTTGGCAAGAGCATGAACTTGTCGATGCTCAGGGCTTTTCTGGAGCGTCCGGCGGTCGGTCGCGCCGGTCGGATCTCGTTTGCCGATGCTCAGATTTGGGATGCGAACGGCGGGCGCTATCGGGATGAGTATGCTTGCTATCCGGTGATATCGCTGGACTTTTCTGGCGCTGCGAGGTGTGGCCCCGCTGTTGCCGGCGTCGTGCGCGATGCCCTTTCGGGCGAGTGCGCTCGCTTGTTGGCGCTCTTGGAGGCTCCGGATTTAGCTCGAGATAAGGTGCGTCACATCGAACGTGTCGCGCGTGGCGTGGCGAGCGCGGACGAGGTTGACTCGGTGCTCGGTGTGCTCATAGAGCTGCTGGAGATTGCCTGCGATGAGCAGGTTGTATTGCTCGTTGATGGGTACGATGCGGCGTGGTCTCGCCGTGCGAGCGCGAGGGACGCTTCCGACGCCGATCCGGCAGAACTACTTGACCGTGTGCTGTTCGACGCCATTGCCACTGCGCGTGATTCGTTGCTGCTGACGTGTCTGATGGGGGAGCGTCCCAGTCCTGCCGAAGTGGCGCTTTCTTCGCGCGGCTGCTCGTATTGTCTGACGACGCCGCTGTCGGCGTGGTGTGACCGATGTTTCGGTTTTTCGGATGCCGAGGTCGAGGCTCTATTGAATCATGCTGGGCGCGAGGAATACCTGGATGATGCGCGTGAATGGCTCGAGGGGTATCGGTTTGGCAGGGCCTATTGCTCGAGTCCAGAGCGTGTGATCGGTTTTCTGGGCCGAGGCTGCACGGCTCCTGTGCGTGCCGATCTGTATGGATATGCCGATTGCCTGAGTAGGGTAGTTGCCGGGTGGAATCTCGACCGCCTTTCGGTCTTGTTTGATTTGCTCGAGGCCCATGGGTGCGCTGAGGTCCCGCTTTGTTTGGGCACTGCAGAGCCAGATGTCTCGCCTGACGATGGCATGTGGACAGCGCTGTATCTGTCCGGTTTTCTCACGACGGATATGACTGAGGAGCCAGAGCATGGCGATCGCCTCCGTGCTTTGCGATTGCCCAATAACGAGCTTCGTCAGGCCTTGCGTCTAGTGATTATTGAGTGGTTTGAGTGTGCCGCAGAAGACATTCGAGACGTCGATGCGTTTCGCGACGGGCTGTGCCATGGGAACGAGGATACCGTGAGGCGGGCGCTAAGCCGCATCTTGGGAGATGCGGGAATCGGTGCGACCGACCCAGATACGCCGCTGCCATATCATCTGCTCTTGCAGGGGCTCTGCTTTGGCTTGCCGGGCTATGCCAATCCTGCTTCGAGGCGAAAGTGTGGCGCGGGTCGCTGGGACATCCAGGTTTTTCCTACGGGCGCTGTGTTCGACGTAGCTGACACGATCGGCATGCTGGACGAGCGCCCGCTTATAACGATCAATATGATGTATGACCCCGATGTGGATGCGCTGGGGTTGGAATTGCTGGCCGTGCAGTCGCTACTCGACATAGAGCGCGACGGCATCGACGAAATTCGTGTACCACGCCCCGGCGTTGGCCGCATGCGCTGGGGGTTCGGTTTTGATGGGCAGCATGTGGCTACGGTGTGCCAACGGCTTTAAGCGCCG
>UQXT01000049.1 GCA_900545075.1 uncultured Collinsella sp. | reverse complement strand
TTCCGTTACTCGGTGTCCTTCATGGGCGGCATGGGCTTCCAGTTGGGATCCTTGATGATCTTGCGGGCGTCCTTCATGCCGCGCCGCAGCGCCGGAATGCCGGTCTTAAAGCACTTATCGACCGCAGCCAGGCGAATGAATTCCTTGCAGAAGGTCGCGGCATTGCCCAGGCGGAACAGCATGGGGTGGTAGTCACCGTAGATCTGCATATAGCGAGCGAGGAAGCCTCGGTTGCGCATGATGTAGTAACGGTTGGTGTCGCTCGTAGAGTTGAGCTGGCGCTTGCCGGCGATATCCCAGTTAGAGACGGCGCGGGCGCGCTTGAGAACCACGTCGGCCACAACGGCGGCGGAGAAGTGTTGGCTGGCTACGTAGCCGTAGCAGGCATCGTCGCCGTAGATGAAGAATCGCGCATCGGGCAGGCCGATCTTGTCGACCACGCGGCGCGAGAACATGCCGCCCTCAAAGCATAGCTGGTTCATGGCGCGGTAGCCCTCGGGTCCCAGGTCCCACTTGGCGATGGGGTTAGGGATGCCGAGCGAAAGGATGAGCTGGTACTGCCAAAAGAAGGCGCCGCCATCAAAGTCCAGGCGCGAACCCTGGATAACATCGTAGCGGTCGGTCCACTTGGCCAAGCGTTCGATGCCTTCGGGGATGACGAGCACGTCGTCGTCCATCACCCAGAACCACTGGGCGCCCAGGTCGTAGGCGCATTTGGTGCCGGCGGAGAAGCCACCTGCACCGCCGCCGTTTTCGAGCTGTGGTGCGTAGATGACGCGGTCGGTGCCGCCCTGCGCGTCGGGCTGCTCGGTGTCGATGCCCCACAGGTTGGCCAGGCGCTCGTTAAATGCGGCGCACATGGCCTCGGTCTCGCGCGAATTTTCGTTATCGACAATCACGATGCGCCAGGGCGCGGCAGTGAGCTTGGTCATAGAGTCGAACAGGTTGGCCAGGAGTTCCTGGCGCTTATAGGTGACGACAACGATGGCGAGCTTGTCGATGGGGGCGGGAAGGGTTGAAGGCATGGGGCAATATATCCTTTCACGCGCGGCGGGCGAGCGCTGCACGGAAGCTATCGAATACGTCCTTGGGACTGTCCTATTGTAAAGGCTCGGCGCACCTTGGCGGCAAGCTTTGAATAAAACGCAGGAACCTGCCATGGGCCCGCCGCATGATGTGGGGCTGCTTTGCCCGCAAGAGGCTCCATAGATTATATAAACGCCCGCTGGCGCGCTGACCCTTTGATACCATGAAACGACAGGTATTTCCTAAGGAGCACATTTGTCTACTAACGCCTCTGGCAGCCCTGTTCTGTCGCTACTTATTCCCATTTACAATGTTCAGCGCTACCTGCGCGAGTGTCTCGATTCCGCCATGGCGCAGACGCTCAAGGATATTGAGATCATCTGCATTAACGACGGGTCGACCGACAACTCGCCGGCGATTATCCGCGAGTATATGGAGCGCGATGGGCGCGTCAAGATGATCGACAAGGTCAACAGCGGCTACGGCGACTCAATGAACCACGGTCTGGAGATGGCGCGTGGCAAGTACGTTGGCATCTTGGAGTCCGATGACTTTATGGCGCCCGACGCACTCGAAAAGCTTGTCTCGGCCGCCGATAGCAATAATGCCGACTTTGCGAAGGCTAACTTTGATTTCTACTGGTCTAAGCCCGAGGAGCGCCGTTCGCTGCACGAGATGTTTAAGGCCAAGGACTGCGGCAAGCCGGTGCACCCGAGCGATACGACTCAGTTCTTTAAGCAAAAGCCGTCGATTTGGTCGGCCGTGTACCGTCGCGATTTTCTTGAGCGCAACGGCATTAAGTTCCTGCCGACTCCGGGGGCATCCTTTCAGGACACGTCATTCGCCTTTAAGGTGATCGCGTGCGCCGATAAGGCTGTTTACCTGCATGATGCCGTGTTGTCGTATCGCCAGGACAACGAGAATTCCTCGGTCAATTCTTCGGCTAAGGTCTTTTGCGTCAATACCGAGTATGCCGAGATTGAGCGTTGGATTCGAGAGGATTATGCCCGCGACCACGCAAGTGATGACGTCGAGCGTATGCTCAAGTTCAATCAGCTCATTAAGTACGATTCGTACATGTGGAACTACGTGCGCCTGGCGCCTAAGTTCTATAAGGAGTTCCTGGTTCAGATGGCCAAGGAGTTCCAAGCGGCCTTGGACGCGGGGGAGTTTTCGCTTGACGACCTCAAGCCGTGGAAGCGCGCAAATCTCGCTACCATCCTCAAAGATCCTGAGGGCTGGGTCGACGAGCATCCGAGTTTTGCGACGGATGGTGCCTTGGGGCGTGCTAAGTATTACGCCTCGGTTGGAGGCCCAGGCGTAGTTGCTGCCTTCCTCATCGAATCGCTGAGGGGGTAGGTCGACATGGGAGAGACTTTGACCCCCAAAGCGACCATTGTCGTTCCCGTCTACAATTCGTCGCGCTCCATTCAGCGATGCCTCGATTCGCTGTTGGCCCAGTCCGAGCGCTCGATTCAGGTTGTCTGCGTCAACGACGGTTCGACTGATGATTCGTTGAACGCGTTGCGCCAGATCGCGCAGGCCGACGATCGCGTACTGGTGATTGACCAAGAAAACGCGGGCGTCTCTTGTGCTCGAAATGCCGGTATCGATGTCGCCGAGGGCGAGACCGTCTTTTTTGTGGACGCCGACGATTACATCGATGCCCAGACGGTCGAGCGCGTGTTGCATGCCATGGAGTCTGCGGATGCCGAGGCCGCCGTTTTTGGCGGCGTCTGTGAACCTGCCGATGCTGCCCCCAAACGCGTCCAGCAACTCATGAGCCCCAAAGCTGGTACCTTCGGCGCCCGCGATCCTCAACTGCTGTTCCATTCGAATGCGCAGCCCTATGCCTGCCGTGCGGCTTTTTCGCGCGAGCTGCTCAATCGCGAAGGCATTCGCTTCGCCCCCGGTTTGGCTTTGGGCGAGGACGTCGTCTTCCAATTTGCGGCTTATGCGCTTGCCCGCAGGACCGTCGTCATGCCGGACAAGTTCTACCACTACGTGATGGAGAGCGAATCGGCGACGCACGAGTTCAACAGTGCCGAGGCGCGCGCCAAAAAGCTTGACGCCCACATGAGGATGCTCGAGGAGGTCTTGGAGGACTGGGCGGCCTACGGTCTTTTGGACCTGTGTCCCGGCGAGCTGATAACTTGGTTTTTGGACCTAATTGTGTTCGACCTGGCGCGCTTGGATGCCGATGACTTCCATCGCGTGGCGGCTCGCGTCAACATGGACCTCGCGACGTTTTTGGGAACGAAGTGGGCGGATATGCCCGCTAGGGGTGCCGTTCGCCGTGTTGCCCACAAGCTCGTTGCGGCAACCTCGGGCGTTTCGATGGCAGACGCCACGCTGTTCTATCTTTCGACTCGCGGTCTCAAAGCCTGCCTGGAGCGCTTTATCTAATTCCAAGCGTTGCCGCCCGCCGCAACTCGGCTGCTAAAATAACCCTGTTACACGCTATTCAACAGGAGGTTCTCTTGCAGAACTCTGATACCCCTAAAGTTTCGCTGCTTGTCCCCATTTGCAATGTCGAACGCTACTTGCGCGAGTGCCTCGATTCCGCCGTGGCGCAGACGCTCAAGGACATCGAGATCATCTGCATTAACGACGGGTCGACCGATAGCTCGCCAGATATCATCCGCGAGTACATGGAGCGCGACCCCCGTGTAAAGATGATCGATAAAGCCAACAGCGGCTACGGCGACTCGATGAACCGCGGCCTGGAGATGGCGCGCGGTGAGTACGTGGGCATCCTTGAGTCCGACGACTTTATGTTTGAGGATTCGCTCCAAAAGCTGGTCGCCAAGGCCGATGCCGAGCATGCCGATGTGGTGAAGGGCGACTTTTACCTGTATTGGTCTACGCCCAGCGAGCGCCGTGAGCTGTTTGGGATCATCGACGAGCATATGACGGGCGCCGCGTATCGCCCCATCGATCGCCCGGGCATCTTCTACCGCAAGCCTTCCATTTGGTCTGCCATCTATCGGCGCGAGTTCCTCAACGCCAATCAGATTCGGTTCCTTCCCACGCCGGGCGCCTCGTATCAGGACGCAGGCTTTAACTTTAAGGTTTGGGCTTGCGCCGAACGTGCCGCGTTTATTGCGGACCCCATTTTGTGCTATCGCCAGGATAACGAGAAGAGCTCCGTTAATTCGCCTAACAAGGTGTTTTGCGTGTGCGACGAATATGCCGAGATGCAACGCTTTTTGGACGATCGTCCCGAGCTCAAGGCTCAGCTCCAGGGCATTTTAATGCGCATGAAGGTCGATACGTACCGTTGGAATGATGAGCGTCTGGTCGATGAGCTGCGCGAGCAGTTTTGGGAGAAGGCTTCACTCGAGCTGAAGGCCGATTGGGATGCCGGTCGCTTTGACCTGTCGCTGTTTGATCCGCGTGGCGAGACCGACTTGCGTCTGATGGTCAAGTCGCCCCGCGCCTATATCGATTCGCGCTTTGACTTTAAAAAGCCGGGCAAGCTCAATACGTTTAAGCATTACTTTAAGATTGGCGGCCTGCCGCTGGTCTGGCGCGTGCTGACGTATCAGCGCACCTACGGCGACAACCCGCACCCCGATGACGTTCCGGCCGCACAGTAGGAGCGAGTGACTATGGCTACCCCCAAGATTTCCGTTGTCGTTCCCATCTATAAAGTGGAGGAGTGCCTGGCCTGGTGCCTGGACTCCCTGCTTGCGCAGGACGTGCCCGATTGGGAGGGCGTGCTGGTCAACGATGGCTCGCCGGATGGCTCGCGCGATATTGCGGCTGCCTATTGCGAAAAGGACGCGCGCTTTAGGCTGGTCGATAAGGAGAACGGCGGCCTGTCGAGTGCACGTAATGCAGGCATCGCTGCGTCCACGGCGTCTATCGTCGCGTTTTTGGATTCCGACGACCGCTTTACGCCCGATGCATGCCGCGTGATCGTCGATACCTTTGAGCGCGAGGACTGCGACGTTTTGACCTTTGGCGCGAATCCGTATCCGCTGGAGGCAGGGTATCCGTGGCTTAACTATGTGCTGAGCCCGCGCGATGTGTCGTTTGAAGGCTATAGCTCCGACCTGCTGTTTAAGGAAGCGTCTCGCCCCTTTGCATGGCGCACCGCTTGCAAGCGTGAGTTTTTGCTGGGCAACGGGATCGTGTTCGACGAAACCGTCAAGTATGGCGAGGACCAGGTCTTCGATTTTGCCGTGTACGGTCACTCGCGCAAGACCGCGCTTATTTCGAACAGGCTGTACGACTACCGCGTGGCGCGCAAGGGCTCGCTCATGGACACCATGCGCTATGACGACGAGACGCGCCTGCTGGAGCACGTGAAGATTTACTCCGCGGTGCTGGCTGACTGGCAGCGTGACGGTCTCGATGTACAGCACGCCGATGATCTGGCATATTTCCTGTGCGATCTGGTGCTTTACGACGCGCTCAGGTTGCTGGGCTCGGACTGTGGCAAGGTGTTTGCTGCCGTCGCCGCGGCCCTTGCCGGTTCTGCCGTAGGCAACGATGCCGCGCTCGCGCAATGTGCCCCGTCTGTTGCCGCTATGGTGCGTGCGGCGCTTACCAGCAAGGCCCCCAATGCCCGCGCATACAAAAAGCTCATGTTCGATTACGACGTCTTGAGGTTTGGGCGCCTGGGTGCCTGCAAACGCATGGCAGCGAACGCCCTGGGAAAGCGAGAAGTGTAGATGAGTATCAAGCGTTTGGCGCTTTGCCGCAGTCAGGGCCGTCTGTTTGTGCTGCTTCGTTTTGCCGGTCAGGATGTCGCCGCGCTTATTGAGCGGGAGGGTTCTCAAGCGTTTGCCCATGCGACGACGAGCGGTTTTTGTGTGCCGTCGCTGGTGCTCCCGGTCGATCATGGCCGTGTGCTGGCGCTTTGCCCTTCCGTTTCCGGTTACGAGCGCGAGCTCGCCGTCATGGTACTTCCGTTTTTGGATGGCTCGTCGATGGATGTCGTTTTTGCATCCGGTGGTCAAAGGTTGGGCTCCATTCGCCTCGATAGCCGCGTGGCCAAGCTGGAATCCAAGATCAACTACAAGGCAAAGCCTGCGTTGTGTGCGCTTATCCGCGATGCGCAGCGCGGCGAGCGCTGCGGCTGCTACGAGATCGATGCCATTCGCTATTTGCCGGCAGACGCCGGCGCGGTGTGGCGCTATGAGGTTACGTGGGTGGGAGACTCCAAGTGCACCCCTGAGCTCCAGATTTTCGATGCGCATATGAATGCCATCGATGTCACCGTGCATGTGTTTGAATCGCAGATCGATGTGCCGCAGCAGAACGGATGCCGCGTCAATAAAACGTATTTGAGCGTTGAGATGCCCCAGGATATACGTGATTTTGTCGCGATTGCAATCGACCCCGCGGGGCAGATCAAGAGCGGTTTTTGCGCCATGGATGGTCGCCTGTACAACGGCATGGTCGACGACAGTTGGAATCGCATGAAGGATGCACGCGCTGACGACGCAGCTTATCGACGTTGGTTTGAGCAGCATCGCGCAAAGCCGGGCGATTTGGCGTGCCAGCGCGTCGCTTCGGCGGCCTTTGCCTATAGGCCGCTCGTGAGCATTGTGGTGCCGTGCTACAAGACCGATCGAGTCTACCTGCGCGAGCTGCTGGACTCGGTGCTAGTCCAGAGCTATGACAACTGGGAATTGCTCCTTATGGATGCCTCACCTGAATGGGATGCGGTGGCCGACCTTGCGGCAGGCGCCCACGACGAGCGCGTTCGTCGCATTGGGCTGCCCGGCAACGGTGGCATTGTGCTCAACACCAACGCAGGTATTGAGCAAGCGATGGGCGACTACATCGCGTTCTTGGACCACGATGACATTCTGGAGCCGGACGCGTTATTCCAGTATGTTTCCGCGCTGAATAAGGCGGCCGAGGGCGAGCGCCCCCAGGTCCTATTCTGCGACGAGGACATGTTCCAGAAAACGGGGGAGTGGGGCCAGCCGGTCTTTAAGACGCGGCTCAACGTCGACCTGCTCTATAGCCATAACTGCGTGACGCATTTCCTGATGGTGGAGAAGGCGCTTATCGATCGTATTGGCGTGTCTCCGGAAGATGTTGCGGGTGCCCAGGACTACGACCTGACGCTTCGCTGCCTTTCGGCAGACGCGCGGTTTGAGCATGTTGCGCACGTGCTGTATCACTGGCGCGTTCATCCGGGATCGACCGCCGATGGCTCTGCCGATAGCAAGCCGTATGCTATTGAAGCTGGGCGCCTTGCGCTGCAGCGCCACTTTAACGCGCTGGGCATTTGCGGAACAGTCGAGGAGACCGAGACGCCGTTTGTCTATCGCATGCGCTATGCGCTGCCGGAGTCTGCGCCGCTGGTGAGCATTGTGATCCCCACCAAGGATCACATTGAGACGCTCGATGCCTGTGTGATGTCGATCGCCCAGAAGGCCACGTATACCAATTACGAGATCGTCTTGGTGGAGAACAACAGTGAAGCCCCGGAGACGTTTGCGTATTACGAAACCCTGCCAGAGCGCGTGGCTGCAGCATCCGAAGGCAAGGGCATCGCGCGCGTTGTGTACTGGCCGGGCGAGTTCAATTACTCTCAGATCATCAATTTTGGTGTGAAGCACGCCAAGGGTGACTACCTGCTGCTGCTGAACAACGATACCGAGGTCATAAGCCCGGACTTTATCGAAGAGATGATGGGCTATCTGCAGCGTCCCGATGCGGGCGTGGTGGGCGCCAAACTCTACTTTGCCGATCATCTGGTGCAGCATGCCGGCATTTTGATTGGCGTGCGTGGCGCACTTGCCCATGCCAACCAGGACTTCTCGGCAAAGCGCGAGGGCTATCTTGCCCGTGCCGTGCGCCCGGGCAACTTTAGCGCCGTGACGGGTGCCTGCCAGATGGTGCGACGCGACGTATTTGAGCGCGTCGGCGGCTACAACGAGGAATTCGCCGTCGGTTTTAACGACGCAGACTTTTGCCTGCGCGTGTGGGAGGCGGGTTACCGCACCATCTTTACGCCCTATGCCGAGCTGTACCACTACGAGTTCACCTCGCGCGGCAGGGAAGAGGCCAACGAGGAAAAGCTGCGCCGCTGGAAGCGTGAGCAGGCGCTGTTCATGCAGCACTGGCCTGAGTTCTTCCTCGATGGCGACCCGTGGCTCGGACCAAACCTATCCTCCGACAGTGAGTACTTCTCGTTTTAGTGCGAAGTAATGCCAAGGTCCGGCAAAGTATCCTCCAGAGCTGCAAGAGCGGTGGGGTTCAGGTACTCCTCGTTCAAGCAGCTCTTGTCATATCGAAAACGTGTGTCTCGTGAGCATTCGATGAGTTCTGCAGTAAAGAACTTCTCCCAGCTAAAGAACTTTGAGCTTTCGATATGTTCAGCGGGGTTAAGCAGCATGTCCTTAATGTGTTTGCTGTTGAATAATCCCGACTTCAACACGAGCCATTCAAACGATTCCGGTAGGAATAGCTTGATGTTCTTTCGGCGCAATAGAGCAGCTGCTTCCGCAATTTCTGGTCCAAAGGCGGCACCGTCGGCAATCACGAGGATGTCGTTTTCCGGTGCGTCCATAATGCAGTTGCAAATATTTGATTTGCCTCCCGCGCTGATGCATTTAATGCTGCTCTTTTTGCATAGCAAACTGAAGAATTCGTAGCCCGAATTTGTGTCCTCGACAATGACAAGCTCGGGCCTCTCGCCTCTAAAATCAGTATCACCGTAAATACGATATGTAGAGGTGTAGACACGAGAGTAAACGGGATACTTCGTTGTGGTTCGGTTGGTGTTCTTAAGACCGTAGATTTCATCAACGCTATAGGGCAGTTGGCGCAGTGACTCTCTGGCGACAATTACGTAGTAGTTTGAGCTACGCTTTGCTTCATGGGCAAATTCTCTTGATCGAACAAAAGTATTGCCCTCATCAATAAAAACAATACTGCTGGAAATCTCTTGGAGATCTCTACGCCAATATTTTCCAGATATTGTTTTACAGGGCACTTTGCAACTTACTGTTACGCCGCTTTGTGCCCCAAGCTCTTCGTGAGCTGCCACCATATCAAGCAGAGTTGTCTTGCCTGTAGCACTGTTACCTTGGATGATGGTCAGATTTCTATTGATGGTCAGTTTAAACTGAACCCGGTTATTTTGAATAATTACCTTGTATGATCCGCGCATCAGGAGTTCTCCCTTAGGCATTTTCCAGCTATGGGGACAAGGTCAAACATTGTGTGGACTATATCGCCCGTATTTGCAATGGTTACCGTGAATTTGCCGTTTCCAAAATCCATTATGTGGTAGAGATTGATTGTTAGATCCTTTTGCGCGGCGATCCTCAGAATCCAGTAGGCGCAATTATCACCGCAATTTGAGGCGTTATATATATTCTGCGGCATAAAGTACATAAGCAGTAGCGTTTTGGTGCCGCTGGATAGTTTCTCGGGAGGAATGATGCCTAGAATCTTGGTATCGATTGCATTGGGGCCTACCACGGTGCCTTTGTCGATGGATTTTATGACCCTTTGGGCAAAGGAGTCTTGAAACCACTGGGGCGAATATACGTTATCGAAGTAAACGGACGTGTTGTAGATAACGTTTTCCATATCACCATAGTGAATTGTTAGCACGTCAGCTCCTTCGGCTTGCTGATTTGGCATCTAGTGAGATTGATTATATCGCAGCACATGAGGCGGGCGTTATCGGCCCGCGGTAGATGTGATTGATGACCAAGGTTTGTATTTTGTTGCTTTATTATTCAGTTCACTCGTTTAATCAGTTCGCTCATGCGCTAAGTTTGCCTTAGAAGCTATTTAGCGTAACGGTTGAGGTGTGGCGACTCATATTTAAATTGCAGTCACAAAGACACCTTTTATCGATTTCCCGTTGAAATACTGAATTGATAGTTTAAAAATAACTTAAGAGAGCCTTAAATCTCGGAAAAAGGATGTCGTATGAAAAACCTTCGAGAAAGATGGCACGGACTAACAGTGCTGGGAGTTGTTGCATTTGCTGCTGCCTGCATGACGGTTGCCCCGGCGCCCTCATTTGCTGATATTGCTGGCGGTGGCGGAGGCGGTGGACCGATTACGGAATGGTGTTCCGACGGTCGTCCGAAGACTGGACTCGTTCGGTGCGAGGACGGCAACCTTCGCTATTTCGATCCCGAAACTGGCGCCATGGTCACGAACCAGTGGCATAACGAATACGAAGCTGTCTGGTACTATTTTGGCGCTGACGGGACCGCGGTGTCGGGCTGGCAGTCTATCGGTGGGGACAAGTATTACTTCTATCCCGAAAACCATGATATGGCATACGGCCGAGTTCAGATTGACGGCAAGAACTACTTCCTGAACACCCCTGGTGCCAACGCCGATGGCCGCATGCAGCATAGTGGCTGGTTCTACGACTCCATCTACGGAAAGTGGTCCTATGCGACCTCCGACGGTGAGCTATTGACCGGTTGGCATAATCTCGGCGGGGCTTGGTACTATTTCAACGAATCTGGGGTCATGCTGACTGGCTGGATCAACGATTCGGGTACCTGGTACTACACTAATGCCTCCGGTGCGATGGTCACTGGCTGGCTCAACATCGGCGGTACGTGGTTCTACCTCGACGGCTCGGGCGCCATGGTCGCTAACAGCTGGCGCAGCCTCGGCGGCTCCTGGTACTGGTTCGGCGACTCCGGTGCAATGGCCACTGGCTGGTTCTTGGCAGGCGGCTCTTGGTACTATGCGAGCGGTTCGGGCGCCATGGCAACCGGCTGGCTCAGCAATGGCGGCACGTGGTATTGGCTCGGAGGTTCGGGCGCTATGGCCTCTAACTCTTGGGCTAACGTTGGTGGAGTTTGGTACTGGTTCGACGATTCCGGCGCGATGGCCACCGGCTGGCGTCAGGTCGGCGGCGCCTGGTACTACTTTAGCGGTTCCGGCGCTATGGCTCACGACGCCTGGGTCGGCGACTACTACCTCCAGTCTTCCGGTGCCATGGCTACGAATGCCTGGGTTGGCTCCTACTATGTCGGCGAGGACGGCAAGTGGATTCCGGGCTACGGTTTAGTTTGGTATAAGAACGGTAGCGATGTTTACCATACGCATAAGTGCCGTACCGTTGGTAAGGACGCAAAGGGCTATTCGCAGATCTCTATTCAGGAGGCCCAGAGGCGTGGCGCTTCACGAGAGTGCAAAAACTGCCAGCAAATTGGCTAGCACATTACTGAGCTAGTTTTGATTGAGGCCCCGTTGCCCTGAAGCGACGGGGCCGCTGCGTGATTGGATACCGTGCTGTTATGAAGAAATGGTCATTCGGAGTGCTGGCTTTTTCGGGCCTCATTTCTTTTGGGCTCCTTTTGGGTTCGCCCTCGATGTTATACGCCCTTGATTCGAATAACACTGACGAAGGTCCCGCATCTAACGTTGCTATTGCTTCTGTCGAGTCAGGCGTTGATGCTCAGCGCGAATCGACCTTCGCTGTCGAGCAGAACTCTCAGGTGAATAATGAGACCCCTTCCGAGGTTTCGAATCAAATTATTTGGCATCAGGGGTGGATATCACCCGAAGAAGGGGCTGGTTTTTGGCGTTGGGGCTTGTCCGACGGAACAATCGCTGTTTCTTCTTGGAGACATATAGACGGTAGCTGGTACTGGTTCGACGACGAAGGTCGAATGGCTCAGGATGGGTTGGTTCAAGTCGGGGGTGCGACGTATGCCTTCTCCTCTTCGGGCGCAATGCGTGTCGGCTGGTACCTAGATTCTACGGGCTCCACTTCTGCTTGGCGTTATTTCTCCGGTTCTGGCGCCATGGTAAAAGGCTGGCTTTCAGACGGCAGCAACTGGTATTGGCTGGATGATGAGGGCAAGATGGTCCACGATGCGATGCTGCAGATTGGGGGAGCTACGTATGGATTCTCTTCTTCTGGTGCAATGCTTATCGGATGGCATCTTGATGCTTCTGTCTGGCATTATTTTTCCGGCTCTGGCGCTCTGGTAAAGGGCTGGCTCTCGGATGGGGGTCGTTGGTACTGGCTTGATCCTGCAGACGGTTCTATGGCCACCGGGCTGAATGAATGCAATGGCACCTCTTATATCTTTAACAGTTCAGGGGCCATGCTATCCTCCCAGTGGGCACTTATTGACAACAACTGGTATTACGCTGACTCCAACGGCTTACTGCATGGAGGTTGGTTACTTCTAGGGAATTCTTGGTATTACCTGGATCCAGGAAGCCATATTATGCTCACGGGCTTTGTGCAAGTGGGCTCGTCCACCTATTTCCTTACGAGCTCAGGTGCCATGGCAACAGGCTGGGCACTTGCTGATGGTACTTGGTATTACGCCGCATCAAACGGAGCTATTCAACGAGGGCGATGGATAAAGTCCGGAAGCGCCTGGTATTACCTTGATGATGTATCCGGCGCAATGCGTACTGGTGAATTTGCGGTAGGAAGCAAGCGCTATTTTTCTTATGATTCCGGTGCAATGGCATCTTCGTGCTGGATCAACTTGAACGATGGTATGGCATGGGCGAATTCGTCTGGAGCACTGAGCGAGCCGTTGCCTACTTCATCTGATGGATCTCCTGTAGTCGCTGATCGTACTGACTCGTCTTCATTGCCAGGTGTGATTCATATTGGAGATGCGGTTTTCTATGCGGATGCGAATGGTGTCGTTAACGTGGCGTCTGGTTGGATTATGTCGAAAGACGCTTCTGACGAAAGTGGCAATACTTGGTACTACGCATCTTCCAATGGTGTCCTTAAGTCTGGTTGGCAATATGTCAACGGTGCGTGGTATTGGATGGACCCTTCCACATTCAAGATGAAAACTGGATGGCTTAATGACGGCGGTACGTGGTACTGGCTCCAGCCTTCGGGTGCCATGTTTGCTAACGGGTGGCTGAAAATCGATGGCGTTGACTATTACTTCAATGCAAGTGGTGCATGGTTGAATACGTCTGGTTCTGTTTTGGGGGTCAATAGGTCCAGCTTGGTCAATTGGCTTATGAGCCACGAAAACGACGGCTATTACCGTGGAACACGCTACGACACGCATCTCAGCCAGGAAACGTGCATGTACCCAAAGGGTGATCCGCGTTGGGACGGTTATACGGGCATGAATTGTGGTGGATTTGTATCGCATGCATATATGAAGGCGGGCGGGAATTTAGCTCCCATTGCCGCCGAGCAGAGCCATTCCCCTTGGAGTGGAGGTCCCGGAAGGGGCGGCTGCGTAAACGCTTATCGTTGGTACGGCTACGCTATCGATACGTGTGCGAACGTGACTTATTTCAACTCTATTGATGAGTTGTTACGTAGTGGTTTGGCTCGTAAGGGGGACATTGTGTTCTTCAATCCTTACAACCCATATGCGGACGATAGCCACATTGGCTTTTTCTGGGGCAATTCGCCGAGCGAAAATTTGTTCTGGCATAGTGATGGTTATGGAAATCGCATCTCCGGTTTGACCGCTTTGGGCCCATCGAAAGTAATACTGATTCGTTAGAATTCCGAGTTGTAGGGGACTCTCTGGGCCCCCTACCTTTTTGACATCTGGTTTGAAAGTTTATTTGAAGTCGGTATTCTTGGGGGCAAGAGGAGGGGGCAATGAGCCTGCGGGTTCAACCCTGCCGGTAAGTTCTTCTTTTCTTTGCAGCATTGCGCCCAACTATTTATTGTCCTAGATGGCATCTTGTCCTGTTAGATGTTCGGGAATCTTTCATAGCTATGCTGTAAGCTAGACGCAATCAAGAGCGAATGACGAGGTTTACATGAACAAACATCTTAAGTTGTTTTCGGCATTGTTGGTGCTGATGCTCTTTGCGCCCGTTTCTATGTTTGTATGCCCTGCGGATGCAGAGGCTGCTCAGACTCTGGTTGAGAATTCTTGGCGTTATGAGGGTGGACAATTAGTTTCAGATGATGCTTCTTCCGAAGAAGACGGAATAGCTTTATTGTCTATGGACGCTCTTCCCGATGGGGTTACAGCTCAGGGCATTGACGTCAGCGAGCACCAAGGGCGTATTGATTGGGACGCAGTTAAAGCTTCTGGCATCGATTTCGCTATTCTGCGCGTTGGGTTTGGCGCTCCGTCTTTCGGCGGTCGAGTTGACTATCAATTTAATCGAAATATTTCTGAGTGCGAGCGACTCGGAATTCCCTACGGCGTCTATGTCTATTCATATGCTTTTGATAATCAACAGGCAGCCGATGAGGCGTCCATGGTGATTGACTGCCTATCGGGGCACAATCCTAGGCTACCGGTGTATTACGATCTTGAGGACAAGACAATTATTGCAGATGGTCGTCAATCCGGAATTGCATCTAGAGCTCAGACATTCTGTAATAAGATTTCTAGTGCTGGATATAAGCCAGGCATTTATGCAAACCTAAATTGGTTTAACAATATATTGACCGACCCTGTATTTAAGAGCGGTTCTTGGGATCATTGGATTGCTCAATACAACTCCCAATGTCACTATACCGCCAGTTACAGCTTTTGGCAGTATACAAGCCGCGGAAAAGTTTCTGGTATTAGCGGAAATGTTGATATGAATTACGCGTATGTTGATGTCTCTCTTTATTACTGGCAGTTAAAAGAGGGCACTTGGTATTACGCAACCTCTGACGGCAAAGCGTATACCGGATGGTTGCGCCAGGGCGGAGCCTGGTATTGGCTCGACCCCGACGCGGGCGGTGTAATGGCCACCGGGCTCTACGAGTGCAACGGCTCCATGTACTGGTTCAACGCCTCCGGCGCGATGGCGACCGGATGGGTCCTCGACGGCGGCACCTGGTACTACGCGACGGGATCAGGCGTGCTGGCCTCCGGCTGGGCATACGTCGGCGGCGCCTGGTACTGGCTTGACCCCACGACGCACGCAATGACTACGGGTGTTCAAGAAATCGATGGGGTGCAATACTCTTTTGCTAGCAATGGTGTATGGCTTGGCTAGCAGCTCTTCTTTAATTGCTTTTTTCTAATTACATATTGCTCTTAGCCATCCATTTGTAGACTATGTTTATGTAAAAATTGGTTACTACTGGGGGCTGCACATGGCAAGGAAAAAGCGAATAATATTAATCCTAATCATTCTTTCAACCCTACTGCTCGCTGGGCCCGGTGTGGTTGATATCGCGAACGCAGAACCCATAAGCTCCTCTATCCCTACTGATATTGAGAGGCAATCCGTCCCCTCGACTCTTTCTCCTTCCGATTCAATCGATGATGGTCCTGCTCAAGAATCCGTTAAATGGAATCTGGGTTGGAATTCGTTTGACGGCAACTGGTTCTATGTGGATTCAGTCAATCCGGTCTCGTTGCATTCTGGCTGGCTCTATACCAATGGGGCCTGGTACTGGCTCGATCCCTCGACGCACGCCATGGCCATCGGGCTCCATGAGTGCAATGGCTCCGCATACTGGTTCAATGGCTCCGGCGCGATGGCGACCGGATGGGTGCTCGACGGCGGGACCTGGTACTACGCGACGGGCTCAGGCGCGCTGGCCTCCGGCTGGCTCAACCTAAACGGTGCGTGGTACTGGCTCGATCCCTCGACGCACGCCATGGCGACGGGCTTTCACGAGTGCAACGGCTCCCTGTACTGGTTTAATTCGTCCGGCGCGATGGCGACCGGTTGGGTGCTCGACGGCGGGACCTGGTACTACGCGACGGGCTCCGGCGCGCTGGCGCGCGGCCCCGTATCCGTCGGCGGCGTGCCCTACTGCTTCGACGCCCGGACGGGGGCCATGCTGACGGGTTACCAGACTGATGCGCAGGGCGTCCGCCGCTACTTCGGCAGCTGCGGCCCTCTTAACGGCTGGGGCCTCGTCGACGGCTCCTGGTATTGGTTCGCTGACGGTATCGCCTCGACCGGCTGGCTTTACACCGGCGGCTCCTGGTACTGGCTCGACCCCGATGCGGGCGGCGCCATGGCGACGGGCCTCCATTCGTGCAACGGCTCAGCGTACTGGTTCAGCGCCTCCGGCGCGATGGCGACCGGATGGGTCCTCGACGGCGGGACCTGGTACTACGCGACTGGCTCCGGCGCCCTCGCCTCCGGCTGGCTCAACCTAAACGGTGCGTGGTACTGGCTCGATCCCT
>UQXT01000048.1 GCA_900545075.1 uncultured Collinsella sp. | reverse complement strand
CGCGACCGCCGCGAACCCGGCTTTTTTGGCAAGTCGCTTCGAGATCGATCGTGCCGGTGTCACCTACACAGCCGATACGCTGCGTGCCCTTCGCGAGTTTTACCCGTCACAGGTGAGGCTTTACTTTATTACGGGTGCCGATGCGATTATCGATATTGTGACCTGGCACAATGCAGATGAGATTGCCGAACTGGCAACCTTTATTGCTGCGACGCGTCCCGGCTTTGACATCGATACGGCCCGGGCGCGGATTAAGGAATCGGGACTGCCATTCGACGTTCGCTATATTCAGATTCCGGCGCTGGCGATTAGCTCGACCAACATTCGCAAGCGGGTTGCTCGCGGCATGAGCGTGCGCTATCTTACGAGCGAGTCCGTGCTCGGCTATATCCGTAAACGCGGCCTGTATGCCGATCTTGGGCAAGACGATTTTGATTGATGGGGGAGAACGTTGTCGGTAGAAGATCAGTTTGAGGGCGACGAGCGCGCGCTCTTGACGCGTATCCACGAGTTGCTCGATGTTCGCATGAAGGATAAGCGTAAGCGCTACGTGCATTCGCTCGGGGTTGCCGAGACTGCGTTGCGCCTAGCCGAGGTGTACGGTGTCGACCGCTTTGATGCCGCTGCCGCCGGCCTGATCCATGACTGGGACAAGGTGCTCTCCGACGACGAGCTGGTCACGCGCGCTCTGCATTACGGCATTAAGATTGCCGGCTCTCCGTCTGCCGCGACGCCGCTTTTGCATGGCCCGGTTGCCGCCTATGAGCTTCCGCAGCTTTTTCCCGAGCTGTCGCCGGCGGTCTTTCAGGCTGTCGACCGTCACACCGTGGGCGCTTGCGACATGACGCCGCTCGATATGGTGGTCTTTGTGGCCGATGCCATCGAACCCAACCGCCACGGCGATTATGCCCATGCGCTGCGCAAGATGGTGGGGAAGTCCTCGCTCGACGAGTTGTTCTTCTCCTGTTTTGCGCAGGGTCTGGTCTATGTGATCCAGACCGGGCGTTATCTTTATCCCACGGCTATTACGATTTACAACCATTACGCCCAGCTGCGCTAGCTCGGGCTGTCTAGAAAGAGGTATTCCATGGCCGACGAGACCATGACCGACGAGCAGATTCTTGAAGGTGTGGAGCACAAGAGTTTCGTTGCCACGTCCGACCGCACTGCCGCCTCGCTGTCCGCGAGCGGTGTCGCCGCCGAGGATGTCGCCCGCGCCGCCGCGCAGGCCGCCTACGACAAGAAAGGCGAGGACGTTCAGGTGCTCGATCTGACCGAGCTTTCCGACGTGTGCGACTACTTTGTCCTCGCTACCGGCACCAACAACCGTCAGGTTGATTCCATCGTCGACGAGATTGAGGAGAAGGTCGCCGAGGCTTGCGGCGAGCACCCGTTTTCCATCGAGGGCCGCGAGCAGAAGACCTGGATGCTCATGGACTACGGTTCGGTTGTCGTCCACGTCTTCACTCCCGAGGCCCGTGAGTTCTACCGTCTCGAAAAGCTCTGGGGCGACGCCCCCCAGCTTCCCCTCGACCTCCTCTAGTAGCTCATTTGGGACGGGGCTTTTTTAGCTACCCTCTGCCGTATGCCGGGCAGTTGCACTACTTGCAGCTGCCCGGTTTTCTTTTTGCCATAGGGACTAATCGTTGAAGCGGGATTGGCGGCCGAAGGAGAGAGCGGTGTCGCCGAACTTGTCTCGGACGGCGTCGATGGCGACCGAGAGGTCGCGACGGTCGCTGGATTGGGCTCCGCGGTCGTCGATTTCGCAGAACAGGTCGGTCTGGATACCGCCCTGATGGTCGAAGTCGCTCATGCCGACGCCCGCCAGGCGCACATGCATCCCTTCCTGCCAGATGTTGTCGAGCAGTTCGAGCGCCACTGCCACGAAGATGTTCTCATCGTCGGTCGGATGGGGCAGCCGGCGCTGTGCCGAGCGACCGCTTCCATACGAATACTTGAGTTTGAGCGTCACCGTGGCGCCCGTTAGTCCCTGACGGCGCAGACGGCGTCCCACTGACTCTCCCAATAGCGCAATCGCCGCTTCGATGTCCCCACGCTCAGTTAAATCTTTCGCAAAGGTGCGTTCATTGCTGACCGACTTGACCTCGCGCTCTTCATCGAGGCTCGTGACTTCGGAGAGTTCGAGTCCCAGAGCACGCTGGCGCATGCGTTCGCCGTTGATGCCAAAAATAGAGGCCAAGGTGGATTTCGGTGCGCGGGATAGCTCGCCGAGCGTGTAGATGCGCATGCGGCGCAGTCGCTCTTCTGCCGAGCGCCCGATGCCGCTCATGGCAGATACCGGCAGCGCTGCCAAAAAGCGCTGCTCGGTTCCAGGGCGCACGATGGTCAGCCCAAATGGCTTGTCCCGCTCGCTTGCGATCTTTGCGACCGTCTTGTTACAGCCCACGCCAATGGAGCAGGTCACCCCCAGCGCCGCCACACGATCACTGATGCGCCGTGCAACCAGCAGCGGGTCCTCGGGTGCAAAGCGACCTGGCGTGATGTCGATAAAGGCCTCGTCGATGGATACGCGCTCAACGCGCGGGGTCTCGTCGGCGAGAATCGCCATGACCTGAGCGCTGACCTCGTGGTAGCGATCGAAATGCCCATGCGTCCAAATGGCCTGCGGACAGAGGCGCCGTGCCTCGGCCGAGGGCATGGCAGAGTGCACGCCAAAGCGACGTGCCTCGTATGAGCAGGTGGACACGACGCCGCGGGAATCGGCATCGCCGCCCACGATGAGCGGCTTGCCGCGCCACTCGGGATGGTCGAGCATCTCCACGCTCGCAAAAAACGCGTCGAGATCCATGAGGCCCACCGCCGGTCCCGTCCAGGGCGGCGGCGTGACGCCCGCAGCATCTTCATAACCGTATGTATGTTCGCGTCTTTTCATGGCATGAGTATACCGCGCAGCTCATGTGGGGTGCGTGGATGTGCTTGCAAATCGTGAATTCTTGTCTAAGATATGGATTTGCCTTCGACTACACCGAAGAAGTTGGTCTCACGGACTTCACCTGCCCGCGTCGATGGCGTATTATGTTCAACTGTTTGTTTGTAGTTGCAGCCTAAAGCTGCTTGGTTGGAGGAGTTTCCTTTGGCAGTCAAGATTCGCCTTGCTCGTCACGGCGCTAAGAAGCGTCCGTACTACCGTGTCGTCGTCGCCGATTCCCGCGCCCCGCGTGACGGTCGTATCATCGAGGAGGTTGGCCGCTACAACCCGATGACCGCCCCCAAGACCATCAACCTCGACCTCGAGAAGATCGCTGACTGGCAGTCCAAGGGCGCTCAGCTCACCGACGCTGTCGCTGCTCTGGTCAAGGCCGCCAACGAGGGCGAGAAGACCGAGACCGTCGTCAAGAAGTCCAAGAAGCAGCTCGCCAAAGAGGCCGAGGCCGCTAAGGCTGCCGCTGAGGCCGCTGAGGGCGCCGAGGAGTAAATCGTGCCTGAGGTTGACGCTGCACAGCTCGAGGGTGAGGCAATGCTCTCAGATCGCATCGCTGATCTCGTCGAATATCTCGTTGTTCAGATCGTCGACGACCCGGATTCCGTGAGCCTTGAGGTCATCGACGGTGACGACGCCTCCACGATTGAGATTTCGGTTGCCGAGGATGACGTCGCTAAGGTCATCGGCCGTCGTGGCCGTACCATCAAGGCCATTCGCACGCTCGCCCGTGCACTGGCCGCTCGCCTCGACACTGCAGTCGAGGTAGAGGTTCTGGGCTAGGACCTTGAGGTCCCAGTACAAAAACATCGCCCGTGTTGTCAAGCCGCACGGAAGGAAGGGGGAGGTCCTCGCGCAGCCGCTGCGGGGGCTTCCTTCTGTATTAGAGCCGGGTATGCGCGTCGCCCTGACGCCGCCGGCGCTCAAGCGCGACCGCTTTTGCACGGTCGTGTCCGTCACCGATACGGGCGATGGCGATCTGGTCTCGTTTGAGGGCATTGACGACTTGACGGCCGCCGAGGGCATCACCGGATGCTACGTGCTGGCAAATCGTGACGACTTTGAGCTCGATTCGCTCGACGCCGCCTATACCGACCTGATGGGTCGCGAGGTGGTCGACGAGCGCTTTGGCTTGCTCGGCACGATTGTCGAGATCATGTCGACGCCCGCCAACGATGTTTGGGTTGTCGAGGGCGATCGGTACGGCGAGGTGCTGATTCCCGTGATCGAGCAGGTTGTGCTCGATCTTCCCGATCAGGGGACAATTTCCGTCCACGTTATGGACGGTTTGATCGATATGGACAAGTAGGGAGGAAAACATGCTGATCGAGACCCTTTCGGTCTTTCCCGAGATGTTTGAGCCCGTCATGTCCACATCGATCTTGGGCCGCGCCCGCAAGGCCGGCCTTTTTGATTTTAAGGCCTATAACCTGCGTGACTGGACGCACGACCGCCATCGTACCGTCGATGACGAGCCGTACGGCGGCGGGCAGGGCATGCTCATGAAGGTCGAGCCCATCGCCGAGGCCATCGAGGCTATTAGCTCCGAGGGTCCCAAGCCCACCGTGGTGTTCTTTACGCCCTGCGGCGAGCCCTTTACGCAGCATGTGGCCGAGCGCCTGCTCAAAAGCGAGCGTCTGCTGTTTGTATGCAGCCGCTACGAGGGCGTCGACGAGCGCGCGTATGCGTATGCCGACGAGCGCCTGTCGATCGGCGACTACGTGCTCACGGGCGGCGAGCTTCCCGCTATGGTCGTTGCCGATGCCGTCGTGCGTCTGATTCCCGGCGCCCTTGGTGACGAGATGAGCAACGTCGATGAGTCGTTCTCGACTGCCGAGGACGGTGGCCTGCTCGAGTACGCGCAGTACACCCGCCCCGCCGAGTTCAACGGCGAGGGTGTGCCGCCGGTGCTCGTGAGCGGCGACCATGCCAAGGTTGACGCCTGGCGCCGCAAGAACGCCATCGAGCGCACCTGCCGCTGGCGCCCCGACCTGATCGAGACGGCGCGGCTTACGCCCGGGGAGCGCGCGTATGCGCAGGAGATCCTGGACGCGTCGTATTCGCCGAGCAAGGAGTGAGAATGGTTCCATCGCAGCATTCCGTGCTAAAGGGTGCGTTTGAGTGGATCGTGGTCGTCGCGATCGCACTGGTCGCCACCTTCCTGATTCGCTCGTTTGTGGTCGAACCCTTTGTGGTGCCCACCGGCTCCATGGAGTCCACGATCGAGATTGGCGACCAGATCCTGGCGCAAAAGGTGAGCCTTGAGCTCGGCCAGCCTGTCAGCCAAGGCGATATCGTGGTGTTCCACAACCCCGATGGCACCTCCGAGCACGATGTTCTCGTCAAGCGTGTTATTGCCACGGCCGGCCAGACGGTCGACCTTCAGGACGGCAAGGTGGTCGTTGACGGCCAGGCGCTCGACGAGGACTACACGACCGGCATGAGCTGGCCGCTTTCGGTCCAGGCTCCCGGCGCTCAGGTAAGCTATCCCTACACCGTTCCCGACGGGTGCGTGTGGGTGATGGGCGACAACCGCGAAAACTCTGCCGACTCACGCTACTTTGGTCCCGTCGATCGCTCTGATTTGATCGCCGTGGCGCTTGTGCGCTACTGGCCGCTCAACCGCATCGGCTTTATCGACTAAAAACCGCTATAGTACAGTACCTAACCGTGTAATCGTTTCGACGAGGGGATATTAGAGGCATGAACGCTTCATCGCTTTCCTTCCAAGACATCATCCTGCGCCTCCAGCAGTACTGGGGCGAGCAGGGCTGCGTCATTATGCAGCCCTATGACTCCGAGGTCGGTGCCGGTACCTTCCACACCGCGACCACGCTGCGCTCGCTCGGTCCCGCCGAGTGGCGCACCTGCTACGCTCAGCCTTGCCGCCGTCCCGCCGACGGCCGCTACGGCGAGAACCCCAACCGCATGCAGCACTACTATCAGTTCCAGGTGCTCATCAAGCCGTCGCCGGTCAACGCCCAGGAGCTTTACCTGGGGTCTCTTGCTGCCATTGGCCTGGACCCCAACGACCATGACGTCCGTTTTGTCGAGGACGACTGGGAGAGCCCGACGCTCGGCGCCTGGGGCCTTGGCTGGGAGGTCTGGCTCAACGGCATGGAGGTTACGCAGTTCACGTACTTCCAGCAGGTGGGCGGCATCGAGGTCGACCCCGTGCCCGTCGAGATCACCTATGGCCTGGAGCGTATCGCCATGTACGCCCAGGGCGTCAACTCCGTCTATGACCTGGTGTGGAGCTATCTGCCCGACGGCACGTCGATGACTTATGGCGACGTGTTCCTGGAGAACGAGCGCGAGTTTAGTGCCTACAACTTTGAGGTCGCCAACGTCGAGATGATGCGTCAGAAATTTGACGACTACGAGGCCGAGTGCCACTCCTGCCTTGAGCGCAAGCTGCCGCTGCCCGCTTACGACTGCGTCATGAAGTGCAGCCATGCTTTCAACCTGCTCGATGCCCGCGGCGCACTGTCTGCGGTCGAGCGTGCCAACTACATCTTGCGCGTCCGCGCCGTCGCCAAGGCGTGCTGCGAGGCCTATATGGCCGAGGTCGCCGGAGTCAACGAGAATGCCGATCAGGAAGGCGAGGTGGCGTAAGCCATGGCAGACGCTAAGGATTTCCTGTTTGAAATCGGTACGGAGGAAATGCCCTCCGCACCGCTGAACAATGCCGTCAAGCAGCTCGGCACCATGATCGCCAAGGGTCTCGACGAGGCCGGTCTGGCCCATGGCGAGGTCCGCGTGATCTCGAGCCCGCGTCGACTGGCTGCGCTCGTGGCCAACGTCGCCACTGCGACCGATGAGGTCCATGAGGTCAAGCGCGGCCCCGCGGCAAACATTGCCTTTGATGCCGACGGTAACGCCACCAAGGCCGCCCAGGGCTTTGCCCGCAAGTGCGGTGTGGCTGCCGAGGACCTGGTCCGTCGCGAGGACACCGACGGCCGCGAGTACGTGTTCGCCGAGAAGAACATTCCCTCCGCACCGGCCGCCCCGATCCTGACGGCTCTGTGCGAGAAGACCATCGCCGGCCTGCAGTGGCCCAACTACCGCAGCCAGCGCTGGGGCCACGAGCACGCTACGTTTGTTCGTCCGGTCCGTTGGATCTGCTGCCTTTTGGGCGAGGATGTCGTGCCCGTGTCCTTTGCCGATGTGACGAGTGGCAACACCACGCGCGGACATCGCGTTCTGGGCCCCGGTGACCATGTGGTCGCCAGCCCCGCCGTCTACGAGCAGGTGCTCGAGGACGCCGGCGTGCTCTCTGCCGAGCGTCGTCGTGAGGCCATCCTTGCCGGTATCGCCGAGGTCGAGGCCGCTCGCCCCGGCTGCCATGTCGACACGCCTAAGAAGGTCTTTGAGGAGGTCATCAACCTTTGCGAGTGGCCGACGGTGCTCGTCGGTACCTTCGACGAGGAGTTCCTCAAGGTCCCGCACGAGATCATCTGCGAGTCTATGCTCACCAACCAGCGCTACTTCCCGATATATGACGGCGAGGGCAGGCTCACGCGTGAGTTCGTGGTCGTTTCCAACAGCAAACCCGAGAATGCCGAGCGCGTGATCGACGGCAACGAGCGCGTCGTGCGCGCCCGTCTGGACGACGCAAAGTTCTTCTACGAGGAGGACCTGAAGATCTCCCTCGATGAGTTCCGTGAGCGTCTGGCCAAGGTTGCCTTCCAGGAGAAGCTCGGTAGCGTGCTCGCCAAGTCCGAGCGCATTGAGCAGCTCGCGCTCGCCATCGCCCGTGAGGCCCATCTGGGCGCCCACCTTGCTGCAGACGCTGCTCGCGCTGCGCACCTGTGCAAGGCCGACCTGGTATCCAACGCCGTCGTCGAGTTCACGAGCCAGCAGGGCGTGATGGGCGGTTACTACGCTATCGCGATGGGGGAGAACGACGAGGTCGCCCACGCCATTCGCGATCATTATCGTCCCCGCTTCGCCGGCGATGAGCTGCCCGAGGGCACCGCTGGCTGCATCGTGGCCTGTGCCGACAAGCTCGATACCATTGCCGGTATTTTTGCCATCGGCGAGCCCCCGACCGGCTCGTCCGACCCGTATGCGCTGCGTCGTGCCGCTATCGGCATCATCAACATCCTGCGCGATCGTCTGCCGATTGACCCCACGTCGCTGATTGACTTTGCCCTTGAGCTCTATAGCGAGCAAGGCATTGAGTTCGACTCCGCCGAGGTCGCCCAACAGGTCCGTGACTTCTTCCATGGCCGCCTGGTGAGCATGGCCCGCGACGAGAAGATTCCTGCCGACACCGTCGCCGCCGTTTCCGCGGTGCACATCATCGCTCCGTCCGTCTTCTTCGCCCGCTGCGCCGCGCTCGACGAGGCTCGCAAGAACGATGCCGAGACCTTCGACAACCTGGCTACCGCCTATGCCCGCGCTGCGCACATCTCCAAGCCCGAGCTGGGTGCGGAGTACGACCGCAGCCTGATGGGCGAGGTCGAGCTCGCGCTCGCCGACGCCTCCGAGGCTGCTCAGGCCGCTGTCGATGACGCCCTTGCTGCCGAGGATTACCCGGCCGCATTTGCCGCCCTTGCCGCCCTGCGTGCCCCCATCGACCGCTTCTTCGACGAGGTTATGGTCATGGACAAGGACGAGCAGCTTCGCGATAATCGCCTTAAGCTGCTCAACCGCTTCGAGGCCGTTTTCTCCGGCATCGCCAACATCGGTGAGCTTGCCCGCAAAAAGTAAGCCAGCCTGCGCGTAAGCGCAAAAGGAGCCCCGCATGGATTGCCCGGTCGCCGTTCGTCCCACCGTTATCGTTATCTCCGACTCTCTCGGCGATACCGCTTGTGAGGTGGTGCTTGCGGCGTCCGGGCAATTTGATGAAGGGGCTTTTCATCTTTTGCGCCTGCCCAAGGTGACCTCGGTGGAGCAGGTTAAGTCGTTTGTGGGTCCGCGAGTCGATGCGGACCATCGCGATATTGCCGTGTTCCACACCATTGTCGACCCGGCGCTGCGCGCCCGTGTGCTCGATTACCTGGGTATGCTGCATATCCGCTCGGTCGACTTGATCGGCCCGACACTTGCCGTGTTGTCGTCGCTCATCGGTGCGTCGCCCAAGGGCGTTGCAGGCGTGATTCACAAGACCGATGACCGCTATTTCCATCGCATCGAGGCCATGGAGTATTTTGTTGAGCACGACGACGGGCGCGGTTGCGACGATCTGTCGGGTGCCGATATCGTGCTGCTGGGTGTGTCGCGTACGTCCAAGACGCCCCTTTCGATGTATTTGGCCTATCAGGGTTACAAGGTTGCCAATGTTCCTTTGGCCCATGGCATGGAGCCGCCGAAGTCAATTTACGAGGTCGACCCGATGCGGTTGTTCGGCTTAATTTCGACCGTCGACGTTATTTCCGGGATTCGCGATAGCCGCTTGGGCGATGACTACGCCCGTGCCGTCGCCGGCTCCTATGCCGAGCCCGAGAGCGTGCGCAGCGAGCTCGAGGAAGCCCGCGCCCTTATGAAGCGCCTGGGCTGCTTTGTGGTGCGAACCGACGGCAAGGCAATCGAGGAGAGCGCCTCCGAGATCATCAGTCACTTGGAGGAAATCCAAGAAGCCCGTGTCCGTCGCGCCGCCCGCCGAGCCCAGCAAAGCTAACTCATTGGGGTAGCTAAAAATGCACCGTCTTTTAAAGACTACCAAAAATAATGCACGATATTGGTAAAGCGATTTAGCAAAGAACTTGCATTTGACCTGCAATTCTCTTGCAGTGGTATCTTCATAAGGTAACCACCTTTACCTACCGTTTACCGTAATATTTATCACGTTTACCAAACCCCGCGCCCTCTACGCATGCCCGCTCAATGCCCGCCGTATAGTACCCTCACGGCTCGCAACCTGCGGGTCGATTCGTCACCACGGTCGTGCGCGTAAGTGCATGGAAGGGGAAGTATCGTGAGCGATTGCAAGAGGGTTTACCGTTTTGGTACCGACGCCCAGGGCACCTGTGTCACTGAGGGCGACAAGTCCATGAACTTCGTGCTTGGCGGCAAGGGCGCAAACCTTGCCGAGATGAGCCGCATCGGTCTGCCGGTTCCCGGTGGCTTTACCATTACCTGCCAGACCTGTGTCGAGTACTCCGGCGCCGGCAACGTCTGGCCCGAAGGCGCACTCGATGAGATCGTTGCCGCCGAGGCTGAACTCGAGGCCCGCTGCGGCAAGAAGCTCGGTGACGCCAACGACCCGCTGCTTGTATCGGTGCGCTCGGGCGCTCCGTTCTCCATGCCCGGTATGATGGACACGGTCCTCAACTTGGGCCTTAACGACGACTCCGTTCAGGGTCTCATCGCCCAGACGCAAAATCCGCGTTTTGCCTGGGATAGCTACCGACGCTTTATCCAGATGTTCTCCAACGTCGTTATGGGTGTCGATGCCGACCTGTTCGAGAACGCTCTGACCCAGGCACGCCTGGTCGCCGGCGTTCGCGTCGATTCCGAGCTTTCGGCCGAGGACCTGCAGGAGCTCGTCGAGACCTTTAAGGGCATCTTCTCCGAGAACGTCGAGGCCGCCCTGTATCCCGAGCTCGAGGTCGCCGACGGCAAGCCCGTCTTTCCGCACGATCCGGAGCTCCAGCTGCGTCTTGCCATCCAGGCCGTCTTTGGCAGCTGGATGAACGAGCGCGCCTGCATCTACCGCAAGCAGCATGGCATTTCTGACGAGCTCGGCACCGCCGTCAACGTGCAGGCCATGGCCTTTGGCAACAAGGGCGAGACCTCTGCGACCGGCGTTGCCTTCACGCGCAATCCGGCCGACGGCACCAAGGAGTTCTACGGCGACTTCTTGGTCAACGCCCAGGGCGAGGACGTCGTCGCCGGCATTCGCAACACCGAGCCCATCGCCGATCTCAAGACCACTCCGGGCCTCGAGTCCGCAGGCGAGGAGCTCGAGCGCGTGTTCCTGACACTTGAGGATCATTATCGCGATATGTGCGATATCGAGTTCACCATCGAGCAGGGCAAGCTCTGGATGCTCCAGACCCGCGTGGGCAAGCGTACCGCCACCGCCGCCCTGCGCATTGCCATCGAGATGGTTGAGGAGGGCCTGATCACCCGCGAGGAGGCCGTGGCCCGTATCGATCCCGCGCAGCTCGACCAGCTCCTGCACCCGCAGTTTGATGCCTCCAAGAAGTACGAGGCTCTGGCCAGCGGTCTTAACGCCAGCCCTGGTGCCGCCGTGGGCGAGGTCGTGTTCTCGAGCGATGACGCCGTCGCGCGCGCCAACGAGGGCCATAAGGTCATTCTGGTTCGCTGGGAGACCAACCCCGATGACCTGAAGGGCATGGTCGCCGCCGAGGGCATCCTGACCAGCCACGGTGGCAAGACGAGCCATGCCGCCGTTATCGCTCGCGGTATGGGTACGCCCTGCGTCTGCGGCGTCGAGTGCTTCCACATCGACGCGGCTGAGAAGGTCGCGCGCATCGAGGGCAGCGATCGCGTGCTGCATGAGGGCGATGTCATCTCCATCGACGGCACCCAGGGTATTGTCGTCGACGGCGCCGTTGATCTGGTTTCGGCCGAGCTCACCGGCGACCTGGACACGATTCTGTCCTGGGCCGACGAGATTCGTCTGGACGAGACCGGCGGCCATGCCAACCATGTGCGCGTCAACGCCGACAACCCCGAGGATGCCGCGCTCGCACTCGAGTTTGGCGCCGAGGCCATCGGCCTGTGCCGCACCGAGCACATGTTCCTGGGCGACCGCAAGAACATCATCCAGAGCTTCATCCTGTCCGATGATGAGGCCGTGAAGCAGCAGGCCCTGTCCGACCTGCTCAAGGTTCAGACCGAGGACTTCCTGGCGATGTTCAAGACCATGTCCGGTCGCGATGTGGTCGTTCGCCTGCTCGATCCGCCGCTTCATGAGTTCTTGGATAATCCTCGCGAGCTCGAGGTCGCCATCACCAAGAAGGAAGCCGCTGGCGCCAGCGAGGAAGAGCTTGCCGTCCTGCGCACCCGTCTGCGTCGTATTGACAGCATGGTCGAGTCCAATCCGATGCTCGGACTGCGCGGCGTGCGTCTGTCCGTTGTCTTTAGCGATCTGCCGCTCATGCAGGTTCGCGCCGTCGCCACGGCTGCCGCTCGCCTCATCAAGGAGGGCGTCGATCCGCGCCCCGAGATCATGGTTCCGCTCGTCTCTATCACGGCAGAGCATGTCCAGACCCGCGAGGTCATCGAGCGCGTGATCGCCGAGGTTTCCGCCGAGGAGGGCGTCGAGCTCAACATTCCCGTGGGCACGATGCTCGAGCTGCCGCGCGCCTGCATGGTCGCTGATGAGATCGCCCATCATGCCGACTTCTTCTGCTTTGGCACCAACGACCTCACCCAGACGACCTTCGGCTTCTCTCGTGACGATGCCGAGGCCAAGTTCATCCCGCTGTACATGCATAAGAAGATCTTGAAGGACAACCCCTTCGAGACCATCGACTCGGCGGTACTCGAGCTGGTGCGCATGGCCGTCGAGAAAGGTCGCGCCACCAACCCCGACATGCACTTTGGCGTGTGCGGCGAGCACGGCGGCGACCCCAAGTCCATCAAGGCCCTGTTTAACGTGGCCGACGTGGACTACGTGTCCTGTTCGCCCTATCGCGTGCCCCTCGCGCGCCTGGCTGCCGCCCAGGCCAAGCTCGAGGCCAAGCGTTCCGCCTAACGTTTTGGGTTTGGGCGCCTAGCGTAGCCCCCTTCACGCCGCCCGTCTCATTCGTGAGGCGGGCGGTTATCATGTGCGGGTTTTGTCTTTTTGTCTGCGTAAAAAATTGTTCTTGCAGCAGAAACCCGCGCGTGTATACTCGAATGCGTTTGTTCAACTACGTGCCGGCCAAGGTGGTACGGCACCTCTAGAAGAGTAAGGAATTGCACATGGATTACATCCGCGCAATCGAGCGTCAGCAGATCCGCGAGGACATCCCGCAGGTTCGCGTCGCCGACAACGTCAAGGTTCACTACCGCATTAAGGAAGGCGACCGCGAGCGCATCCAGGTCTTCCAGGGCGACGTCATCCGCATGGCCGGCGCCGGTGCCCGTGAGACCTTCACCGTCCGCAAGATTTCCTTCGGTGTCGGTGTTGAGCGTACCTTCCCGCTTCACAGCCCCAAGATCGCCAAGCTCGAGGTCGTTCGTCATGGTCGCGTCCGTCGCGCCAAGCTGTACTACCTCCGCGACAAGGTGGGCAAGGCTGCTCGCATCCCCGAGAAGCGCTAAGAAGATCGCAGCGTCTGTCCACTCGTTTGGACACAAGGGTCACCTTCGGGTGGCCCTTCTTTTTATCTGATTTGCATGCAAGGAGGGCCTGGTATGGCCAATATGACGAGCTCGGTTTCGGCATCGCAGGTTGCCGGCGAGCTGGCGAGCGCTACGTTTGAGGAGACCCCCGCCCTCGTGGAGCATTATCGCGAGGATCCGCGCCAGCAGGTGATCAAGGCTTGCGAACGTGCCCTTAAGCGCCATGCCAAGGAACTTTCCGAACGCGAGCGCGTCAACGGCATGTACGAGCTTATGCATGAGCTCGGCGGTGATGGTGTGGTCGTGGGCGTCGACGAGGTGGGCCGTGGCTCGGTAGCGGGCCCCTTGACCGTGTGCGCCGTGTGCCTTCCGATGGAGCCGCGCATCTGGGGCATCAACGATTCCAAAAAGCTCACGCCGGCGCGCCGCGAGCTGCTCTCGGTGAAGATTGCCGAGGTGGCGACTGCTATCGGCTTTTGCCATATCGCTCCTGCAGATATCGATGAGATGGGCATGGCCCGCGCCATTCGAGCCGCTGTCGCGGGTGCGGTGGCAGATACGGGACTCGAGCCCGATTGCGTGCTTATGGACGGTAACCCGCTGGGCGCCGTGCCCCATGAGCGCGACGTGGTGAAGGGCGATGCCAAAATCGCCTGTATCGCCGCGGCATCCATCATGGCAAAGGTCACGCGTGACGAGATGATGGTCGAGTACGATGCCGAGTATCCCGAGTACCATTTGGCCGAATCGAAAGGCTATGCGAGTCCCGAGCACATCGAGGCCATTCGCAAACATGGACTTTGTCCGCTGCACCGCGTGAGCTTTTGCGGAAACTTTCTGCAGACTGAGCGCCTTTTTTAAGGCAATTGTGGAGACAGGGACCTTAAGGGTTCCATAAACCTGCTGGTAGGGGCCGTGTGCAACGCTATTGTTGCGCGCGGCCCCTCATTTGTCGGCAATTGGTTGGTTTTTGGTTTGCTTCCGGTACTTACCCGCATGAAACCTGCCCTCATTATCGAGGCAATGCAGGGAGTGGGAAAGGAGACCCCATGTGCGCCGCAGCCAAAATGAGCAAGACGCAGCAGCTCAAGGAACGTTGGGAAGAGGGGGAGCTCGATTGCGGGTCGATCACGCCTGAGTTTATCAAGGGGCTCAGTCCTCGCGAGCTCGGTATGCTGGGCGAGCTTATCGCAATCGATTACTTTAACGAGCGCGGCTATGCATTGCTGGAACAAGGCTATCGATGCTCGGAAGGCGAGGCCGATCTGGTGCTGCTCGATGAGCTCGACGATGTGGTGGTGATGGCCGAGGTCAAGACCAGGCGTGTTGCGCTGGATTGCGATACGCGGGTGTTTCCCGAGGAAGCGGTGAACGCCCAAAAGCAGCGGCGCTATCGTCGCATCGCGAGTTGTTATCTCATGGAGCACTATCCGCTCAAGGCAATCCGCTTCGATGCCGTGGGCGTCACCATTCGCGGCGGGCATATCGCCGAGATCGAGCACCAGTACAATGCGTTCGATTGGCAGGTGTCGTGATGGCGTTCGAGACGTTTGCCGTTCACGCAGCCTGTATCCGCGGCGTCGAGGCGATTCCCGTCACGGTCGAGGTTTCGCTTGCGGGCGGCATCCCGGGCATCCAGATGCTCGGCATCCCGAGTATGGAGGTCATGGAGTCGCGTGGGCGCATTCGCTGCGCGATGCGCTCTGCCGGATTCGAGATCCCGCGCTCGGGCATTACGGTCAATCTGGCACCGGGCGATATCCGAAAGACCGGTAGCGGTTTTGACCTGCCGATAGCCATTGCGGTGCTTGCGGCCGATGGGCAGATTCCACGCGACAATCTCGACCGCTGCCTCATTGCCGGCGAGCTCGGCTTGGATGGCACGGTGCTTCCCGTCAAGGGCGAAGTGGCGTTCCAGCTGCTGGCTCGCGACATGGGGCTGTCTTTTATCGCCGGCAGGTCCGACCAGCATGTTCCGCTCGCGGGGGTCGATTGCGGTTTTATCGATCATCTGTCGCAGCTTGCCCGCGGTATGGGCGAGGCAGCTCGGCACTATCTGGATTCTGAAGTGCTCGAGGCCACCTTTGAGCCCGAGCTCGATTATGCCGACGTGTTGGGGCAGGAGGTCGCCAAGCGCGGCATAGCGCTTGCGGCGGCAGGGGAGCTGGGCTTGCTTATGATTGGGTCTCCGGGATCGGGCAAGACCATGCTTGCGCGCCGCATGACGGGTATCTTGCCCGAGCTTTCCGTCGAGGATCAGCAGGAGGCATTGTGTATCCATTCGGTCTTGGGTGAGAACATCGATGGCCTGCTTGCGGGGCATCGGCCGTTTCGTAGTCCCCATCACAGCATTTCGACTGCGGGCCTTATTGGCGGAGGGCGCCCGGTGCATCCGGGCGAGATCAGCCTTGCCCATGGCGGCGTGCTCTTTTTGGACGAGCTTGCCGAGTTTCCCACCGGTGTGCTGCAGACGCTTCGTCAGCCTATCGAGCGCGGCTATGTCAGGATCGTGCGCGTCGACGGCGCCTTCACGTTTCCCTCGCGCTTTCAGCTGCTTGCGGCGAGCAATCCCTGCCCCTGCGGTTTTTTGGGCGATCGCGAGGTTCCGTGTCGTTGCTCGGCATCGATGGTCGAGCGCTATCGGTCCAAGCTGCGCGGTCCCTTGGCCGACCGCATCGACCTGATGCTCGACGTGACCCGCCCCGATCCGCAGGTGATTATCGAGGGCGCCGAGGGTATGTCGTCGGCCGAGCTGCGCGACTACGTTGTCCGCGGTCGGGCTTTTCGTGCCTGGCGCGAGACCCGTATGGATGATGCGGATGCCGAGGCCGAGCACGATGAGTCACGGTCCATTGACGGTGTCGTGTCGACCTTTGCACTCGACGAGGCCGCCGAGAAATGCGTGCTTGGATTGTCGAAGCGCACGCATCTCACGGGGCGTGGCATCGTGCGCCTGGTGCGCATCGCGCGCACGATCGCCGATGTCGCAGAAAGCGAGCGGGTAACGCAAGATCATGTGCTCGAGGCCGCCATGTATCAGGGACGGAGGGATCAGTAATGCCCGAGGAGACTTTTGAGCTTCATCCCGGTGATGCGTTGTATCCAGATACCGTTTTGGAGCTCTCTGATGTTCCCCAGACGCTTTATGTGCGTGGTGACCCCGCCACACTGTCGACGCCCGCGCTCTCCATTATCGGCGCTCGCAAGGCCTCGCCGTACGGCCTTGCCGTGGCAGAGCTGGCCGCGAAAGTTGCGGTCGAGGCGGGGGT